>CAYRWY010000034.1:0-24231 GCA_964427955.1 uncultured Anaerolineaceae bacterium
GCCAAGCTCAAGGTTCCGGTTTTCATCGGGACGTTGGGCGGTTCGTTCATTGTGCGTGGCGCAGCACTGTTGCTTTCCGAAAACACCACGATTATCGGACTGCCGAAAGGTATTCGTGACTATGGCAACGAGTCACTGATCTATCTGGTGCGCGGCAAAGGTGGCGGAGTATATTTCCTGCGCCGTCCCGAAGTGACCGGCGCGCTGCTGCGCAGTATGGATCGCATCTTCACCTACCCTGTCATTATCACCGCCATCATCGCCGTCATCGCCATTTTTGTGTTGAAGAAGACCGCGTTTGGGCGGTACACCTATGCCATTGGTGGCAACCAGGAAGCCGCATTGCGCGCCGGCATCCCGGTGGATCGCCACATCATCATGTTGTACACGCTGTCGGCCACGACGGCGGGGATCGCTGGTTTCTTATCGACCCTGCGTTTTACGGCGGGTTCAGCGGTGATTGGCGACTCCTTGCTGCTGAATTCAATCGCCGCGGTCATCATTGGGGGTGTAAGCCTGTCTGGTGGCGCGGGGAGCGTGGTGGGTACCGTGATTGGCTCCCTGATCATTGCCGTGTTGACCACCGGCCTGGTGATGTTGAACGTGCAAGCGTTCTGGCAGTTCGTCGTCGTTGGCATTGTGGTCATCGTGGCCGTATTGATTGACCAATCCCGTGACCTGATCATGGGTCGGGTGAAATCGGAGTAGAGGCGTTATGGAGCAAACGGCAACTGAACAGCAGGGCGATATTCAGGCACGCGAACCGATGCTGCGGGTCCGTCAACTGGTCAAGCGCTTCGGCGGCCTCACCGCTGTCAACAAAGTGGACATGGAAATCTACCCGGGCGAGGTCGTCGGGCTGGTCGGCGACAATGCCGCTGGCAAATCGACGCTGATCAAATGCATCGCCGGGGTGTACCAACCGGATGAAGGCGAGATTTACTTTCAAGGGCAGCGGGTGCGCTTTGCGCTGCCCATCGAAGCGCGCAAGGCCCACATCGAAACGATCTACCAAGACCTGGCGCTGGCGGGCAATCTGACGGTGGGCGCCAACATTTTCATGGGGCGCGAGGTCAAGAAACGTTATCTGGGCGGCTTGATTCAAGTGCTGGACGAGAAATACATGCTCGCCGAATCACAAAAGGTTCTGGAGCGCCTGAAAATCGACATCCCCGATTACAACCAGCAGATCGAAACCCTGTCCGGTGGACAACGCCAGGCGGTGGCCATCGCGCGGGCGGTGTACTGGCAAGCGCGGTTGATGATCATGGACGAGCCGACCAACAACCTCGGCGTAATCGAACAGCGCAAAGTCCTGGACCTGGTTCAGGAACTGCGGACGCAGGGTGTCCCGGTCCTCCTGATCAGCCATACCATGCCGGACATTTTCGCCGTCACCGACCGTATCATTGTGCTTCATCGGGGACACAAGGTCACCGAGAAGAAAACCGCTGAAACAGACAGCCAGGAAATCGTGCAGTATATGGTTGGGGCGCTCGACGATAACCGGGTCGCATGAAGGCGGCGGTCGATCCTCGCAGCAGCCAACAAAAGCGGGTTCATCCGAGACCGGGTGAACCCGCCGTTTATTATCCGCCGCTGTTCGGTCCGCCCAGCGCCGCCGGATAGGACCCCAGCATCTTGACGATGGACGCCTGCCGCAGCAGTTCGGCCAGGGCGGCTTCCGCACCCGGATCGCGCCAGTGACCTTCGAAATCCAGGTAGAACCAGTACTGCCAGGGACGGCCCCGCATCGGGCGCGATTCGATCTTGGTGAGGTTGATATTGCGCAGCGCGAACACGCCCAGGCAGTCATACAACGCGCGCGGACGGTGCCGGACGGCGAAAACCAGGGAGGTCTTGCTGGGATCACGCCGCTGGGCGTCTTCCAGGCCGATGGCAAAGAACCGGGTCGAGTTCTGACCGGGCTGATCTTCCATCCCACTGTCCAGCACTTCCAACCCGTAGAGCTTGCCCGCCCACGCGCTGGCGATCACCCCGGTGTGGGGTTCGGGATGCTGCGCCAGATCGCGCGCCGAGCCTGCCGTATCGTAGCTGGCCACCGGCTCCCACCCGCGGCGGCGCAGGGTCTCGGCACATTGGGCGAGGGCCTGCGGATGGGACTTGACCCGCTGAATATCTTCGATAGGCGTCCCCGCGGGCGCTAACAGGTGATGCTGGATGGGCAGCAGGTGTTCCGCCTGGACGCGAAAATCATATTCGGTCAGCAGTTCGTAGGCCTGGGCAATCGATCCGGTCAGGGCGTTCTCCACCGGGACCATCCCTTGCGTGGCCTTGCCCTGCTGGATCGCCTTGAAAATGTCCCCAAACGTTTCACAGGGGAGCGTCTCTACTCCTTCGCCAAAATGGCGTTGAATCGCTTCTTCCGAATACGCGCCGTGCTCTCCCTGAAACGCAATAATTCGTTCGTTCAACCCGTTTCCTCCCTCACTGACTCACGATCTCTAACAGGGCTTCCAACGCCAGACGGTAGCCTACCCACCCCAGTCCGCCGATCTGCCCCTTGCAGACCGGGGCAATCAGCGAGGTGTGGCGGAAGGCTTCGCGAGCGTGAATATTCGAAAGATGGACTTCGATGGCAGGCAAATCCACCGCGCTGATGGCGTCACGCAAGGCTACGCTGGTATGGGTGTAGCCACCCGGATTGATGATGATCCCCGCCGCCCAGCCGCGCGCCGCGTGCAGAGCATCGATCAACATGCCCTCGTGATTGCTCTGCAAAATACGCAGCGCCGCGCCGTGCTCCTCGGCATAGGCTTGCAGGCGGGCGTTGATGTCGTCCAGCGTCACGCTGCCGTACACGCCCGGCTCGCGCGTGCCCAACAGGTTGAGGTTCGGACCGTGCAGCACCAGGATATTCATGCGTCCTCCCGCAGACCTTCCAGGATAGCCAGCACTTCGCCCCGGGTGACATCCTTGACGACGGTGGCTTCGAGCCGGTCTTCCCCGGTGATCAGCACAAAACGCGCGGCGCCTTCCGTCCACTTTTTGTCGTGCCGCATGGCGTCCCAGAGATCCACCGGAGACAGGTGGCGATAACGAACGGGCAGATCGAGTTCGACCAACATTTGCTCGATTCTCCGCGCCACGCCGGGCGGGCACAACTCCCGCTTTTCGGACAGGCGCGCGGCAGCGACCAACCCCAGCGCTACCGCCTCGCCGTGCTTCCAGGCATAGCCGCTGGCCTGCTCGACGGCATGCCCAAAGGTGTGGCCGAGGTTCAAATAGGCGCGGGGACCCTGCTCCAGCCGGTCGATTTCGACCAGCTTGATCTTGACCGCCGCCGAGCGCGCGATGATTTCGTCGAGGCGCGCGGGCTGGTAGGGAGCAAAGGCCCCCAACAAATCCGCATCACCCACCAGCGCCGATTTCACCGCCTCGGCCAGGCCGCAGCGCAGCTCCACCGGCGGCAGCGTTTGGAGCGTCGAGGTATCGGCGAAGACGCCCAGCGGGTCTTTGAAGGCCCCGACTAGATTCTTGCCTTCGGGCAGGTCGATCCCGACCTTGCCGCCGATGCTGGCATCCACCATCGCGAGCAGGCTGGTCGGCGCCTGGACAAACGCGATCCCGCGCATGAAGGTCGCCGCCGCAAAGCCCGCCATATCCCCGATGACCCCGCCCCCCAGCGCGACGATCAACGTCGTCCGATCCGCCCCGCCTTGCAGCAGCCGGGTGTAAATGCGCTGCATGGTCTCAAGGTTCTTATACTGCTCGCCATCGGGCACGGTGATCACGAATCCGCCCGGCAGCCGGGCCGCCAACGCCTGGCCATACAACGGCGCCAGCGTGGTATTGGTGATCACCGCCACGTGCCTGAAACCCCGTTCGATCACAAAACGGGGGAGTGCATCGAGCAGCGCCCCGGCCTGAATGATCACCGGGTACGCGCTGTCAGCCGACTGAACCGTCAATTGTGCTGGTGCCATAACCGGATCACCTCCTGTGCCACCTGCTGCGGCGTGAGACGGGTCGTATCAATGTGGTTGGGCAAACGGTTATAGTGCTCAGTACGCGACGCAAACAGCCGTGCTAACCGTTCCGGGTCCCCATTGAACAGCGGGCGCGTGGTATCGCCCCCAATCCGGCGGATGATCTCTGACAGATCGCAGGTCAGACCGATCAGCAGGCCGTGCGCGGCAAACGCGTCGTAAACCTGCGCATTCAAGAGCGCCCCGCCCCCGGTGGACACCACCTGGCCCGTCTGCGCCGCAATCTCCAGACAAACCGCGGCTTCGCGCTGACGAAACCCGGCTTCACCCTCCCGGGCGAACAGCTCCGGGATGGTGCACCCGGCCTGCATCACGATCACCGGATCGGTATCGACGAAGGTCAGGCCCAACTGCTCCGCCACCAGCCGCCCGACCGTAGTTTTGCCGGTTCCCATGAACCCGGACAGGACAATATTATTCATAGCCGAACCGCCAGGGCACATTATCCATGGCGAGCGCCTCAACCTGGCTACGCCGCAGGACCGCAAAGCGTGGTCGTAGTTCGTCCAGGCTGTCGCCGCCCAGTTTGATCAACAGTTCGTCGGCCAGTACCAGCGCGACCATCGATTCGAGGATCACTACCGCGCGCGGCGTGGCGCAGAAGTCGCTGCGCTCGTAGCGAGTCTGATCCGGCTCACCAGTGGCCAGATTCACCGACCCTAACGGGGTCAGGGTCGTGCTGATCGGCTTCATCGCCGCCCGCACAATCAGCGGCGCACCGGTCGTCATGCCACCTTCCAGCCCGCCCGCGCGGTTGGTGCCGCGCGTCAGCCGTCCGTCGCCATCCACCTGGATGGCATCATGCACCTGGGTGCCCGGTTTACGCGCATTGGCAAACGCCGGGCCGATCTCCGCGCCCTTGATGCTCGGCACGCTGCATACCGCACCCACCAACCGCCCGGTCAGGCGGCGGTCGTACTGGACGTGCGATCCCAGGCCGGGGGGCAGGTTCAGCACCACGACTTCGATCACCCCGCCCAGCGTGTCTTTGTCGATCTTGGCCTGGCGGATGGCCGCCTGGATGCGCTCGGAGGCCGCCGGATCGGGACAGTGCACCTCGGAGGCTTCGGCAGCGGCAAACCGCGCCGGGTAATCCGGCGGATCAGCCAGTTCCGCCACTTCGCCTGCAATTTCGGTCACGTAGCCGCCGACCACGATCCCCAACTCGGCCAGCAGACGCCGCGCCACGGCCCCGACCGCGACCCGCATCGCCGTTTCGCGCGCGCTGGCCCGCTCCAATGCCACCCGCAGATCGCGATACCCGTATTTGATGGCACCCGTCAGATCGGCATGGCCGGGCCGCGGGATGGTCATCGGCGGGATTTCTTTTTCGGCCCAGTTGACCCAATCGCTGTTGGCAATCACCAGGCTGATGGGACCGCCGGTCGTCTGGCCGTTCATTACGCCCCCCGTGATGCGCACCTCGTCGTGCTCGATCTGCATTCGCCCCCCGCTGCCATAGCCCTGCTGGCGGCGGGCGAGATCGTGGTCAATGTCGTGCGACGTAAGCGGAATCCCGGCGGGCATCCCTTCGAGGATGCCAGTCAGCAGCGGGCCGTGACTCTCCCCTGCGGTCAAAAAACGCAGCATAAGTTCCCTCCATTACCAGTTTTTGAGGGCCGCTTCCGCCGCTGCCCGCATGACGTCGATGGGCGGCGCGATCCCGGTCCACTGCTCGAACGCTAATGCACCCTGGTGCACCAACATCCCCAGCCCGCCCAGCGCCCGCGCGCCCGCCGCCTGAGCCTGGATCATCAACCGGGTAACGGGTGGATTATAGACTAAATCATAGAGAACGGCTTTGGGTGGGAAAGGAACGTCAGCGGGCCAGGGCGAGTAGTTGACGTGCGGAGACATCCCGACCGGGGTGCAGTTGATCACCAGCCGGACGCGCGCGGTCCAGGAGGCCAGATCACCATATCCGATCACGTTCTGCTCATCGCCGGGCGTGCGGCTGACAAAGGTCGGCGGCAGCGCACAGAGATACTCGTCCAGGGCATACTCGATGGCTTGTGCACTGCCCCCGGTGCCCAGGATCAGGCAAACGGCATCTTTCGTCCTGACCCGGTGGGCATCCAGATCATCGGCAAACCCCAGCCAGTCGGTGTTGTCGGCGCGCAGCGTCCCATCCGGCAGCACGACCAGCGTATTCACGGCGTCAATCGCCTCGGCTTCGGGCGTCAGGACACTGATCTGAGGCAGGCGAAACGCAGCCTGCTTGTGCGGGATCGTGACGTTGAAGCCGCGATAGCCCTCGGCGATCAGGCGCGCGACCTCGTCCTCGAAGCGATCCGGCGGTACGGGCAGCAGGTCGTAATGCCAATCCAGCCCCAGCGCCGCGAAGGCCGCGTTATGCATCGCCGGAGAGAGCGAGTGCGCCACCGGCCAGCCAAGCAAGCCGACCCGCTCAGTCATGGTCCACCCACTCCACGTCTGCGCCAAGCGCCTGCATGGTCTCCACGAAGCCGGGGAACGAGTCCTCGACGCAGCGCGCATCGTTCACCAGGGTGTCCCCGTCAGCACACAGCCCGGCCACCACCAGCGACATCGCGATCCGGTGATCGTCGTGACCTTCCACGACTGCGCCGCGCAGCTTTTGGGGTCCGCGCAGCGCAAAGCCGTCGGCGCGCTCTTCGATCTGCGCTCCCAGTTTGCGCAGCTCACCCGCCATCACGGCGATCCGGTCCGTCTCTTTGACGCGCAGTTCCGCCGCGTCCGACACGACCGTTGGTCCCTCGGCCTGCGTCGCGGCGACCATCAGCGCGGGGAATTCGTCGATAGCGCGCACGATCAGATCGCCCTGGATGTCCGCGCCGGACAGCGTCATCCGCCGCACGACCATATCTGCCACCGGCTCACCGGCTTCGTCCCAGGCGTCGGACACCACCACCTGGGATCGCATCAGCGCGAAGATGTCCAGAATTCCGGTGCGAGTGGGGTTGACGTTCACGCCCTCGATGCAAACATCCCCGTCGGCGGTCAACAGTCCGGCCACCAGCACGAACGCCGCGGACGAAATGTCCCCCGGGACGGTGACGTCGAAGGCGTGCAGGGCCGCGCCAGGCGTGAGCGTCACGCAGCCGCCGTCCGTCTGGACGTCCAGCCCCAGGCCGCGCAGCATCCGCTCGGTGTGATCGCGCGCCGGACCCGGCTCGATCACCGTCGTCGGGCCGTCGGCGAACAGCCCGGCCAACAGCACGCAGCTTTTGACCTGGGCGCTGGCGACCGGCATGGAGTAGGTAATCCCGTGCAAAGATGCCGGGCTGATGTGCAGCGGGGCACGCCCGTCGGTGTCGGCGATCTGCGCGCCCATCTGGCGCAGCGGACCGGTGACGCGGCGCATCGGACGCCGCCGGAGCTGGTCGCTCCCATCCAGCACGCTGGGGAACGCCTGCCCGGCCAGCACGCCCGCCAGCAGCCGGATCGCCGTCCCGGCGTTCACGCAGTTCAGCGGCCCTGCCGGAGCCAGCAGACCGCGCAGGCCGCGCCCGTGCACGGTCAGCGTCGTGCTGTCGTGCCGCTCGATTTCGACCCCCAGCGCGCGCATACAACCCAACGTCGCCAGCGTATCGCCCGCCGGGAGAAAGCCCCGCACCTGGCTCACCCCGTCGGCCAGGCCGCCCAGGATCAAGCTGCGGTGAGAAATCGACTTGTCGCCCGGCACGCGCACCGTACCGTGTAACCCTCGCCCAGGTCTGACGCGAATGGCACGACTCATGAGATTTTCCGTTCTCCATGACTGGCGGTATAAGCCCGCCGGGCCGCTACAATCTCGCTCAACTCCTCGCGCAGGGAGGCTACATCGTCGAACATAGCTTCCAGGTGATCCAGGTGCGCGCGGAACCGGGCCAACGCGCTCCGCAGTTGGTCGGTGTTGGTGCTGAACATGCCCACGATCATCGTTTCGTCGGTGCGGGCCAGCCGGGTCGCGCCATCGAACCCGCCCGCGGCCAGGTCATACAGCGCGGCATCTTCGCGGGCGGTCTCCATCGCCAACTGCATCAGCGAAAAGCTCAGCAGGTGGGGGAGATGGCTGGTCAGTGCCGTGAGGTAGTCGTGATGGACCGGGTCCATCCACAGCGGCCTGGCCTCGACCGCCAACACCAGGGCTTCCGCCAGCTCCCGCGCCGCGCCGGTCGTATGCCGGGTTTCGCACAGCACGAACCGGGCGCTGCGATACAACGTCGGAAGCGCGTGCACGAACCCATTCTCCGCCAACCCGCACATGGGATGCCCGCCGACGGCCAGCACCCCCGCGGGCAGTTGTTCCAGTTGTTCGCAGATGCGCGTCTTGGTGCTGCCCAGATCGAGCACCAGCGCGCCCGGCCTGATGCTCAGCGCGGGAATCAGCCGCACGATCTGGTCCGCGGGGACGGACAGGATCACGATGTCAGCCTCGGAGGTGCGGCCTACCGCATCGATCACCCCCTGGGCCAGGGCCTTTTCGAGAACCGCCGGGACCACATCCTCAGCGGTCAGGCGGCGAACCTGACCACGCAGTGCCATCGCCAGCGATCCGCCCATCAGACCCAGGCCGACGATGTGTACGGAACGATCTGCCAGAAGACTAGTCATGCGATCCTTCCTGAACGGGTTCGAAGACCTGCCGCCCGACAATCGGCCCCAGGGCCTTGAGCTTCTGGACCATCGCGGCGAACCGTTCGGGCTTGAGCGACTGCCGCCCATCCGACTGCGCATTCTCCGGGTCCAGGTGCACTTCCACGATGATCCCGTCCGCGCCCGCTGCCACAGCGGCCAGCGAAACGCTCTCGACGAATTCCCACTTGCCGACGGCATGGCTCGGATCGGCGATCACCGGCAGGTGCGAGATATTCTTCAGCACCGGGATGGCGGCCAGATCGAAGGTATTGCGCGTCATCGTCTCGAAGGTGCGGATGCCGCGCTCGCACAGCATGACACGCATGTTGCCATGACTCAAGATGTACTCCGCCGCCATCAACAGTTCTTCGATGGTGCTGCTCATGCCGCGCTTGAGCAGGACCGGGTATTGGCTCTCGCCCACGGCGTGCAGCAGCGCGTAGTTTTGCATGTTGCGGGTGCCGATTTGCAGCACATCGGCATACTGGCAGACCAGCGGGACCATCTGAGGGTCCATGACTTCCGTCACAATCGGCAGGCCCGTTTCCTGGCGCGCTTCGGCCAGGTACTTCAAGCCCTCTTCGCCCAATCCCTGGAAAGCGTAGGGCGAGGTGCGCGGCTTGAACGCCCCACCCCGCAGCGCCGTCGCCCCGGCCTCGCGCACGGCGTGAGCCGTCTCGATAATCTGGGTGCGATCTTCGACCGAACACGGACCGGCGATTAACGCCAGGTTGGGGCCGCCCACTTCGATGCCATTCAGGGGGATCAGGGTGTCGTCGGGGTGATATTCGCGGCTGGCAATTTTGTAGGGATGGCTGACCGGCACGACGTCCTGCACGCCGGGCATGAGCGCCAGTTGATCTCTTTCAATCGGACGACCGCCGCGCCCGATCACGCCGATGATGGTGCGTTCTTTGCCTTCCGACAGATGCACATCGTAGCCCATCGAGCGAATGCGGGCGATCACATCTGAGACTTCACGCGTGCTGGCATTCACCGCCATAACGACGATCATGGCTACCCTCTCCTGGTCGATTCGACCGTGAATAAATCGCTTACGATACTACTTATTACTGCCCAAAACTCGATCCGGACGGAGCTGTTGTGCTTCACGCAAATAAACGTGCTGAATTTCGGACGGCAGCCGCGTCGTGTTCCACATCACCAACACGCGCAGGCAGAGCGGCAGACTGCGCGGTACGGCCATCTCGTGCCCGCACATCATGGCCACGTCGCGCCAGCCGAGCAGTTGGCGAGCCGCGACGGCGGGGTATTCGGCATTGAGATCGGTGGTCGTCGTAAAGAATATACTTCCGATGTCGCTTATCTCGATCTGGTTATTTTCCACGATTGCGGTCAGCAGTTCGTGGGTGGCCGCCAGCAGCGCCTCAGCCGTATTCGCCTCGACGGTGATCGCGCCACGCACTCCCAAACAGCGAAGAGATCGCGCAGGTTCCAGATTCATAAGCGGTTATCCTTTCAGCACGGTGCAGAGATAAATAAAAAGGGCGCCGAGCTTGTGCTCTGCGCCCTGTTCCTTCGTGTGTCGGAGTTCAGGTTTTCGGCTTAAACCGGCAGAAGCGTCGCTCGGACCCGCCCTTGGCTGCGATAATAAAAATAAAAGTAACCAAACGAACCCCAGGTAGCCTTCTGGGGGGTCGAGGTCACGCAGTCAGAAATTCGGTTCTGGTCCAATGCCGGACTTTCATCACTCACGCTTCTACCGTAAGAGAGTAGCACGAGCCGTTTGAACTGTCAACAATTTTTCTCAGCAACTTTTAAGCTTCCTCTCAGATTACCATAAGCCCCCCGCCCGAATTCCGCGCGCTATACTCTCCGGTCGGCAAATTCGCCAAAGTCTTGTCGGAGCCATGCGTATGATCAAAGTCGAAAATTTGACCAAATCCTATGGAGCAGTGCAGGCATTAAAGGAGGTCAGCTTCCAGGTCAACCCCGGCGAAATCGTAGGACTGTTAGGGCCAAATGGGGCTGGAAAAACTACCACCATCAAAATTCTGACGGGTTATCTTCACCAGGACGGGGGCAGTGTCACCGTCGATGACCAGGACATCCTGACCCACACGCAGGCAGTCCAGGCGCAGATCGGCTATTTGCCGGAGAATACTCCCCTTTATTACGACCTGTCGGTGCAGGGCTATCTCAAACTGATGGCCGATCTGCGCAAGATCCCGGTGGGAGAACAGGCGGCGCTCATCTCGGAAGCCATCACGGTCACCGGCCTGACCGATCACCGCGCCCGGCTGATCAGTCACCTGAGCAAAGGGCTGCGGCAGCGCGTGGGACTGGCCCAGGCCATTCTGCATAAGCCGCGCATCCTGATCCTGGACGAGCCGACCGTCGGCCTGGACCCCACGCAGACGGTCGAAATCCGGCACTTGATCCACCGCCTCGCCAGCCAGAGCACCATTCTCTTCTCCTCGCATATCCTGTCCGAAGTCGAAGCCGTGTGCAACCGGGTCATCATCCTGATCAACGGCGAGGTCCGGGCCGATGCCCAGCTTGACGAACTGGCCGCCACCAACAACGCGATCCTGGTGCTGGGCCACGACGAGAAAAACGCGGCCAAGAAGCTGGCGGCCCTGGACGGGGTGGAAGAGGTGGAGACCTTCGAGAATTCAGACGGGTGGCCCGCCTACCGCCTGATCAGCGCCCAGGACATCTGCCCGGCGGTCTACGATCTGGCCCGCCGCGAAAACTGGCCGCTGCGCGAACTGCGGCGCGATGTCGTCACGCTGGAAACTGTCTTTAACCAACTCGCTACGGCGGGCTAGGGGATACGCCTATGAAACAGGTGCTCTCAATCACACGTAAGGAACTCAACAGCTATTTTAGCTCGCCGATGGCGCTGATTTTCGTCGGCGTTTTTCTGGCCGCGACCCTGTTCACCTTCTTCTGGGTAGACGACTTCTTCGCGCGGGGACTGGCCGATCTGCGGCCCATGTTCCGCTGGATGCCGATCCTCATGATCTTCCTGGCCGCGGCGCTGACCATGCGCCAGTGGAGCGAAGAACAGCAAACCGGCACGCTCGAAGTTCTGTTTACACTGCCCATGAAGCTGTACCAGCTGATCCTGGGCAAATTCCTGGCCGCGCTGGCGCTGGTCGCCGTGGCGCTGGCCCTGACGCTGTTCCTGCCGATCTCGATCTCGATCTTCGGCAACCCGGACCTCGGCCCCATCGTAGGCGGCTACCTGGCGGTCATGCTGATGGCGTCGGCTTACATCGCCATTGGCCTGTTCATCTCGTCGCGCACCAACAACCAGATCGTGTCGCTGATCCTGACGATGGCCGTGTGCGGCCTCCTGCAACTGGTGGGAAGCTCGACCATCACCAGCCTGTTCAGCAGCAATACCGCCGAAATCTTCCGCGCATTGGGGACGGGCAGCCGCTTCGAGAGCATCGAGCGCGGCGTGATCGACGTGCGCGATCTCGCGTATTACCTGTCATTGACGCTTATTTTCCTGTTCCTCAACATCCTGTCGCTGGATACCAAACGCTGGGGCGTGGGAGCCTCCACCAAGCTGCATCGCCTCAACGGGCAGACGATGGTGTCGCTGATGGCGGCGAACCTGCTGGTCCTGAACGTGCTGCTATACCCGATCCATACCGCGCGCCTCGACCTGACCCAGGATCACGAATACAGCCTCTCGTCCGCCACGCGCGATTTATTGACTAATCTGCAAGAACCGCTGCTGATCCGCGGCTATTTCAGCGAGAAAAACCACCCGCTCCTGGAACCGCTCATCCCTCGCGTCAAGGATATGCTGGACGAGTACCGGATCGCGTCGGGCGGAAAAGTCAAAGTCGAGATTCTCGATCCGATCAAGCACCCGGACAAAGAAGCCGAAGCCAACCAGGTCTATGGAATCACCTCGACTCCGCTACAAACGACAGATCGCTACGGCAGTTCGGTGATCAATGTCTACTTTGACATTCTGATTCGTTACGGCGACCAGGACGTGACGCTCAACTTCCAGGACCTGATCGACGTCAGCCAGTATGGCAACGGCGACATCGAGGTCCGGCTGCGTAACCTGGAATACGATCTGACCAGCAGCATCAAGAAGGTGGTCTACGGCTTCCGCAGTGTCGATGCCGTGCTGGCCTCGCTGGCGGACCCCGCCCAACTGGTGCTCTACTACACCCCTGACACGTTGCCCGACTCGCTCAGCACCGCGCCGGACACGATCCAGCAAGTCGCGGACAAACTCGCCAGCCAGTCGGACGGCAAGTTCGTCTACCAGGCCGTCAACGTCGATGACGCGAACAACCACGTGGACAAGAACACGCTGTACAGCCAGTACGGCATCCAGCCCGTGGCGGAGAGCTTCCTGTCCCCGGACACGTTCTATCTACACATGGTGCTGACGGCGGGCGGCAAGACGCAAGTCATCTTCCCCAGCAGCGATTTCAGCGAAAGCACCGTCAAAGACGAGATTGAAAGCGACCTCCAGCGCGCCGCGCCCGGGTTTTTGAAGGTCTTCGGCGTCTGGGCACCGCCGGAAACCCCCACGCAGGATATGTTCGGCCAGACTCAACAATCCCTGCAAACGTACCAGACCGTGCAGCAGGTGCTCGGCGAGAATTACGAGGTCAAGACCGTCGAACTCTCGGCAGAAAACATCCCGACCGGGATCGACATCCTGCTGATCATCGGGCCGGAAAACCTGACCGACGCCCAGCGGTACGCCATCGACCAATACCTGATGCGCGGCGGCACCGTCTTCGTCGCCGCCGGAAACTATAAGTTCACCTGGGACCCCTATGGCGGCGGGATTGGAGTCCAGGCGATTGAGGGGGGGGTGCAAGACATGCTCGCCTCCTACGGGATCACGGTCGAACCCTCCCTGGTGCTCGATCTGCAAAACGATCCGATCCCGCTCCAAACGCAGCGCACCGTCAACGGCATGACCGTGCAGCAGGTCGAGGCGCTGGACTATCCTTACTTCATCTCGGTCCGGCAAAGCGGCATGGATCAGAAGAATCCCATCCTCTCGCGGCTGACGTCGATGACCGTCAGTTGGGCGTCGCCTGTCATCGTCGATCAAGACAAAAACGCCAACCGCAAGGTGACCACCCTGTTCAAGTCCAGCTCCAAGTCGTGGACCAGCACCGATACCAACGCCCAGCCGAACACAAGTCTGTACCCGAACGTGGGCTTCCCGGTGGGCAGCGATCAGCAGTCGTATCCGCTGGCGGTCGTGGTCGAAGGCAGCTTCGACAGCTTCTTCAAGGGCAAGCCGCTGGCGTTCGACACGGCGTCGCAGACTGACCCGTCCGGCACGACCGACGCCACGGCGACCACGACGACGCCTGCGGCCCTGGTCGAGTCGTCTCCGGACACCGCCCGGCTGATCGTGGTGGGCAGCAGCGAGTTCTTGAACGACAACGTCTTCCAACTCTCGTCCAGCTTCGACTCGGAGAACTACAAGAGCACGCTGCAATTCATCCAGAACACCGTAGACTGGGCGACCGAAGACACCGACTTGCTCTCGATCCGGGCGCGTGGTGCCAGCGCGCGTGTGATCGACACCCTCTCGGATAGCCAACAGACCAAATGGGAAGTCCTGAACTATGCGGTGGCCCTGATCGGCCTGATCGTGTTGGGCGGCGTCTGGCAGTGGCGCAAGCGCGCCGAACGGCCCATGCCGCTGGTGCTGGCAGAAACGGGTGAATAGACGATGAACAAGGCAAATAAGATTCTAGCGGTGATCCTGGCCATCCAGTTGGTGCTGTTGGGAGTCCGGGCCGTATGGCCGGATTCCTCCAGCGAATCTTCGGCAGCCAGCGGCCCGCTGCTGGCCAACTTCGATCCGAGCACGGTCACTCAAGTCAAGGTGACCGACGATCAGGGCAAGACCATCACGGTCAAAAAAGTGGATGGTCAGTGGATTCTGCCTGATTACGGCGACTATCCGGTGACGGCCTCGCGAGTGGAGGTCCTGCTGTCAGGGATCAAGAGCCTGACCACTGACCGGCTGATCAGCCAATCCAAGACCAGCTTCCGCCGTCTTCAGGTCAGCGACGATCAATTCGTGCGCCTGATCGAGTTCGACGCGGACAGCGGATCGCACAAGCTCTACCTGGGCAAAACGGGCGGCGGCGGCACGGAGCACGTCCGCCTGGACGATCAGACCCAGGTCTATCTCACGAGCGGCCTTTCCAGCCAGGACGCCGGTACGGCAGCCAGCGGGTGGATCGATACCCTCTACTTCTCGAAGCCTGCCGACCAGGTCGTGAGCCTGGAATTGCAGAACGCCCAGGGTGATTTCGTGTTCACCAAGACGGGCGACGTCTGGTCCAGCGAGGTCGTGCAGGCGGGCGAGGCCCTGAACCAGGATAACCTGACGCAACTGCTCGACTATGCGACCAGCCTGCGCATGAGTGCGCCGATTGGCAAGGAATTGAAAGATGAATTCGGCCTGAGCGCACCGCAGGCGACCGTCACGATCAAAGTGATGGAAGCCGTCGAGACGGCGGAACCCGCCGACGCCAGCACGCTGTCCGGCACGCCGACGGCGGATCCCCTGACGCCGACTGCCACGCCGCAGATGGAAGAGCACGAGTACAGCTTCCAGATCGGGGCAGAACTCACCGACAGCGTAGTGATCAAAGCCTCGACCTCGGACTACTACATCTACGTCCCGAAGGCGACTTCCGACCGGTTCACCACCAAAGCGCGCGGCGACTTCGTCAGCCTGATCCCCACGGCGACGCCGGAGCCGACCACCGTGCCCGAAACGCCGGTCCCGATGAGCACCGCGGATCTCTCCAACACTCCGGGAGCGGCGACGCCCGAACCGACGGTCGCGCCCGAAGCCACCCTGGAGCCGACGCCTGAACCGACGAACGCTTCGTAACGGCACCTCAGGGCGGGTCCAACCCACCCGCCCTGTATTTTGTTTCCTACTGCATCAGTTGCAGCACGAGATCGGTGAAAGCGGACGTGCTCAGCGCCGACGCCGGGGAATCGGCGATGTCGGCAGTACGCGCGCCCTGCGCCAGCGCCCCATCGACCGCCGCCTCGACCGCGTGCGCTTCGGCTTCCAACTTAAGGCTGTGTCGCAGCAGCATCGCCGCGCTCAAAATGGTGGCGATGGGATTGGCGATGCCCTTCCCCGCGATGTCCGGCGCGGAGCCGTGAATCGGCTCGTACACCCCAAATGTGCCGTTGTTCAGCGACGCCGAAGGCAACATCCCCAGTGATCCGGCCAGAACCGACGATTCGTCGGTCAGAATATCGCCGAACATATTCTCCGCCAGCACGACATCGTACGAAGCCGGATAGCGCATCAGGTACATCGCGCAGGCATCCACCAGGACGTGCTCCAGCTTCACGTCGGGGTAATCCTTCGCTACTTCGTTGACGGTGCGCCGCCACAGGCGCATGGACGCCAGCACGTTGGCCTTGTCCACCGAGGTGACTTTGCTGCGCCGCCGCCGAGCCGCCTCGAATGCCACTTTCGCCACGCGCCGCACCTGCTCGACTGTGTAGAGCATGGTATCCCAGGCGCGATCCCCGTCACCCTGCTCGACGCGCTCGCCAAAATAGGCCCCGCTGGTCAGCTCGCGGATGAACAGAATGTCCACGCCTTCCAGCAGCTCGGCGCGCAGCGGCGTGTACCCGGCCAGCGCGGGATAGGTCTTGACCGGACGCAGGTTGGCGAACAGGTCGAAGTGCTGGCGGAGCTTGAGCAGCCCCTGCTCCGGGCGAACCGGGGCGGTCGGGTCCGACCACTGGGGACCGCCGACCGCGCCCAACAGCACGGCGTCCGCCGTCTCGCAAGTCGCGAGGGTACTATCGGGCAGCGGATTGCCCACCGCGTCGATGGCACAGCCCCCGATGATCGCCTCTTCAAACGTGAACACATGGCCATAACGTTCCGCCACATAGCGCAGAACGCGGACGGCTTCGGCAACGACTTCCGGCCCGATGCCATCACCGGGCAGCGTAACGATTTTCGCGTGCATGAATGCTCCTCTACGTGATACCTACCGATCAAACTGCTTCGGTCAAGCCATACTCGACACTGTCCGCCAGGGCCAGCCAGCTCGCTTCGATGATATTCGTCCCCGCGCCGACGGTGCTCCACCGCTGGTGGCCGTTCTGCGTGTCAATCAGCACACGGGTCAGGGCCGCGGTCCCGTTTTCGCCGTCCAGGATACGGACTTTATAGTCAGCCAGTTGGAAGCTTTCAAGCTGGGGATAAACCGGGATCAACGCCTTGCGCAGCGCGCGGTCCAACGCATTGACCGGGCCATTGCCATCCGCGACGGTGTGGATTTCCTCGCCCTCGACCTTGACCTTGACCGTCGCTTCAGCGAACATGCCGCGCCCCTGGCGATTTTCGACGACCGCCATGAAGTCGATCAGTTCGAAGGGCGGCTTATAGCCCGGCTGGCGGCGGCGCATGAGCATCTTGATCGACGCTTCGGCCCCTTCGAACACGAACCCGCGGTGTTCCAGTTCCTTGATGCGGTTGACGACCGTCTGCGCATCGCTCTCGGACAGATCCAGGCCAAATTCCTCGGCCTTGCTCAACATGTTGCCGCGCCCGCTCAGGTCCGAGACCAGCACGCGCATCTCATTGCCCACCAGCACCGGGTCGATGTGCTGGTAGCTGTTCACGTTGCGGCGAATGGCCGCGACGTGCATCCCGCCCTTGTGCGCGAAGGCGCTCTTGCCCACAAAAGCCGCGCCGGTGGCGGGGGCCATGTTGGCCGTTTCGGAGACGGCCCGCGAGACGCGCGTCAACATAGCGAGATGGCCTTCCGGTAGGCAGCGATAGCCCATCTTTAATTCCAGGTCCGGCACAATCGAGCACAGGTTGGCATTGCCGCAGCGTTCGCCGTAGCCGTTCATCGTGCCCTGGACCTGGATCGCGCCCTGCTGGACCGCGACCAGGGTGTTGGCCACGGCCAATTCGCCGTCGTTGTGGGTGTGGATGCCCAACTTCGCGGTGGGGAGCGCATCCTGCACCTCGCGGATGATCTGGGTGATCTCCCAGGGCATCGAGCCGCCGTTGGTATCACACAGGATCAGCCGGTCCGCGCCGCCTTCCAGGGCTGCCCGCAGCGTTTGCAGCGTGTAACCGGCATCCAGCTTGTAGCCGTCGAAAAAGTGCTCGGCGTCGTAGATCACTTCGCGCCCGTGCGACTTGAGAAACGCCAGGCTTTCGCGGATCAGGCGCAGATTCTCCTCCGGCGTGGTACGCAGGACCTCGTAGACGTGCAGCAGAGAGGTCTTGCCGACCACCGTGGTGACAGGGGCCTCCGATTCCAGCAGCGCCAGGACGTTCGCATCGTCGGCGGGCTGGCTGCCGACCCGGCAGGTCATCCCGAACGCCGCAATGCGGGCGTGCTTCAATTCCAGGTCGCGCACCCGCACAAAATACGTCGCGTCTTTGGGGTTGGAGCCGGGCCAGCCGCCCTCGATATAGGCGACGCCCAGGTCATCCAGCAGCCGGGTGACCTTGAGCTTGTCGTCCACCGAAAGGGAGACATTTTCGCCCTGCGTGCCATCACGGAGCGTCGTATCGTAGACTTCTATGGTGTTCATCTGTCCGTCTCCTTAAGTTACGTTATGAGGCAGATGAGCACCGGACTGGAGGCGCACACCTGCCCCTATGCGGAGCAGGTTGCGCCTGCTCCGCTAGCCGGTAATGTGGATGCCCAAGATATTGCGTGTATACGGGACTAAACCACCCGCCTGAATGATGCCCAACACAAACGGCGTATACGGGCTGGCCTGATAGGTCTTCCCGGTGCGCTCATTCGTGATCGTCCCGGCCACCAGGTCCACGTGGAGCACATCGCCTTTTTGAGCGTCGCGCGCGGCTTCGGGACTTTCCAGGATCGGCAGGCCGATGTTGATCGCGTTGCGGAAGAAGATGCGCGCGAAGGACTCGGCGACGATGCACGATACACCCGCCCCTTTGATGCTGATCGGCGCGTGTTCGCGGCTGGACCCACAGCCGAAGTTCCGGCCCCCGACCATGATGTCGCCCGGCTGGACTTCCTTAGCAAACCCCTGTTCGATGTCTTCCATGCAGTGCGCCGCCAGGATTTTGGGATCGGTCGTGTTCAGATAACGCGCCGGAATGATCACGTCCGTATCGATATTGTCGCCGTACTTCCAGACTTTGCCTTCGAGTTTCATGATGGTTTCCCCTACAGTTCATCCGGATGCGCCAGGCGGCCCAGGATGGCGCTGGCAGCGGCGATGGCCGGATTGGCCAGGAAGACGCGGGCATCACGGTGGCCCATCCGGCCCCGGAAGTTACGGTTGCTGGTGCTCACGCATACTTCATTAGACGCCAACACGCCCATGTGCCCCCCCAGGCACGGACCGCAGGTGCTGGTGCTGACGGCGGCCCCGGCAACGGTGAACAATTCCGTCCAGCCCTGGCGCAGCGCATCCAGGTAGACCGCCTGCGAGCCGGGGATGATCATCACGCGCACGTCCGGGTGGAACTCGCGCCCGGTCTTCTTGAGGATGTTGGCCACGATTTCCAGATCCTCAAACCGACCATTGGTACAGCTCCCGATGAAGACCTGATCGACCTTTTCGGGCTTGATCTGGCTGATGCCGTGCACGTTGTCCGGCGAATAGGGGCACGCGACCTGCGGCTCCATGCTGGAGAGATCGAAGTCGTGCGTCGAGACGTACTGCGCGTCGTCGTCGGCAAAATACGGCGTATAGGGCCGCGTGGCGCGCGCTTCGACATAGGCCTTCGTCACTTCGTCGAAGGGCATGAAGCCGCACTTGCCGCCCGCCTCGATCACCATGTTGGTCATGGTCAGGCGCTCGGACATGGGCAGGCTGGCGATGGCCGGGCCGGTGAATTCCATCGAGCGATACAGCGCGCCATCGACGGTGATTTCGCCAATGGTCCGCAGGATCATGTCCTTGCCGTACACCCAGGGCTGGCGCTCGCCGTGATAGACGAATTTCATCGTCTCCGGCACCTTGAGCCAGGTCTTGCCGGTCGCCATCGCGAAGGCAATGTCGGTCGATCCCATGCCGGTCGCGAAGGCGCCGACCGCGCCATAGGTGCAGGTGTGGCTGTCGCCACCCACGACCAGATCGCCGGGCAGCACTAAGCCGCGCTCAGGGAGTACGACATGCTCGATCCCGGACCGTCCCACCTGAAACCGGTGAGACAGGGCCTGCTGCTCGGCGAAGACGGCCAGCGTGCGGGTCTGCTGGGCGCTCTGAATGTCTTTATTCGGGGCGAAATGGCTCGGCACCAGCATGATCCGGTTGGCATCGAACACTTCGCCCACGCCCATCGCCCCGAACGATTCAATCGCGATGGCGGCGGTGACGTCATTCGCCATCACGACGTCGGTCTTGACCGTGACCAGATCGCCAGCCGAAACTTCTTTTACGTCTTCTGCGTGGGCTGCGATGATCTTTTCGGCTAATGTTTTTCCCATGAGTCTCTCCTGCTCAGGATTGAGTCTGATTTTGAGCCTGCCAGCCATACGTCGCCGGGCGGCACGGGGCTTGCAAGGCCGCGGCGTCCCACTGCCCCGGATAGGTCCGGGGCTCGGGGAACGGCGTAAAAGGACTGGCTCCGTTAGCCTGACTGGCTGCGTTCGCTTTTTGTCGTGATGCCTTGATGGCCATGTTTCTCGCTCCTCGTCAATCTGTTCACGCCGTTATGTCGCGCAAAAGTTCCTACGATACCGCCGGGGCCTTCACCCCCACGGTGGCCGAGCTGCCTTCCGGTGCCCGATCCTGATAGCCGGTATAGGCCAACATCCGGTTCAATGCCGCCAGGTAGGCTTTCGCACTGGCGACGATGATGTCGGTATCGGCCCCATGACCGCCGAAGGTCTGCTTGCCATTGGCCTCGCGGCGGATGCGCACGGTCACTTCGCCCAGCGCGTCGATGCCTTCGGTGATGGCATTCACCCGGTACTCGACCAGGGTAGCAGGCGTCCGGACGATCTGGTCGATGGCCTGGTAGGTGGCATCGACCGGCCCGGTACCGATGGCCGCCACGATATGCACCTGGTTATCCGGCCCGCGCAGCTTGATGGTCGCGGTGGGCATTCCAAGCTGGCCGCAGGCGACCTGGATACCTTCCATGTGGAAAAGTTCTTCCGGGCCGTAGAACTCGTCGGCGATCAACGCTTCGAGATCGGCATCGGTGACCGTCTTCTTCTTGTCGGCCAGATCCTTGAACCGCTCGAACGCCTGGGTCAGGGTCTCGCCTTCCATCTCGTAGCCGAGTTCTTGCAGGCGCACGCGGAAGGCATGGCGACCGCTGTGCTTGCCCAGGACGAGGCTGCTCTGCGACAGGCCGACCGTTTCGGGCGTCATGATCTCGTAGGTCGCCTGGTGCTTCAAGACACCATCCTGATGGATACCGGCCTCGTGGCTGAAGGCATTGCCGCCCACAATGGCCTTGTTCGGCTGGACCATCATGCCGGTGAAGTTGCTCACCATCTTGCTGGTGCGGGTGAGCTGCGTCGTATCGATTTTGGACGACAGGCCGAACCGGTTCGGACGGGTGTGCAGCGCCATGACCACTTCTTCGAGCGCAGTATTCCCGGCGCGCTCGCCGATGCCGTTGATCGTGACCTCGGCCTGACGCGCCCCGGCGTTCAATCCGGCCAGGGTGTTGGCCGTCGCCAAGCCCAGATCGTTATGGCAGTGCACCGACCAGATCACCCGGTCGCCGCCGGGCGTCTCGCGGATCAGCTTGCGCAGCAGATCCGCGTATTCTTCCGGCGTGATGTAACCGACCGTGTCCGGGATATTCAGGGTCGTCGCGCCGGAGGCGATGGCAACGCCCAGGACTTCGACCAGGAATTCGGGATCGGAGCGGCAGGCATCTTCCGGCGAAAACTCGACGTCGGGGCACAACGAGCGGGCATAGCTCACCATTTCCCGTGTGCGCTCGACCACCTGCTCGCGCGTCATGCGCAGCTTGTGCTGCATGTGAATATCCGACGTGGCGAGGAAGGTATGGATACGCGGCTTGGCAGCGTCCTGTACCGCTTCCCACGCCTTGTCGATGTCATTCTTGGTCGCCCGAGCCAGCCCGCAGATGATCGGGCCATCCGGGGTGCCGACTTCATGGGCCACCCGGCGCACCCCTTCGAGATCGTCGGGAGATGCCGCCGGGAAGCCCGCTTCGATGATGTCTACGCCCAACCGGGCCAACTGCCGCGCGATGTCGATCTTTTCCGCGCTGGTCAGGCTGGCTCCCGGCGACTGTTCGCCATCACGCAGGGTGGTGTCGAAGATCCGAATGACATTGTTCGATACTGAAGGGTCGTCCATGATTGCTTCTGCCTTTCATTGGGTGCCATATCAACGGTCGCAAGATTGTCTTCCACCAAGCCATCAAGACCATCGTCGGACATCGACATCACCTCCTTTCGTTTCGGGATGAGTGCTATTCGCGATCCGGCACGCGCCGGGCGTTCAGGAAGGGCATCATATCGCGCAGCTCCAGCCCGACTTGCTCGATCAACAGGTTGCGTTCTTGAGCACGGCGCGGCGCAAAGTTGGGACGGCCCGCCTGATTCTCGGCGATCCAGTTTTTGGCGTAGGTGCCGTTCTGGATTTCGTCCAACATCTGCTTCATCTCGCCCTTGGTTTCTTCGGTGATGAGCCGGTCGCCGCCCACGTAACCGCCGTGTTCGGCAGTATCCGAGACGGAATACCACATGAAGCTCATGCCGCCCTGGTAGATCAGGTCGACGATCAGCTTGAGCTCGTGCAGGCATTCGAAGTAGGCGATCTCGGGTTGGTAACCGGCCTTGACCAGCGTCTCGAAGCCCGCCTTGATCAGCGCCGTGACGCCGCCACACAAGACCACCTGCTCGCCAAACAGATCGGTCTCGGTTTCTTCGGCGAATGACGTTTCGATCACGCCCGCGCGGGTCGCGCCCAGGCCCTTGGCATAGGCCAGCGCCACATCTTTGGCATGGCCGGACGCGTCTTTTTCGACCGCGATCAGAGCCGGAGTACCGCCGCCTTCGACGAAGACTTCACGGACGCGATGGCCGGGCGCTTTGGGAGCGACCATGCTGACATCGACAAATTCGGGCGGCTGAATCTGGTTGAACCGGATGTTGAAGCCGTGGGCGAACATCAGGGTATCGCCGGGCTTGAGATGCGGTTCAATCGATTCATGGTAGATCTTCGCCTGCATGGTATCGGGAACGAGGATCATGATGATGTCGGCTTTTGCAGCCGCTTCGGCTGCCGACATGACATCCATCTTGGCCGCCTCGGCACGAGCCCAACTCTCGCCGCCCTCACGCTCGGCCACGATCACCTTGACACCGCTGTCCCGCAGATTCTGTGCGTGAGCATGTCCCTGGCTGCCGTAGCCAATGATCGCGACGGTCTTACCATCCAGGTACTTCAGATCTGCATCTTGGTCGTAATAGAGTTTTGCCACGGAAATTCTCCTGTGTTGAGAAATTAGATCACACTGGCCCAATGGCCGTTGCCGTTACCCGTTCGCACTTCATAATCAGCCGAATGAAGAACATGCTCACCGCGCGTCATCGCGACCACGCCGGTGCGGACCATTTCGAGGATGCCGATAGGCCGCAGCAGTTCCACCAGGCTGGCAATCTTCTGCTCATCGCCGGTGATCTCGACGATCACCGCTTCCGCCGTGACATCCACGATGCGCGCCCGGAAGATGTCGCACAACTGGACGACTTCGCCGCGCGTCTGGCTGTCCACCTGGACCTTGATCAACGCCAGGTCGCGGCTGATGCCGGGAATATAGGTCACATCTTCCACCTGGATGACGTTGATCAGCTTGTAAAGCTGCTTACGTACCTGGTCGGGGTCCGCTTCCGAATCGACGACAATCGTCATCCGGGAGACCATCGGATTTTCGGTGCGACCGACGGTCAGGCTGTCGATGTTGAAATTACGACGCCGGAACAGACTTGCCACCCGGTTCAACACGCCGGGCTTGTTCTCGACCAGTGCGACTAGAGTATGCTTCATGGCCTGTCTCTCTCCTCGTTCAGACCGAATTTTGCGAAGGCAGCGGACGGCGGATCATGTTGTGCAGATCGGCGCCTGACGGAACCATTGGGTAGACGGCGTCATGCTTCTCGACCACGAACTCGATCAGGGTGGGAAAGTCCGTGATGCTGTCCGCCCACTCCACTGCCGAAGTCACTTCGTGGCGTTGAGTCACGCGGCGGGCCGGAATGCCATAGGCTTCGGCCAGCTTGATGAAATCGGGCGCGTGCATCGGCGTGGAGTTGTAGCGTTCTTCGTAGAAGAACTCCTGCCACTGCCGCACCATGCCCAAAAAGCCGTTGTTCATGATGGCGATCTTGACGGGGACGCGTTCCTGCACGGCAGTCGCCAGCTCGGCCATCGTCATCTGGAAGCCGCCGTCGCCAACAATCGCCCAGACCGGCTTCTTCAGGGCCATCGACGCGCCCAGCGACGCCGGAAGGCCAAAGCCCATCGTGCCCAGGCCGCCCGACGTCAGCAGCGTATTGGGGCGTTCGTGGAGGTAATACTGCGCTTCCCACATCTGGTGCTGGCCCCCGTCCGTGATCACGGTGGCATTGCCGTGCGTCGCTTTCCACATATACTGGAT
>CAYRWY010000035.1:0-23115 GCA_964427955.1 uncultured Anaerolineaceae bacterium
GTGCCGCACTGCCGAGTTTTTTGTTTGTTGAATGCGGCACAGCGGACGATCTGGCCCTGGTGGTCATGCTGCCCGCCGACGAGCCGATCCAACTCACTCCCACGCTCAAGCCGACCAGCACCCGCCGTCCGACCCTCACCGCCAGCCGGACTCCCTACCCCACTGCTTCTTCCACGCCCACCCGCACCCCGGTCGTGACGGAGATCCCGCTGAGGCAGACGGCGCTGCCCACGGCTACACTGCCGCCCACCTCGATTCCTACGGTTCTGCCGGGCGTCCCAGAGCGCATCCTGATCGATCAGATCGATCTCAACGCGCCCGTGATCCCGGTCGGACAGCACGCCCTCACCCTGGACGATCAAACCTACAGCCAGTGGGACGTGCCCGACTATCGCGCCGCAGGCTGGCACGAAAGTTCCGCCCGGCTGGGCGAGATCGGGAACACGGTCATCAACGGCCATCACAATATCGACGGCGAAGTCTTCCGCTATCTCTATGCGCTGCAACCGGGTTCGGTCATCACCCTGGAATCGCAGCAGCAGCGCCGCTATCACTACGTGGTCGTGCAAACCATGACGCTGCCCGAAGAGGATCAGCCCGTCGAAATCCGCCGCGAAAACGCCCGCTGGATATTGCCGACCTCCGACGAACGTGTTACGCTCATAACGTGCTGGCCCTACTATGCCAACACCTACCGGTTGGTGGTGATCGCCCGGCCTCTCGCGGCGGTGATCCCCACCGATCCCATCCCGTAATAGTTCAAGTGGGGATAAAATGATCCAATTTACGGCGCTGCTCGCTACCCCTCTGCTCAATATTCCGATTATCCGGCGTATCCGGCGCAATCATGGGCTGGAACACGCGACGATTCACGTCTTGAGCCATAAAATCAGCAACCAGAGTATGGCGGGCCGCTCGACCAACACCGGCTTCTACCTGTACGGCAACCTCCCGACGGAAGCCGTCGAGGCGGCGGTTCAGGAGGCGCTCCAGCGGATGCGCAGCGGCGAACGCGGCCTGGCGATCCATCCCAACTGCGGCACCGGGTTGATCACCGCGGGCATGATGACCAGCATCGCCACGCTGATGGGCACCGCAGGCATGAAACACGGCCTGATGGAGAAACTCTCGCGCCTGCCTACCATCATCCTGTTGTCCACCATGTCGCTGATCCTGGCGCAGCCGCTCGGACTCTCGCTGCAACAGCATTTCACCACGCTGGGCGATCCGGGTAGCCTGGAAGTCGTCAGCATTCGCCGCTTCGAGTTCCCGATCCCGATGGCGGGACAGCGCATCACCGTGCATTTCGTGCACACGCAGGCCGGCTGATCGCGCTCATGAGCAAACGCGCCCCCACCTTCTACGTCCTGCACGGCCCGGATGACTTTAGCTGCCAGGCCCAACTGCACGCCATGCGCGCGCAGATGGGCGATCCGTCGATGGCCGAACTCAACACCACCGTGCTGGACGGCAAATCCGCCACCGCCGCCGATGTCCTGTCTTCAGCACGATCCATGCCGTTTCTCAGCGACAAACGGCTGGTGATCGTCGAAGGGATGCTGGCGTGGCGCGCGCGCAAAGGGGCCGGAAAAAACGACAAAGCCGAGCTGGAAACGCTGGCCGAGGGGTTGGCCGATCTGCCGGAATGGGCGCGGGTGGTCTTCGTCGAGCGCGACACCCTGCCGGACAAAAACCTGATTTTGCAGCAGGCCAAAACACTGCCCGGCGGCTATCATAAAGAGTTCAACCCGCCGCGCAACCCGGTGCAGTGGATCACCACACAGGCTCACGAGGCCTACGGAGCGGAGATCGAGCGCCCGGCGGCGATGGCCCTGGCGGCAGTGATCGGCGAGGATCTGCGCGCTGCCGACAGCGAGATCGCCAAGCTGGCAACGTATGTGGGCGGCGAGCGCCCGATCAGCGAGGCGGATGTCCGGCTGCTCACGTCGTACAAAGCCGAAGTCGAAGTCTTCGACATGGTGGACGCGCTCGGCAAGCGCGACGGCGCGACCGCCTCCCGGCTGCTGCACCGCCTGCTCGACCAGGACGAGCCGCTGAAGCTGTTCGCCCTGATGATCCGCCAGTTTCGCCTGCTGCTCCTGGCTCGCGAGCACCTGAACAACGGCGGCAGCGCCGGTCAGCTCGCCCAGGCCATCGGCGTGCCCCCCTTCGTGGCAGAGAAGATCGCCGGGCAGGTGCGGGCGTTTTCGCTGGAACAACTGGAACAAATCTATCATTTTTTGCTCGATACCGATCTCGGCATCAAAACCGGCAAGGTCGAGGACGTGCTGGCGCTCGATCTGCTGGTCGCAGGAATAGCCTCCTAATTAATCCCCCATTTTTTAGGGCACCCGGTGGACCCGCCTGCGTGTAACTTTGCAGGCGTTTGATGCGTATACAACATAGATTTGACTGCTCATCGCACAAACAAAGAGGTCACGCTATGTTTTCCCATCCTGTATGCGGTTGTCTGCAATGTCTCTGGGTGCTCATTGTCGGCGGAACCGCGGGCTATCTGGCCGGGCTGGTGATCCGTGGAAAAGGCTACAATCCCGTCGGCAACGTGCTGCTGGGCATGGCGGGCTTTTTCGTCGGGAGTTTCCTGTTTGGCCGATTAGGGAACGCCGGTATCTGCGGCGCGATCATTGTGTCGCTGTTAGGGGCCATTGTCTTGATCGTCGGCGTGCGCCTGGTCTTGGATCAGGATTTCGCACGATGATCGGGTAGATCAAGTGAGGTGGGGGTATGGCAAGCATGTTGTCAAGATGGGTGGATCGCGAGCCGGATCGCGTCCTGGTGGTGGAGATCATCGGGCGCATCGATTCCGATAACGCGGTCTTGCTCACCCTGGACGTCGAAAATGCGCTGGCCGAGGATCGCAACCGGGTGATCCTCGACCTGAGCGGCGTGTACTACATGAACAGCGCCGGGCTGCGCGAGCTGGTGCAGGTCTGGAAGCGCACCCAGCAGTCCGGCGGAAATTTGAGCATCGTCAATCCCTCGCCCTACGTGCAAAAAATGCTGGAGATGGTGGGGCTGGACAGCGTGATCACGATCTACCATGATCCCTCGTGGAACACCGCCATGCGCCCCAGTGTGCTTACGCCGGGCGTCCAACGCTACACCCGCTATTATTCCTAGAGTGCTGCCAGCAAGGTTTTGATCCCGCCGGGATCGCTGGCGGCCTGCCACACCGGGCCATGCCCCACGCAGATGACCGCCGGATCGAGGGCCAGCGCAGCCTGGGCGCTGTGCTTGATCTGCGCCACATCCAGGGTAATCCGCAGCGGGGATAAGCTCAGCCCGTGCTGCATGTTCAACAGATCGCCCGCAAAAAGCACGCGCTCCCGTTCCCAGAAATAGGCTGTATGCTCCGACGTATGCCCCGGCGTGCGGATAACCCGTATGCCCCCGGCGAGGGGCAGCACCTGGCCGTCTTCGACCACCTGCCCGGCCTCGACGGGCGCGCGGAATAGATAGCTGAGGGTCGTGGTAAGCAGACTCATCGGCGGCTTGATGTGCACCGGATTGCCACGCCGCCGAATGTATCCAACCGACCCGGCACTGGCATACACCGCCGCGCCGGTGGCCTTGACCAACGCTTTCAACCCGCCAATATGGTCGAAATCAGTGTGCGTGATCAGAATGTGTCTGACATCGTGCGGGGTGCGGCCCAGGGCTTCCACCAGCTTCAGAATCCGTTTGGTTGAACCCGGCAGCCCGGCGTCGACGATCGTCACACCGGACTCGCCGCCGTCTACCACGAACACGTTCACGGCCCCCAGCAAACCATAGAGACCCGGCGCATAGGCCTGGGGCTGCTCTGACATACGCTCCTCCTTGACGCACTGCTTCACACTGCTCATTATACTTCGGCGTGTGTTACAATACAGGCAGGTTGTTTTGCCTTAAATTTTTTAGCAAAAAGATTGCGAGGAGCATTTTAGCGATGAACGATCCAAAGACGGACTGGCTCAGCCAGGAGATTGCCAACCTGAAAGAACAGGGGTTATTGGCCAACATTCGCACGTTGGGCAGCCCGCAAGGGGCCTGGCTGATGGTCGATGGCAAGCGCGCCCTCAACTTCTGCTCGAACAACTATCTCGGCCTGGCGAACCATCCCCGCTTGATCGAAGCTGCCAAAAAAGCGATGGACCAGTACGGCCTCGGCCCCGCCGCCGTGCGCACCATTGCGGGCACGATGGACCTCCACCTGGAACTGGAGCGGCGGCTCGCTCGCTTCAAAGGGGTCGAAGCGGCCATCACGTTCCAGAGCGGCTTCACGGCGAATCTCGCGACCATCCCGGCGCTGGTGGGCAAAGGCGACGTCATCTTCTCGGACAAGCTCAACCACGCCAGCATCATCGACGGCTGCCGCCTGTCGCGCGCGGAGATCATCGCCTACGAACACTGTGATCCGAAAGACCTGCGGAAACAGGTCGAAAATGCGACAGGCTACAAGCACCGCCTGATCGTCACCGATGGGGTCTTCAGCATGGACGGGGATATCGCGCCGTTGGATGGAATCTACGACGTGGCCCAGGAACACAACGTCCTGCTGATGGTAGACGACGCCCACGGCGAAGGCGTGCTGGGCCACGGGGGACGCGGGATCGTCGATCACTTCGGGCTGCACGGCAAAGTCGATGTCGAAGTCGGGACGCTGAGCAAGGCGTTCGGTGTCGTGGGCGGCGTGGTCGCCGGTAAGCAGGTCGTCGTCGATTGGCTGCGGCAGCGCGGACGGCCCTTCCTGTTCAGCAGCGCCATGACCGTGCCCGACGTGGCCGCGTGTATGGCCGCCGTGGATGTGCTGGAAGAAAGCACCGAGCTGGTTGACCGGCTGTGGAGCAATGCGGACTACTTCAAGCAGGGCATGAAACAGTTGGGCTTCAATACCGGCCACACCCAGACCCCGATCGTGCCGGTGATGCTGGGCGAAGCGACGCTGGCGCAGCAGTTCAGCAAGCGGCTGTTCGAGGAAGACATCTTCGCGATGGCGATTGGCTTCCCCACCGTCGCCCGCGGCGCGGCGCGCATCCGCGTGATGAACAGTGCCACCCATTCGAAAGACGATCTCGACTTTGCGCTGGGCGTGTTCGCCAAGGTCGGACGCGAACTCGGCGTGATCTCGTAGACTGGCCGGAAACACAGAGAAGCCCGGGGGGCGATCCTCCGGGCTTTTTGATTTCTGAAAAAACGCTTACAGTTGAAAACCTTGTTTGAAACGAACAGTCTTGTGGCTGTAATTGACGACGTGGTCCAGCAGCTTACTTTCGAGTTCCGTCCACTTGTCACTGGTCAAGATCGTCTGGATGGTTTCCAGTTCTTCGGCCACATATTCGACCTGGCGCACCGGGTGATTTTCGCCGGTCTCGCCCGGAATGGTGTGGAAGGCCCGGAACAAGTACAGTCCCATCTCTTGCAAGGCGGGGACCATCTCGTTCATCACGAACTCGTAATACGTCTCCGATTCCGGGGACATGGGATCGTAATACAAAATCAGCTTGAACCGCGGAATCACGTGTTTGGTCATAAGCGCGTGCGTTCCTTCTCGTAGCCCTGGATCATTGCCAAATACCGGGAATCCGCGTGCCACAGTCCGGACAGATCCCCCCCGTGCGAGCCAGCCGGTTCTCTTGAACCATAAAGCCGTAGCGCCGAACCAGCGTGCGCTGACACCCCGGACAGCGCGTATTTTCCCACTCTTCCGTCCGGCCCGGAATATTGCCCGAATAAACATAGTTCAACCCGGCTTCGGTCCCGATTTCCGCCGCCCGGACCAGCGTTGGGGCGGGGGTACGGTCCCGATCGGTCATTTTGTAGTCCGGGTGGAACGCCGTGATGTGCCACGGAATATCCGGCGATACACTGCGGATATAGCGCGCCGCGTCCCACAGTTCCTCGCTGCTGTCGTTGAAGCCGGGCACGATCAGCGTCAGCACTTCCAGCCAGATTCCGGCCTCATAGACTGCCTTGATCGTATCCAGGACATTGTGCAGAACGCCGCCTAGTTCCTGGCGGTAATGGCGATCCTGCATGGTTTTGAGATCGATCTTGTAGCCGTCCAGCCAGGGCTGGAGGTAGCGAATCACTTCCGGCGTGCCGTTGCCGTTCGACACGTAGAATGTCCGCATTCCGGCTTGCCGGGCTTTCTTGAAAATTTCGACGGCCCACTCCGTCGTGATCAACGGTTCGTTGTAGGTACTGGCGACGGCGCGTGTACGGCGGCTTTTGCCCAGATCGATCAGATCGTCCGCCGTCATCGGGATGAACTCGCGCCCGGCGGCCTCGTCGCGCAAGGTCTGGGAGATCTCCCAGTTCTGGCAGTAGCTGCACCGAAAATCGCAGCCCAGCATCCCAAAGCTCAGGATCGTCGCACCGGGCAGGACGTGAAAGAACGGCTTCTTTTCGATGGGATCGATTTGCAGCGCCCCCAGGTAGTTGTGCGGCACACGCAGCGTCCCACCGTCGTTGTAGCGCACTTTACAGATGCCGCGCCGACCGTCTTTGAGCAGGCAGCGATGGCCGCAAGCGACGCAGCGGATCTTTTTCTCTGCGGCGTCGACCACCTCGAACAGCTCCCCGGGCTGAGACATCCGGTCGAGCTGCTGCTGCAAACTCAGTGCCGTTGGCATGATTCTTCGCTCCGTGCGCTGGTTGTCGATCAGACTTTAGCACAAACCTACGCGGAACGCCTTATGAAATTTGGGGCGTCTGCCACAACAAAACCAGGCCGGAGCCTGGTTTCGGACGAAGCTCAACTGGAATAGATTGGGCGGCTAGACCGCTTCCAACCGGCGGCCCTCTTTGGTACGGCGGGCCAGCATAAGAATGTCGTAGGCGCTCTGCCGGGCGCTGCTCGTCTCGGCCCCCAACATTTCCGCCAGTTCCTCAACCCGCCCCTGGTCATCCAGCCGCCGGACGCGTGTCACGGTACGGCCCGCCTGGGCCTGCTTGCTCACCTTGTAATGCGCGTCGCCAAAACCCGCCAACTGGGCCAGGTGGGTCACGACGAGCACCTGGTGCGTATCCGAAAGCTGCCACAGCTTTTGGCCGACAATCGACCCAACCCGCCCGCCGATCCCCTGATCGATTTCATCAAAGATGAGCGTCGGCACCTGGTCGGCGTGCGACAATACACTCTTGAGCGCCAGCATGATCCGCGCGGTTTCGCCGCCGGAGGCAACCTTTGCCAGCGGGCGCAGCGGCTCCCCGACATTGGCCGCCATGTAGAACTCGACCTGATCCACGCCGGTCGAGGTGAAGGCCAGCCGCCGGTCGCCAAAATAGCAGCCTTCCAGGTCGTCCTCGTGCGCGATGCGGACCTCGAAGCGCGCGCCCTGCATCTTGAGATCGCCCAATTCAGCCGTGATCGCCTGAGTCAGGTGCTCGCCAACGCGCTGGCGCTCCGCGTTCAGCTTGACGGACAGCTCCCCGATGTGGTGCAGCAGCCGGTCCTCGTGCTCGCGCAGTTCGGCCAACCGCTCCTCGCTGTGCGTGATGGTATCGAGTTCCGCCTGCGCTTTGTCGGCATAGACCAGCACCGCTTCAACCGAACCGCCGTATTTGCGCTTCAAGCGGGTGAAAACCTCGATCCGATCCTCAATCTCGTTCAGCCGGTGCGGATCGTATTCGACACTGTCGCGGTACTGGCGCACCGCGCGCGCCAACTCCTGCACCTGCACACTTAGATTATCCGCCAACTGGGCCGTATCCTGGATGGTCGGATCGAGACGCACCAGCCGGGACAGCACTATCGACACCTGGGACAGCAAATCCTCGGCCCCGGACGCCTCGCCGAGATCGCTGGACAGGGCATACTGTGCCTCGGTGGCCAGTTCGGCGATTTTCTCAGCATTGACCTGCCGGTTGCGTTCCTGGGCCAGCTCGGTTTCTTCTTCGGGGCGCGGATCGGCGGTCCGGATTTCTTGAATCTGGTATTGCAGCATATCGACACGCCGGGCCAGCGCGGCCTCGTCGGTCAGGAGACTCTTGATCTCGGCCCGTACCTGCCCCAACTCGTGCACGACTTTTTGCAGGGTGTGCCGCTCGTCTTCCAGCCCGGCATAGCGATCCAGCAGGAAGAGATGCTCGACCGGCTTGAGCAGCGAGAGGTGCTCGCTCTGCCCGTGAATATCGACCAACATCCCGCCGATCTCGCGGTACACCGCCAGGCTGCACATCACGCCGTTGACGCGGGCCTGGCCGCGCCCGCTGGAGCGCACCTCACGTGTGAGCACGATCTCTTCAGCGGACTCGCCTTCCAGACCTTCCGCTTCGAGCAGCGGCTTAAGCCCGGTTTGCAGGCGCGGCAGCAGGGCAAACGTGCCTTCCACGATGGCGCGATCCGTGCCCGCGCGCACCAGTGTGACGTCCGAGCGTTCACCCAACAGCAGGTTCACCGCATCCACAATGATCGATTTCCCGGCCCCGGTCTCGCCCGTGATAGCCAGAAAACCGGGGTCGAATTCCAGGGTCAATTCGTCGATGATGGCGAAATCTTTAATCCACAGTTGTCGCAGCATAAGCGTTAGCCTGTCTCAGATCGAACATATCACAACCGCAAGCGGAACTGGCCCACGGCTGCGCCAGTTGCCATGAACAGGTAAATTCCAATCGTGATCGGGTTGAGCATCAGGAACGGCAGCGCGCCCACCACCACACCGGTGCCCACGACCGCCGCGGTGTAGCGCCCGCGCCGCTTGCCGGTCAGCCGCCAGACGGTCATCCCGATCCCACCGCCCACTGCCGGGGAAATCAAGATCGAGATCAGGAAGAACACACCGATCCGCGACAGAATGGCCGCGGCCACGAAGCTGCCCACCAGGCTGACCACCCCGGCGATGAGATAGTCAAGGACCTGGGCATCGAAGAATTTGTCCTGCTGGGCGCGCACACATTCTTTGCAGCGGTAGCCTACCGGCGTCTTGACGGCGCAGCGCGTGCACATCGGGCGCCCACAGCGATTGCAGCGCAGGTTGGTTTCAACCGTTGGATGTACGGTACAGTACAGTTTGTCGCCAGGTTCGGCGGCGACCGATTCGGGAGTAGGGTTAACAGTCGTCATAGTTAGTCTGATGGTATAGGTTTCGACAAGCCAGCCGTGTCCTGATGGGGATGAGGCTGGGAAATACGCGGTTCCATACGATCCAGCAGCGAGCGGTAGAAGTAATTGCGATCTCTCAGCCGCACAAACCGGCTCACACTCTCGCTGGCCCGTACCACCGTCTGATCAGATGATTGCATACTGGCGAGCGATTCGCCATCTACGGTGAGCATCACATCGCACGCCGTGTGCGGATCGATCACGACCTGCACCGTCGCCCCCTGCGCGAGCACCATCGGACGATCCATGCTCAGGTGGGGAGCCACCGGCACGACCAGGATATTCTTCAACTCCGGCGGCAGGATCGGCCCTCCGACGGCCAACGCGTAGGCTGTCGAGCCGGTCGGCGTGGCGATGATCAGCCCGTCGCAGTGATAGGTGGTCGCCCAGGCTCCGTCGATGTACGTCTCCAGCCCAATCGATTTGGCGATAGCGCCCCGGCTGATCACGACGTCGTTCAGGGCATCACTATACGCCACTACCTGCCCCTCACGGTGAATCTCGCAGCGCACCATCATCCGTTCTTCGATCCAGTACTGCCCGGTCAGCAGCATGTCCAGGCTGGAACTCCAATCGCCGGGACTGATCTCGGTCAGAAAGCCGAGATAACCGGTGTTGATGCCCAGCACCGGGATATTCTGCGGGGCACACAGCCGGGCGGCCCGCAGCATGGCCCCATCCCCGCCAATCGCCACGATCAGGTCCGAACCCTGCATCAGGGGGCGCACATCCGCGGCCCCCCATTCGGTTCGCAGCCAGGCTTCAATGCCGTTGGCCCGCAAGGACTGGGCGATCCCCTGGGCAATGGGCGCCGTGATGGGCCGCAGTGGGTGCGCCAAAACTCCAACGCGACGGAAAGAAAGCACCATAATCTCGCATCGTGTTATGCCGACGATAGGGGCGATTGTATAGCAGCCGTCCAACCTCGTCTACAATCAAGTATACGAACAACAGTTCTGTTCTGCAAATTAAGAGAGGAAAGACAAAAAAAGAGACCAAACACTTGGTTCGCGAAGCGTTTGGTCTTTGGGGGAGCAACCGGATGGTCGGGGGGGCAATCGACCACCACAGTCATTGACTTTATCATACGAGAAGCGATTCCCTTAAACTTGACGACTGATCGCCGGATTCCAGACGGAACCCCGACGCTAACCTACGCCTGCCTGATAGTGGTTCGCTCCGAGTCGGCTTTTTTCGCCTGGTTGTGGTATGCTCAATTCAATGTGGGAAACGGTATCAAGGAGACACAGTCCATGCAGATTACCCTGAAACACCAACCTTCTTTCTCGCTTGCAGTCGTCACGCTGTCCCCCAACGAACAAGTCAAAGTCGAACCCGGCGCGATGGTCAGCTACAGCGACGGCGTGACCGTCGAGACCAAAGCCGAAGGCGGGCTGTTCGGCGGCCTCAAACGGATGGTCGCCGGGGAGAGCTTCTTCCAGAACACCTATCAAGCGCCGGGCAACGGCGGCGAAATCACCCTGGCCCCGTCGCTGCCGGGCGACATGATCGTACTGAATATCGGCGGCGGCGAGTTCATGCTGCAAAGCGGCGCCTACGTCTCCAGCGAGATCAACGTCGTGACCGATTCGAAATGGGGCGGCTCCAAAGGGTTCTTCGGCAGCGGCAGCCTGATCCTGCTCAAGGTCAGCGGGCAGGGCCAACTGCTGGCGGCGTGCTATGGGGCCGTCGAAGAGCGCGTGCTCAAACCCGGCGAGAAATACACCATCGACACCGGGCACATTGTCGGCTTCGACGGATCGGTTCAGTTCAGCGTCAAGCGTGTGGGCAACTGGAAATCGACCATCCTCAGCGGCGAAGGACTGGTGTGCGAACTCACCGGGCCGGGCCGCGTTTTGATGCAGACCCGCTCGGAAGAAGCCTTCCTGGGATGGCTGCTGCCCAAGATTCCGAGCAAGTCCAGCTAGCGTTACTTGGCAAGATCGATTTTGCTTGACTAAAACCTGGCTGTCCCTGCTGGACAGCCACGTTGATTCTAGATAAGTGAGGGTAACCTTTATGTTCCACGGAGGGGGTTGGTTCGCCTATCTGAGCAGCGAGGACCAGGCGAAAAAGAAGGTCATGACCTGGCCGCTGCTCAAGCGAGTCATGAGTTATGGCAAGCCTTATCGCGGCAAGATCATCCTGATGTTAGTCACGATCTTGTTGACGACCGGGCTGGGCCTGCTCACGCCGCTGATCTTCCGCAACCTGATCGACCGCACGCTGCCCCAGCGTGATACTTCGCGGCTCAACCTGCTGGCGCTGGCACTGGTCTTGATCCCGCTGGTCAACGGCGCGATCCTGGTCGTGCAGCGTTGGCTGAACGCCACCATCGGCGAAGGTGTGATCTACGATCTGCGCGTCGGCGTCTACGCGCATTTTCAGCGGCTGTCGCTGCGCTTTTTCACGCACACCAAAACCGGCGAATTGATGAGCCGTCTCAACAACGACGTGATCGACGCCCAGCGCGCCATCAGCAGTACGATTGTTGACCTGGTCACCAACCTGATTCAGTGCGTCGCCATCCTGGCCGTGATGCTGACGCTGGAATGGCGGCTGACGCTAATGGGCCTGCTGGTGCTGCCGGGCTTCATCCTGACGGCGCGCCGCCTGGGCCGCCGCCTGCGCGTGATCGCTCGCGAGGCGATGGATTACAACGCCCAGATGAACGCCGTCATGGGCGAAACGCTCAACATCGGCGGCGTGCTGCTGGTCAAGCTGTTCGGGCGCTACGCGACCGAGGTGCAGCGATTCGACCAGCGCGCCTCCAAAGTGCGCGACGTCGGAGTCCAGCGGGCGGTAGTAGGCAGCCAGTTCTTCGTAATCCTGGGCCTGGTGGGCGCCGTCGGCACCGCCCTGACCTATTGGGTCGGCGGTCACCTGGTCTTGAACGGCACGTTTTCCATCGGGACGATTGTCGCGTTCAGCGCCTACCTGAGCCAGTTGTACGGCGTCTTGCAGCAGTTGATCAACGCGCCGGTCTCGTTCGCGACGTCGATGGTCAGCTTCGAGCGCGTGTTCGAGGTGATCGATCTGCCGCCGGACATTGCCGAAAAACCGGACGCGATCAAGCTCGACAATACGCGCGGCGAGCTGACCTTCGAGCACGTCACCTTCGAGTACCAGATCGACGAAGAACACCTGCTGCACCGGGTCGAACGGCACGGCGAAGAAGACATGATCGGCGCGGTGCTGTCGGGCGACGCCAAACCGAACGGCAAAACCGAACGCCCGGCGGGCGCCAGCCAGGCGCGCGAGAAGGCGCTGGAAGACGTCTCCTTCACCATCCAGCCCGGCCAACTGGTCGCCCTGGTGGGGCCGAGCGGCGCGGGCAAAACGACCATGACCTATCTGATCCCGCGGCTCTACGATCCGACCACCGGGCGGATTCTGCTGGACGGCCACGATCTGCGCGACGTCTCGCTCGACTCGCTGGCGGCGCAGGTGGGCATGGTCACCCAGGAAACCCACCTGTTCCACGACACCATTCGCACCAACCTGCTGTACGCCAAGCTGGACGCGACCCAGGCGGACATCGAAGCGGCCTGCCGGGCGGCCAATATTCACGACTTCATCGCCGGGCTGCCGGATGGCTATGACACCGTGACGGGCGAGCGCGGCTACCGGTTGAGCGGCGGCGAAAAACAGCGGGTCGCCATCGCGCGGGTGATCCTCAAGGACCCGCGTATCCTGGTGCTGGACGAAGCGACCAGCCACCTGGACAGCCAGTCGGAAGGGCTGATCCAGGATGCGCTCAAGACGGTGATGGCCGGGCGCACCAGCATCGTGATCGCCCACCGGCTGAGCACGATCCTGGCCGCCGATCTGATCCTGGTCATCGACCGGGGCCGGATCGTCGAACGCGGCACGCACGAGGAACTGCTCGCCCAGGGTGGGCTGTACGCCCAACTCTACGAAACGCAGTTCAGCCGCGAGGCCGAAGCCTTCTCGATTTAGCCGCACGTTGGGGCGAGCCGCCCGGTTCGCCCCCGTTCATACCCTCGACAAGCCCCACTACCTGTGCTATTTTTCCTTGTCCAACGACCTGCCGTTTTCACGAATCCAGATCGCCGACGTATGGATACTGCACAAAACCTACTGACTCACGAAGAATTGAAAGACCTGGTGGATGTGCTGCTGCATATTGGCCAGGCCATGCTGCAATCGGGCGCCGCCAGCTTTCGCACCGAAGAAACGATGGCGTCGCTTGGGCTGGGATTGGGCGCGGATCGCGTCGATATCTGGATCATGCCGACCGGCATCATGGCGACCGTCGTCAGCGGCGCCGAGCAGCATACCCGCGTCGGGCGCGTCGGGCCGATTGGCGTGAACATGGCGCAGATCATGGCCTTCGATCAACTCGCCCGCCAGGTCGTCGAAAATGGCGGCACCCTGCACGAGGTGCGCGCCCGCATCGAGGCAATCCGATCAACCCCGCGTGAACTGCCCGGCTGGGTCGTCATCGTGGCGGTAGGGCTGGCGTGCGGGGCATTCTGCCGCAATCTGGGCGGTGGATGGCCGGAATTCCTGGCGGCGACGGTGGGCGCCGGACTCGCCCAGAGTCTGCGGATGTTCCTCCACCGCTTTGGCGTGAACTTTCTGATCCTGACGGTGCTCTGCTCGCTGGTCGCCTCCCTGACCGCCTGGGGCGTGCTGCAAGCCGTGCCCGGCCACTCCCCCGCCCTGGGCCTGATCGCGTCGGTGCTGTTGATGGTGCCGGGCGTACTGTCCGTCACCACCGTGATCGACTTCACGAACTACGACATCGTGTCCGGGCTGGTGCGCGGCGCGCTGGCCCTGATCATCACGCTCAGCATTGGGGTCGGGGTGCTGCTCGCCCTCTGGATCACCGGAATGGATATTTTGCCATGAGCCTCTGGCAGCTTCTCGAACAGGGTTTTTGGGCCTTCGTCGCGACCGTCGGTTTCGGCGTGCTGTTCAACGTGCCGGCGCGGGCGCTGTTTTTCTGCGGCCTGACCGGCGCTGCCGGACATATCTGCCGCCGCGTGCTGCTCAACGCGGGGATCAACCCGATCACGGCGGCCTTTTGCGGCGCGGTCGTCGTCGGCCTGGTGGGCTACTTCGAAGCTCGCATTTTCCACATGCCGCGCCTGATCTTCACCGTCACCGGGATCATCCCGATGGTGCCCGGCGTCCCGGCGTTCGAAACGGTCGTCTATTTCATGCGGGACGACATTCTCACCGGGGTCGAGACGGCGATCCGGGTGATGCTGCTGGTCGGGGCCATCGGGGCCGGGCTGATGACGGCGCGGCTGACGCTGGGCTTGACGCGCACGACCGCCCACATCCGGCGCGGGCGCTGGTCCAACGACTGACGGTATACCGGTTTACAAAACCGGTTTGCTAAACTCCCCAACTCGTAGGATAATAGAAGCGTAGATGGTCAGCAGAAATCTTCTGCTCGTCTATCGCGCCTCAATTTATTAGTTTCCAGGAGTTTCAAGAATGAAGAAGTTTAGCATGATTTTTCGTCTGTCGATCCTGGCCCTGCTGGTCAGCATGTTAGGGGCTGTCGTGATCAACACCTCAGCGCAGGATCAGAATACCCCGCGCCCGGACAACGTGACTATCGCGGGCACGATCCAGAGCGTGCTGGGCTGCTCCGGCGACTGGGCACCGGACTGCGATAAAACCTTCCTCACCTATGATTCCATCGATGACCTATGGGTGGGGACCTGGGACCTGCCCGCCGGGACCTACGAATACAAAGCGGCCCTCAACAAAGCCTGGGACGAAAACTACGGTCTGCACGCCGAACCCGGTGGGGCCAACATCCCGCTCGCGCTGGCCGAAGACACGAAAGTTACGTTCTTCTATGACCACAAAACCCATTGGGTCAGCGACAGCGTGAACTCGATCCTCGCCAACGTGCCGGGCAGCTACCAGGCCGCCATCGGCTGCCCCAGCGATTGGGCGCCGGACTGCCTCAAAACCCTGTTGGAAGACCTCGACGGCGACGGGGTGTACACCTACTCCACCGTCCTGATCCCGGCGGGGGATTGGGAAGCGAAAGTGGCCTACAACCAGACATGGGACCTCAACTACGGCGCAGATGGACAGAGCAACGGCGCCAATCTCACGTTCAGCGTACCGGCGGTCGGGCACAGCGTCACCTTCGATTACGACACCGCTACCCATGCGATTACGATCACGGTCAGTGAGGCTCCTGTGGCCACTGCGGACGAAGTCGCAGCCCTGCTGGCTGCATCCTCCACCATCGGCGACCTGTCCACCGCGAAAGCCCAGTGGGTCGCCGCCGACACGATTGCCTGGCAGGTCAAAGAAGGCATCGCCTCGTACAAACTGTTCTATGCGCCCGACGGCGGCCTGAAAATCGAAGAGGGCAAAGTCGTGGGCGGCGAGATGATCTCGCTGCGCCTGGACAAAAACGGCCTAGGCGAAGGCATCCTGGCGAAATTCCCCCAGTTGACCGGCTATGCCGCGCTCAAGATCAAGGACGAAGACCTGGCGAAAGTGCCGGACATCCTCAAGGGGCAGATCGCCATCGCTTCGACGGGCAAGGGCGGCAAGATCACCGACGCGACCAGCCTGCAAATCCCCGGCGTGCTGGACGATCTCTTCGCCTACGATGGCGAGCTAGGCGTCATGTTCAGCGACGGCGTCCCGACCCTCAAGGTGTGGGCCCCGACCGCCAAGAGCGTCAAGCTGCACCTGTTCGACGATCCCAAGCCGGAGACGGAAAGCACCGTCGTCGAGATGACGGTCGATCCGCAGTACGGCGTCTGGAGCGTCACGGGCACGGCGGACTGGAACTACAAGTATTATCTGTACGAAGTCGAGGTCTACGTGCCTTCGACCGGCAAAGTCGAGCACAACATGGTGACCGATCCCTATTCGGTCAGCCTGTCGGCCAACAGCCTCCGCAGCCAGATCGTGGACCTGCTGAACGATACGAGCCTGATGCCCGCGGGTTGGGCCGACATGCAGAAGCCTGCTCTGGCCGCCCCGGAAGACATCGTGCTGTACGAGCTGCACGTGCGCGACTTCAGCATGAACGATCCGTCCGTGCCGGACGCCTGGAAAGGCACCTACATGGCCTTCACCGTGCCCGATTCGAACGGCATGGCCCACTTGCAGGACCTCGCGGCGGCGGGCCTGACCCACGTGCACCTGCTGCCCGTGTTCGACATCGCCACCATCAATGAAATCAAGGCCGAGCGCACCGAAGTGGATTGGACGCAGCTCGCCACCTTCCCCGCGGACTCGGAAGAACAGCAGGCCGCGATCAATGCCATCCGCGACGAAGACGGCTTCAACTGGGGCTACGATCCTTATCACTACGACGTGCCGGAAGGCAGCTACTCGACCAACCCGAACGGGACGACCCGCATCCTGCAATTCCGCCGGATGGTCCAGGGCCTGAACAACATCGGCCTGCGCGTGGTGATGGACGTCGTGTACAACCATACCAATGCCAGCGGCCAGAACGACCGCTCGGTGCTGGATAAGGTCGTGCCGGGCTACTACCAGCGCCTCAACGCCATCGGCGCCGTCGAGACGAGCACCTGCTGCCAGAATACCGCCACCGAGCACGCCATGATGGAAAAACTCATGGTCGACTCGGTCGTGCTGTGGTCGAAAGCCTACAAGATCGACGGCTTCCGCTTCGACCTGATGGGCCACCACATGAAGTCCGACATGGAAGACGTGCGGAGCGCGCTCGACGCGCTGACGCCGGAAGCCGACGGCGTGGACGGCCAGGCGATCTACGTCTACGGCGAAGGCTGGAACTTCGGCGAAGTCGCCAACGACGCGCGCGGCGTGAATGCCACGCAGTTGAACATGGGCGGCACCGGCATCGGCACCTTCAACGACCGCATCCGCGACGCCATCCGGGGCGGCAATCCCTTCGGCGGGCGGCAGGAACAGGGCTTCATCAACGGCCTGTACACCGATCCGAACGGCATCACGCCGGGCACCGAAGACGAACAAAAGGCCCGCCTGCTGGGCTTCGAGGATCAGATTCGCGTCGGGTTGGCCGGGAACCTGGCCGACTACCAGTTCGAAAACGCGGAAGGCAACCTGGTCACGGGTAAGGATGTGGACTACAACGGCAGTCCCGCCGGTTACACCGCCGATCCGCAGGAACAGATCGTCTACGCCGAAGCGCACGACAACGAGACCCTGTTCGACAAGATCCAGTATGCCGCTCCGGCGACGACGACGATGGCCGACCGCGTGCGGATGCAGAATATGGGGATCGACGTGGTGATGCTCAGCCAGGGCGTGCCGTTCTTCCACGCTGGCGTCGATATGCTGCGCTCCAAGTCGATGGATCGCAACAGCTACAATTCCGGCGATTGGTTCAACAAGCTGGACTTCACCTATAACACGGACAACTGGGGCGTCGGGCTGCCGATGGCGAGCGACAACCAGGATATGTGGCCGGTGATGCAGCCGCTGCTGGCCAATCCCGATCTCATGCCCGCTCACGACGACATCGTGCAGTCGGTCGTCCATTTCCAGGAAATGCTGAAGATTCGCAAGAGTTCCAAGCTGTTCCGGCTGGAAACGGCGGACGACATCATGGCCCGCCTGACCTTCCTCAACGTCGGACCGGAGCAGATCCCGGGCCTGATCGTGATGAGCCTGGACGACAGCGGCGACCTGGCCGATCTCGATCCGGCGAACCAGAGGATCGTCGTACTGTTCAACGCCTCCGACGAGCAGCTTTCGTTCGCCGACGCGAGCTTCGTGGACACGGCGTTCCAACTGCACCCGGTGCAGGCCGTGTCCGCCGATCCGATCGTGAAGACCGCCACCTTCGATGCGGCTACCGGCACGTTCACCGTCCCGGCCCGCACCACCGCCGTCTTCGTCCTGCCGCAGTAACTTCTAACAGCGAGGGGCGCCGCAACCCGCCGCGCCCCTCCGTTTTTTCTCCCCTACACCACTCGATTTTATCCCTACGGGTGATCGTCCGGGCCATGCCACAGGCTGCGCGCCTCGTCCCAGGTCCAGCCCGGCGCATCAATCGCCAGCGGGAGACGCTGCCATCCGGCCTGGATGCGCGCCTGGGTGTCGTCCCACGACCGGACGCCGCTCAGCGCGTCGGCGGCTTCGACATTGCACGCCCCCACGCCCACCGCGCTGGTCAGGGCGGATTCTAGCGACTGCCCGCGCAGGGCCGCCGCCAGGAATCCGGCGATGGTGGCATCGCCGGCGCCGGTCGTGCCGACCAACGGCTCCGCTTGAAAACAGGGGGTCCACAGTTCCCGATCTTGCCAGGCGCGGCCAAAATAATCGCCCCCTTGCGCGCCGGTCCGCACGTACAGCCCCCGGCTGCCGAGCTTGAGCACGACGATCTTCGCGCCGAGACCCACCATCTCGGCGGTAAGGTCCGAGATGGCCGTATCTACCGGCAGGGGCGGCAGCGGCAGCGACCGGCGCAGCATGAACAGCAGCTCGTCCTGGCTCGGCAGGAAGACATCGACGTAAGGCAGCACGCGCTCCAACACGCGGGGCCAGTTGACCTGCCCGCTGGGGCCGTTGGGATCGGGCATGGCCATGTCCAGCGAGGTGATCACCCCGGCCTCTTTGGCCCGGCGGAACATCTCGACCAGTTCCGCGCCATCGTCGGCATACATGCGCCGCATCAACGGAGGGTAGCCAAAGTGAAACAGGCGCACCGCGCGCAGACGGTCGTAGTCCACGTCCGCCGCCCCAAAGGTGTGGTTGGCCCCGGCGCAGTGCAGAAATGAGCGGTCCACGTCCTGGGGACTAATGACGACCGTGTAGGATGTCACTTCCCCTGCCGCGACGACCATTCCTTCCACCAGCGCCGGATCGCTCTCGCGAATCAGGGACAGGATGATCTGCCCGAAGTAGTCATCCCCGATCCGGGCCGTAAGCTGCGTAGGGATGCCCAGGCGGTGCAGGTTGCGCCCGGTGTTCGAGACCGGCCCCCCGGTGGACATGATCGCCGCCCCGATTTCGATCACCACCCCGGGCTTCAGGCTGCTCTGGAGATTGAGGCGCGGCATCTGCGGAATGATATCGAGGCAGATGTGCCCGGCGACCACCGCTCCTGACCGTTCCATCGCTAGCCGCCCAGTTCCATCAAGGCTCCATCCACCCCCAGGCCATCATGAATCATGCGGCGCAGGGTGCGCATCATCTGGCCCGGATCGGGTGCCTGGAAGACGTTGCGACCGATGAACATGCCCCGCGCGCCTGCCTGCAAGGCCCCATCGACCATTTCCAGCGCCTCGCGCACCGTATTCGTCTTCGGGCCTCCGGCGATCAAGAGCGGGCGGAACGCCGCGTCGATCACCTGGCGGAAGGTCTCCGCACTGCCGCTGTAGTCCGTCTTGAGAATGTCCGCGCCCAACTCGCAAGCCATGCGCGCAAACGCGGCGATGTACTCCGCCCGGTAGATGTCCTCACCCACGCGCTGGCCGCGCGCCATCGGTTCGATGATGCAGCCGATCCCCAGCTTTTCGCAGTCCTGGGCCACGCGGGCCACGTCCTCGACCTGGCGCGCTTCGGCGTCGGGGTCCTGATAACCGACAAACATGTAGACCAGCACCGCATCAGCACCCAAACGGGCTGCATCTTCGACCGACCCGATCAGCCGTCCGCGGCCTTCGTCCGAACCCAGCAGAGACGGGCTGCGCCAGCGGTTGGTCCAGTCCAGCCGCAGAATGAGGCCCGGCGCGCCACGCCCGGCAAACACGCTGGCATACATCCGGGCGATCCCCGGCCCGACCAGGAACGCGTCCGCACCAGCCTCGGTCAACGTTTCGAGCATCTCGCCCGGTTTCTGAATGCCGGGAATTGCGCCGAGATGCACGCCGTGATCGAACGCCACGACGGCGGCGCGCTGGTTCTGCGGGTTCAGAATACGTCCCAACCGGATCGTCTTACCTGTACTGGTAAATGTATAGGGCGACGCTGTCATCTTGAAGCTATCCTTTTTTCAGCAAGACCTACGCCAATCAACCCATGAATATACTCTGATTCTTATGGTTGGTCATAAACTCTCTGCCACGTTTAACCTTGTGTGCTATACTTGGCAACAAGTGAGACTGGGACTAGAAACATGACCGAACCGCAAGTCATTGGAGATCGCTTCACACTTGAACGACTCGTCGGACAAGGTGGGATCGGCGAAGTCTATTACGGCATCGACCGGCAGACCAATGAACCGGTGGCGGTGAAAGCACTCAAGTCGCATGTCATCGAGGACAATCCCAAGCTCGTGGAGCGCTTTCGCCGGGAAGGCGAGGCGCTGAAGGAACTGGATCACCCCAATATTGTCAAGATCCTGGCGGTGATCCAGGAGGAAGAACGCCACTACCTGGTGATGGAATATGTCGGTGGTGGATCGCTCTACGACCTGATCAGGCAAGAACACAAGCTGCCGCTGGAACGCGTGCTGCACATCGCGCTCGATCTCTCGGACGCCCTGACCCGCGCCCACCGCCTGCGCATCATTCACCGCGATATCAAGCCCGCCAATGTCCTGCTGGCGCAGGACGGCACCCCGCGTCTGACCGACTTCGGCGCCGCCCGCATCGAAAAACTGAAGACGCTGACCGGCGAAGGGGGCATCGTCGGCACCGTCTCCTATCTCAGCCCGGAAGCGTGCCAGGGTAAACATATCGACGCCCGCACCGACATCTGGTCGTTTGGGGTGATGCTGTTCGAAATGCTGACCGGCCAGCGCCCGTTCGACAAAACCACCACGATGGCGACGGTGCTGGCCATCATCAAGAGTCCCCTGCCCGACCTGATGCAGCTCCGGCCCGACGCGCCTACCCCGCTGGTGAACCTGATCTACCAGATGTTGGAAAAAGAACGCGACCGGCGGATCGCCAGTATGCGGCTGGTCGGCGCCGAACTGGAATCGATCCTGGGACAAAAAGACAGCGGCGCGCGGCAGGCGTTGGATTTGATCTACCGGATGTTGGAAACCGACAATGCCGATACCGCGGCAGGCGTGCGGATGGTCGAGGCCAAGCTGGGGGTGTCTCCCGAACGGCCAGCCGCCGAACCCAGTCCGCGCCCCGTGGGCAAAGGGAAACCGCTCACCATCGGTCAGTGGGTAGCCAACGAGCAGAAGCCATCCCAACCCACTTCACCGGCTCAACCCGAAAAGACTATCCCGGCACCCGCCGCCGACCGGGCCAGCTCTCAAATTCTGCTCATCGCGGGACTGGCCGTCCTCGTGATGGTGATCCTCCTGGTGGTCCTGCTTTTGGCCACCTGATCGCGCCGCATTTTCCCACGTTTACCAACGTATCGAACATTATCCCACCAGTATGCCACAGGGATATTTTCACATCCCCTAGATTCAGGGGCTTTAATAAGTAGAGTTTCGCGCTTTAATGTGGGTATAGTACCGGGGAGTCATCATGGATGTAAACGACCTCCATCGCACCATCACCGAACTGCTCAAGACCGCCTGCACCACTGGCCAGTTGGAATGGAGCGTGCTGGCCGACTGGGAACGACAGTGGACCAACTGTCAGCAGAAACTCCCCCTGCTGGAACAGAAGATCCACGAACTGGAAGCCGCGCTCACGAAATCGCTTGAGCCTCCGCTGCACTACGCCGTCTATCTGCGACCCGCGCCGGGTGAAGAGCGGGATGTCGTGGTAGGATCGGGCAGCAACCGCCTTGAGGTTCACCTGGCCGAGACGGTGAGCGGAACCAAAGCGGATCTGACGCCGGGCCAGGAACTGGTCCTGAACCACGAACAGAACGTCGTCGCCCTGCGCGGGATGTACGCGGGCGGCGAAACCGCAGAAGTGGTCAACATCCTCAAGCCCGAACAGGCCGGAGAAGTCCAGGAGATCACCCGCGGGACTCCCCAGGCCCCGGAGGCACTGCGGGTGCGCTGGCGCGAAGGCGAAGAAATCGAGGTCGAATGCGCGCCGGATCTGGGCGCCAAGCGCGGCGACATCGTCGAGATCGACCCCGACCGGCAGATCGCGACGAACAAGGTCCGTCCCCGGCTGCACGTGCGAGCCGGGGGTCACGATGGGATCGTAGTCGAGATCAGCGATTTGCTGTTCCAGGAAGGCGTGCAGATCGGCGATATTGTGCGCGTCGAAACCGGGTTGAAGTTCGCCTTCGAAAAACTCCCGGCCTACGAGACCGGCGGGCTGGCGCTGGAAGAAATCCCCGATGTCAATTACGAGGACATTGGCGGGCTGGCAGGGCAGATCGAGCAGGTCTACGACGCGATTGAACTGCCCTACCTCTACCGCGCCCAATTCGAGGAATACCAGCTCAACCGGCCCAAAGGACTGCTGCTGTACGGCCCGCCGGGCTGCGGCAAGACGATGATCGCCAAAGCGGTCGCCAACAGCCTGACGCGTACGATCCGCGATCACCTGATCACCCTCGAACGGCGGATCATGCTCTACCAACAGATGGTGGATCATCCCGACGACGGACTGGCCCAAGAATACATCGCGCTCCTGTCGCCCCAACAAGCCGCAGAAGTCGGCGCGGGCGATGGCGCGCTCCGTCACCTGGGCCACTACCTGGAACTGCACCGCGTCGATCTCAAGGCGCTGGACAAAGAACTGCATACCATCCGCGCCGTGCTGGCGACTCACGATGGAATCCGCGGCTTCTTCCTGAACGTGAAAGGCCCCGAACTGCTGGACAAATACGTCGGCGAAACGGAACACCGCATCCGCAAAATTTTCGAGGAAGCCCGCCGCTATGCAACCTTCTACACCCCGGTGGTGATCTTTTTCGACGAAATGGAGTCGATGTTTCGGGCGCGCGGATCGGGGCGGTCGTCGGACGTCGAGACGACCATCGTGCCGCAGTTTTTGGCCGAACTGGACGGCGTCGAAGCATCCGAAAACCTGATCATCATCGGGGCCAGCAACCGCTCCGAACTGATCGATCCGGCCATCATGCGCCCCGGACGGCTTGACATTAAGATCAAAGTGGATCGCCCAACTCGCGAGGCCGCCCTGGATATTTTCGCGCTGTACCTGCTG
>CAYRWY010000036.1:0-22861 GCA_964427955.1 uncultured Anaerolineaceae bacterium
CAAAGTTGGAGAGGGGAACAAGCCCGTTTTCTCCCCTCTCCAGCTTGCCTGGGGAAGGGGCTTCTATTTGCGTCTGCCCGACAGCAGACGCCCGCCCAGGTACAGCGCGCCACCGGCGGCCACCGCCCCGGTCAGCGCCAACTGCTGCACCTTCTCCGGGTCTACGCCGGGCATCACGACCTGCCCATCGCCGTACTGCGCGAACAGGCGGCCCCACTTGGTGTCGAGCGCCGCTTCGACGCGCTGGCGCCCCACGAACGGGTACCAATACAGGTTATGGTACCAGTTGCTCGCCGCGTAGCTCCACGGCACCAGCGGTGTGCGCAGCAGCAGCCCCTCGAAGCCTTTCAGCCAGCCGTGATAGATCATCTTCTGGCCGGTGCTGGCGAAGGTATCTTCCTGCGTGAAGCCGAAGCGTGGAATCTCGGTCAGCGGGACGCCTGCCACCGTGATCTCTGCCGGATCGCCGATCCCCAGGCCGCGCTCGTGCGCCAGCCGGATGAAATCCAGCGTCATCGGGTCGAAGCCCTGCAAATAGGCGCTCATGGCGTCAATCGCCACCTGGTCCGCCGAGGCGAGCAGGATGTCTTTCTCGTGCCAGCGCATGGCGCGCGGCCCCGGACCATCCCCCGCGAACGTGCCATCCATCACCGCGAAGATGCCGGTATGGATGTCCTGCTGGATTTGCAGCAGATCGACGACCGTTTCGTGAATGACGGAGTGCGTCCAGTGGCGCTTGCGTCCGAGCAGCCCGCCGAACGCATTTTTCATCGACCCGGTGATGGTGGTGAAGACGTGTGTCTTGACCGTGGGCAGGTGCACGATATTCCGCCCGTAGAAATCCTTGGGGATGTAGACTCCTTCGGGATACACGCGGTCCAGCACCAGCAGCGGCTGCTTCGGCTCGTAGCGCACCCATTCGAAACGCGGCTCGTACAGGTGCCAGTTTTCGATGTGGTGCTTATCGGTCACGAAGCGGTGCTTGTTGTTGATCTCGCCCGCGCGGGCATCGACCACCACCGTGTCATTGTGCGCGGCGATCAGGTGGGAATAGCCCGCCTTCTGCATTTCCAGGATCACGCCTTCGATCTGCCAGGGGGTGCTGGAACAGGCCGGATACCACGTATCCCACGAGATGTTGATCTTGAGCAGGGTGTCGCGGTCTTTGGGGAGCGCGTCCTGATACCCGGCCAGGCGCATCACCTGGCCGATGTCGTCCAGTACGGTTTCGGGAGTCGTCTTGACGATGGCGACCTGACCCTTGCCGGGAAATTCAGCCATGAGCTAACCATCTCCTTCTACAGGTCGAAAGAAGCAAAAAGCCCTCCTCCCTCGGGGTGGGGAATAGAGAGCGCGCGTTGGTTTCGATCCGGTTCCTGATAATACCGGGCTCTAGCTGGGAGTCAAGAGTTGTTGGACGTAGCCCGTTAGCACGCCCATTTCGACCGGTTTCGCCAGGAAGCCGTCGGCCTGGAGCTGTCCGGCGAGCTGGGCCCCATTGGGATGAGCGGAGACGACCAACACCCGCGTTTCTTTGAGGCTGGTCGTGCTGCGAATAAAACCCAGGACGGCATCCCCTGACGCCCAGGGCATCATCAAATCCAGGATAATCAGGTCAGGCTTATAATAAGAAGCCTGGTATAATGCATCGACGCCATTCAACGAACCGTAGACCTCGTGCCCCATGCGCTTGAGGGCGAATTTCATCAGATCCTGGATCTCCTGGTCGTCCTCGACGATCAATATGGTTGCCATGAAAGCGATTACCCCAAGGTATACTTCATAATTGGCTTGATTGTACGTTCACACTCCTCGCTTGACAAGACACTCAGGCAGTTTATTAGAATTTCCAAACCAAATTTTCACATATTTGCAGAAGGTCAGGCTTCGCAGGCGGCGTGGAGCGTCCAGCGCCACAGGCGGCGCACGACCAGCTCGCGTCCCATCAGGGTCAGCAGCAGCAGGAAGACCGCCTTGGTGAGCGAGAACGATGCCAGGTAGCCCACCAGCGGTCCCAGCGTCAGCAGCGCCAGCAGATCGCTCAGCCCGGTGGCCGTGACGCGATCCGGCAGCACGGCGACGACCACGAGCGCCACGCCGAAGTCGATCATCCAGGCGACCAGCACCGCGCCCAGTGCCGCGGCCAGCGCGCTCCGCAGTGAGCGAGACGTCGCGCTCGCCATCAGCGACGAGACGACGAACAGGACGAACTGCTGCCCGCGATCCAGGATGAACAGCACCGCCATCAGGGGGGGGACGACCAGGGTCGCGCCGCACAACAGCCCGCTTGGCACTCCGGCGGGATAGCCCGACGGCGTCGTCGGCGTGAGGATCAGGCTGATCAGCCCGATTCCAATCGCGATCAACACCAGCAGGCCCATCATGACGTGGATCAGGTCGCTCATCCACCACAGCGCCCCGGAGGCTTTGCCCAGCACCATCATTTCGTTGGGCAGAGGGGCCGTGCGCAGAATGTCCCAGGTTTGCCGCTCGCGCTCGCCGACGATGACCGGCGCCAGCGTCAGGCCGATCAGGAACGTCCAGAGCACCATCACCGGCAGCAGCAGGACCAGCAGATTATTCACGTAGAAGACCAACAGGGTGCTCAGGTAGCAGAACAGCCCGCCAAATACCAGCGATACCCCGGTGGCCTTGGAGATCCGCGCGTACAGGGTATGCCACAATGGGGCGCGCTCCGTCTCGCGCATGAAGATTGGATTGTCGATCAACCGCCAGAAGGACGTGAGGTAACGAAAAAGCGTCCAGGATGCCATCTGTCAGTCCCCCACCAATTGCCATCATGCTTCTATACACCATGATACGCTCGAAATCTTAGATTTCGCTAGACCTCACGGCCAGAATCCCCTATACTGTGATCAAACCCATTTCTTCGTTCTCGTCCGATGCTCGTTCCGCTCGCCAGTCAGGAGGTGCCCGATGGCCGTTGTCACCCTCTCTCGGCAGATCGGCAGCGGCGGCGACGAGATCGCCGTGCGCGTCCGTGAGCTTCTCGGCTACCGTTATTTCGACAAGCAGATCATGATCGAAGCTGCCGCTGAAGCCGGTCTGTGCCAGGAAGAAATCGTGGATTTTTCCGAAGAACGCTATAAGGTGCAGGATTTCCTGTCACGCCTGTTCCGCTCCGGCCCGCGACCCGTGAAAGAGGTGCTCACTCGGACTCCGTTCCACCAGACGATTGACACCCTGAACGCGCGGGGACTCGATGAACAGCAGTGCGCCGCCCTGGTGCGGCATACGATCCTCAAGGCGTACGAGACCGGCAGTATCGTGATCGTTGGGCGCGGCGGGCAGGCCATCCTGCGGGATAAGCCCGGCGTGCTGCACGCCCGCGTGATCGCCCCACTCGACCAGCGCATCCAGCGACTGCGGGAGCAGGGCATGGTCGGTATCGCCGACATTAAAGCCTGTATCGCCCAAAAGGATCGCGCCACGGCGGAGTATCTGAAACGGTTCTACGACGTCGAATGGAACGATCCGACCCTGTATCACCTGATCCTGAACACCGGGTTGATCGATCTCGATACCGCCGCCCGGATCGTGGTGGCCGCCGTCGAGCAGTTGGCCGTCCCGGCGGCGCCTGTCCAACTGCGCTAGAATGAAGTGACCTGACCAACCGGTAAACGAGGGCCAGCATGGCAGTCATTACGATTTCACGCGAGCTTGGCAGCGGTGGCGAAGAGATCGCCCGCCGCATCTGCGACACCCTGAAGTATCGCTATTTCGACAAGCAGTTGATGATCGATGCTGCCGCCGGAATCGGGTTGGCCAAAGATCACGTCGTCGATTATTCCGAGGACCGCTATCAGGTTCAGAACGTGCTGGCCCGGCTGTTCCGGCCCGGTCCGCGCCCGATCAAGACCATCCCCGTCGAGCAGATCGACGAGGCGGGTAACCCGGTCATGACCGCCGAGACGATCAACGAAGCCCAGTACGTCGGCCTGATCAAGAGCGCGATTCTGGCGGCGTATGAGGCGGGCGATATGGTGATCGTGGGGCGGGGCGGGCAGGCTCTTTTGCAGGACAAGGCCAATGTCCTGCACGTGCGGGTGATCGCCCCGGTCAGCACCCGGGTCGCGCGCTTGCAGCGCAACGATACCTTCAGCCCCGAAGACGCCCAGCAGCGCATCAACCGGCAGGATCGGGCGACCGCCGAGTACCTGGCGCGCTTTTTCGGCATCCGCTGGGACGATGCCACGCTGTACCACCTGGTGGTGAACACCGGGAAACTTGGCGTCGAAGGCGCGGTGCAGGTGATCGTCGATGCGGTCGTGCAGCTTCGCGCCTCCACCCTTGCCTGATCAGGCCCCCTCATCCGTCTCGTCTTTCAGGGGCGTATTGCCATACGCCCCTACGGGCGGGGCTGCCGCCGGGATGAGCGACCAACCGGCTTGTTCCCCTCTCCAAAGTTGGAGAGGGGTCAGGGGTGAGGTATGAATTCGCCAACAGTTGCCATCAGCCAGGTCTCGCCAGAAAGAGACGAAAAATGTTCTTCTCTCTTTTTCCCCCTAAGATTCTCCGCGTGCTCTGCGCTCTCCGCGTTGAATCGCTCTTCTATTTTCGGAGTAGTCGATCATGCGCTGTGCGTACTGGCGGTAGTGGTGGTGATGTCGCGCCGCATCCAGCTTTCGCAGATGCCGTAGCCGTTGCGGATGATGCTCACGAAGAATGATGTTTTCGCCCTCGCCAAAATTCTTGAGCTTGAAGTTGTACAGCCGCCGGTCGATCAGCGGACCGGCGAGCGCGGGCAGGGGCGACAGGATATTCGTGCCGCCGCGCGAAATACCGTTGACGACGATCACTTTTTGATTCTTTATGAAGTCCCCCCAAGATAAGCCACCACGTCCGCCGCGGCCTGGACCGGGCGACCGGTCGCGGCCTCGATCCACGCCCATTCGCTGTACGCCCGCCCGATCTGCACCGCGTCCGCCACGCGCAGCAGGGTGAACTGGCGCGTCAGGGCCGTGGGGCTGGCCGCGGACACCCAGGCCAGGACATCGAGGTCGTCGCCCAAGCGTGCCGGGACTTTGTACTCGATCCGGCAGCGCCGCAGCGCCAGATCGACTCCGTCCGGCAGCCAGCGGGCGGCCTCCTGCCGGGCGGCATCCTCGAAATAGTCCAGATACACCGCGTTGTTGACGTGCTGCGCGGCGTCGAGATCGCGAAATTCCGGGCGGCGGCGCGTCGAGAAGCAGTCGGTGGGGGGCGGCGCGTCGGGGAAGGCATCCGGCGTCCGCTTCTGTTCGGGCAGCCCTTCGGGATAGAACGCCGCAATCATCTCCGGCGGGATCACGATCGGGCGCTGCGTGGCTGTGTCGAGAAAGACCCAATCGGTCTGCGCCTCGCACACGATCTCGCCGGTGTCCGCCCGGCGCATTTCGTAGCGCCGCCGCGAGCGCACCCGGTGGAAATCGGCCACCCAGGTTTTGACGGTGACCGTATCGCCGTAGGTCAGCGGGCGCACGAAGGTGACGTCGGTCTCCCGAATCCACCACTGCCGCCCGATTTCGTCGTAGCGCGCGTTGTCATAGCCCGCTGCCGCCGAGGCTTCCATCGCCGCCTGCTGCATGTAGCGCAGATGGTTCGCGTAGCTGACCTGCCCGTGGGCGTTGCACTCGTAGTGCCGCACGCGGAACGTTCGTTCATGAAGGAGTGGCATGGCGTTTTCACCTTGTGTTGACCAACCGGCACCATTGTAAACAGAGAGGCCGACCCCGCCAAGCCCTGAACCCGCTCTCCAAACAAAATAGGGGCATCACCGACGCCCCTACCTGAAATGCTTCCTTTGAGCCGAGTCTACTGCCGGACTTGCGCCCGCTGCGGGTCGATCAACAGGATTTTCACGCCGTTGAACGACCGCTGCTCGACCAGTTGGGACTCGCGCGTGCTCAACCATTCGCCCATCTTGGCCAGCTTGGGGTTGAACGGGTTGAAGTCGGGCATCTCGCCCATGCGGTGCACGTCCTCATTCGGGTTGCGGTACACGACCCAGATCCGCTGCGAGGAGCGTTCCATCGACGACGTATCCGGCGTTTCGGACAGCATCACGATGGACGGATTCTGCGGCGCGGTGAGGTCCTGGTTGTAGTAATGCGTGAAGACCTCGACAGTATTGTCCCGCTCCAACAGGATGGTATCGCCCGGCTGGTAGCGGTCGCCCACGTAGGCGGCCACGTTGCGCCAGTCGTCACGGCGGTAGCTGCCGTGATAGAACGTGAACAGGATCGTCCAGACGCCGGTCGCGATCACGATCACCATCGCCATCCGGAACAACTGCCGCGAAAACAGCATCCAGCCCTGGATCGTCAACAGCAGGATGGCAGGCAGCAGCACGGTGAAATAGCGATCCACGTAGATCGAAATGACCGTGCTCGACGCCACGAAGACCGGGATGATGGCCGCGAGGATCAACCAGAACCAGTAGAATTCGCGGCGGTTCTTCTTACGCTCGTCCACGGCATAGCTCATGCCGAAGACCAATCCCAGCGTGACGATCACCAGGCCGGGGACCATAATCCATTTGAAGACGCCATCATAGCCCAGGGTCAGGTTCCACAGCGTCAGCGGGATGTCGCGCAGTTGCGGGCGCGGAATCCATTCCGACGCGATGCCGAGCGGCTGGCGCAGCACAATGTACACCCAGCATAGCGCCGGGACGGCGGCGATGGCCTGCGCCATGATCCAGCGCCGGAACAGCTTGTACTGGTCGCGCAGCATGAAGGCGAACATGATGTACTGGGCGGCGGGCAGGGCGACCGCGGTGAAGTGGGTCGCGTAGGCGACCATGCTGGTCAACGTGAAGCCCACCCAGATCGCCCGCGAGCGGCGACCGCGCAGCAGCATCAGGAAGAAGTACGACGCCAGCAGCCCGGCCACGAACAGCATGGCATAGGGGCGGGCGGTGCGTGACAGCCAGACGTGGAACGGATTGACGGCCAGCAGCGCGCCGGCCCACAGGGCCACCTCGCGGTCACGGTACAGCTTGACCACGATCAGCATGAACAAGGCGATCCCGGCCATGCCCAGCAGCGCGGACGGCAGGCGCAGCAGCGTCTCCGTCGAGTTCGGGAACAGCCGCAGCGACCAGAAATAGAGCGGGCTTTGGTTGCCGGCGGCCATGATCGATTGGAGCGACTGTTTGAACGGTGCCTGGGCGCGGTAGGCGGTCATCGCCTCGTCCGTCCACAGGCTGGCTACGCCCAGGTGCCAAACACGCACGATGAAGCCGACGACCATGATCGCCATCGCCCCGCCCATGAACAGGCGTGGACCCACGTGGGCGGCGCGGCCAAAACGAGTATCCGCGCCGTAGACCATACGGGCATCGACGGTAGTTCGGCTTACGCCGACGGTTTGCAGACGCATATACCCCCCGTGCGGTACTTAGTGTCGATAGTGAATACGAGCGAAATCGAGTTTAAGTTGCGATCGGTGGACATGACACGCCTTAACCGGACGCACAAAGGCCGTATTTTGCCAGATAAGACAAGAATTTGCCAGATTCGATCTGGACCAACTTTATTATGCCAGTTTTTGCAAGACTTACCAACTCAATTAATCCGGGCACACCAGGGGCGTAGTAGTTTCAATCGGGATTAGTAGTTTTATTATAAACCACTATGGCCACAAAAGCAAGATGGACGGCGCTGTGGTCTTATCACTTAGAGTGGGCCGTGCTATAATCTCGCCAGCAGTGTAACAGGGAAGAATCGTCCATGATCCGGAAGGATGTCGCCGGGCCTGTTACAGGCGTTTGGGGCTGTGTGGTGGGCTTGAGCGCTTGCCATGACAATCTGATTCGGAGCATAGGGAGTAGATGAACGAACATCTCGTGATTTTTGTGACCGCTTCTTCGTCGGCGCAAGCGCGCCGCATCGCCCGGCGGCTGCTGCAAGGTAAGCTGGCGGCTTGTGTCAATATGGTGCCGATTGAGTCGATGTTTTTATGGAAAGGCGAGATACAGGAAGAAGAGGAAGTTTTAATGGTCATCAAGACTCGCGCTGAGGCCTTTGACGACCTGATGAATGCTGTCAAGGGAATGCACACCTACGACACCCCGGAAGTGATCGGGATGCCGGTCGTCCTGGGGTCGCGTGAATATCTGAAATGGATCGACGATGAAGTCACAAGCTGAAACGACGAGTTCCCACCGGATGCTGATCTCGTTCGCCCATCCGGACGACGAAGCCTTCGGGATGGGGGGGACGATTGCCCGCTACGCGGCGGATGGGGTCAGCATCGCGCTGATCTGCTCCACCAACGGCGACGTGGGCACGGTGGATGCTGAAAAACTGCAAGGTTTCGAGTCGGTGGGCGAGCTGCGCCTGCACGAGCTGCAATGTTCGGCTGAGACGCTGGGCATTCGCGAGGTGGTGACGTTTGGCTATCGCGACAGCGGCATGATGGGCACGCCCGAAAACAATCACCCCGACTGCCTGTGGCAGGCGGACGAGGCCGTCGTCGTGGGCAAGATCGTGCGCGAGATCCGCCGCATCCGGCCCCAGGTGGTGATCACCTTCGATCCTTACGGCGGCTACGGTCACCCGGATCACATCTACATGCATCGCGCCACGACCAAGGCGTTTCACGCGGCGGGCGATCCGGCCCAGTACCCGGAACACCTGGCCGAAGGGTTGCAGGCCTACCAACCGGCGAAATTGTATTACAATACATTCCCACGGGGCTGGCTGTATCTCCGGCTGATCCAGGCGCGGCTGCGCGGGCAGGACCCGCGTCACCTGGGCAAAAACGGCGACCTGGACTTCGTCGCCGTGTTGAAGAGTCAGCTTCCCGCCCACGCGCGGATCGACATCGCCGCCTACCACCCGGCCTGGGACGCGGCGTCGGGCTGCCATGCCAGCCAGCAGAATCCGCGCGAGAATGGCGGCCTGGTGGACCGGGTGCTGCGCGCGATGTTCCGGTCACAAAGTTTCACACGGGCGTGGCCGGCGCCGACTCCGCACGAGCGCATGGAGCACGATTTGTTCAACGGCATTCCGTAGGGCGGCGGCGGACAGGAGGGGGTGGCATGGCGCGGGTATTGACGTCTGACCAGGTCGAGCAGGTCATCAACAACACGATGGTGGTCATGTTGGTGCGCCCGGATCTGATGTCCGATTGGAGCGACAACCTCAGCGACCTGTTGACGCAGGCGCGGGAGGCTCGTCTCGACGAGGAGTCGATCTTCGTCGCGGCGGTGCTCACCTTGTTGTATTCGCCCGAAGACAATCTGCCAACCGGGACGACCTACGACCCGGCCTGGCAGTCGCTGTTGAGCGGCCTGCGGACCGGGGTGCGCCAACCGGCGGCCACGCAGGGCGAACGAATGACTCTGGATCGGCTGCTGAACTCGATTTCCGAGGCCGTGATCGCCGTCCTGACGCGCGCGCCGGATCAGAAGCCGATCATCGCTATCGAGTTGAACGAAATGCGCGAGGCCGCTGTCAAAGGCCAGATGGACGAAATGGTCGCCTGGATCGACAATGCGCTCGAAGTGCTCAATGGAGCGCCGCCGCAGGCGCTGGCCTCGCGTCACCAGGGCGTCTACGCCGCCTACTGGGACGCCATCGTGCGCAGTACCCAGGACGGGGAGTAACCCAGAACAACATAAGGAGGCTTATATGCGCCGGTTTTTACTGATGCTGTTCGGATTGGCCGCGCTGGTGGCCGCCGCGGGGCTGCTGTGGATGTCTTACCGCCCGCAGACGAAAGTGAAGCAAACCACGGGCGGCGTGCTCTATACCCAACAGGAAGTCGCCCAGGCCATCGTCGAGTCCGGTGGGACGGCTCCCGCCCTGGACACCGTGACGGATCTTCAGACGGGCGGCGGCCCCGCCTTCGTGCCGCTGCAATCCGGGATGAGCCAGACCGCCGTCGGCGATCTCTCCACCACCGAAGGCTCCGAAGTCGCCTCGGCTCCGCAAACGGTCGCCGAAGTGGGCGCTGAGGCGGTCCCCGCCGTGCCGCTGACGACCGACCTGGTGATTGACGACTCGACCCAGGTCCAGGTTGCCTCTATCGCGACCACTGCCGGGCTGGACACGTCCGGCCAGGGAGGGACCACCGGTACGGCGGCGGGTTACGAGCAGCGCGTCGTCAACCTGGAGTGGCCCAAGAATTTCCAGGTGGGCCGCGGCGGGCTGGTCCGGATCAAGTTGAAAGTGCTCTCCGGGGGCGCGCTTCAGCCGGTGGCCGAGGTCGCGGGCGATGAAGTCCTCGCGACGCCGATTCTGATCACCGACCGCTACGCGACCCATGACGCTTATGTTACAGCGACGATCTCCGCGCCCGATTTCAAAGTGAAGGCGGTCACCCCTGTCGATCAGCCGATGCCGCAGGGCAGCGAGCCGGAATGGCGCTGGACGCTGACTGCCAGCAACAGTTCCAACTCGATCATCTCGCTGGGCCTGACCATCACCTGGCAGCCCAAGCCGGGATCGGGGCAGGCCGCTCTGACCAACATCCCGATCTGGGGCCAGACGGTCCAGGTGTCGGTGGATTACGTGTTTGGCCTGATCACCGTCCCGCAGGCCAGCACGGCGGGCACGGTCCTGGCCGTGATCGGCTTCGTCTCGCAGATTCCGATGGCCGACAAGATCATCGAGGTGTTCTGGAAGCTGCTGTTTGGCCGCCGTCGCCGCCGCTCCAAACAGAACAGCCGCAGCCGGCGGTATTGATGCAACACCACGTCTAGGGGGCAGGGTTGACTCTGCCCCTGTTTTTTTAGCGAGGTTGAGACTATGGCCGACTCTGAACCGCAGTTCCTCTACGTCACGACCACCGGCTGGAAGTCGGGCCACCCGCACCAGATCGAAATCTGGTTCGTGGCGCACGGCGGCTGTTATTACATCGTCTCCGAGCACCGCGAGCAATCCCACTGGGTGCAGAATATCCGGCATCACCCGGCGATCACTGTCCGCGTCGGCGAGCGCACCTTCGCAGGCACCGGTCGCGCGGTCGATCCGCAGACCGAGCCGGATCTCGCCGCTGCCGTCTGCGCGCTGATGGACGCCAAGTACGATTGGAGCGACGGCCTGATCGTGGAGTTGAAGCCGGAGTAGCCTGCGCTATTTTTTCCCTGGGGTGCATTTCAAGTCAGTACAGGCCGTCGCCGGAAGCTGAAGCGCTCCGGCTATGAAAAAAGCCGGGAAGCCCGCTGAAGGGGCTGTTAAGAGTCCGGTTCGCAGTGCCTTTAGTGCACTTCCAGGCTTTGATCATAGCCTGGTGGCTTCAGCCCCAGGCGAGAGGCGGGCCAGTGAACGCTGGTGAAGTACCCCCTCTTCCCTGGAGTCGTGGGGAAGTTGGGAACGATGGTAGAATAGGAATCGCCGTCCCTGATAGAGGTTGCGATCATGTCTGCGACAACGACCCGCTCCATTCTGGATGTGATTACCGATTTTTTGGCGTCCAATCCTACGCCCGAACAACTCCTCGCGTACCACCTGCCGGATGATCTTCAGGCACGGGTCGATAAGCTGGTGGAGCAGAACGGGGAAGGGCTGTTGACGTTCGATGATCAACAGGAGCTCTACGACTTCATGCGGGTGGACGAGATGATGGCGCTGCTCAAAGCCAAGACCAGGCTCAAGTCGCAGAGTACCGGCTCGTGAGTATCACCACCAAGCAGCGACTGGCGATCCAGCGGTTGGCAGGCGGATGCTGTGAGTATTGTCGTGTGGCCCCGGAGGATCGCCTGTCGAAGTTCCAGGTCGATCACATCATCCCGATCAAGCATGGCGGTGATAACGACACTCCCAACCTATGCCTTGCCTGTCTGAAGTGCAATGGCTTCAAAGGCCCCAATGTGGCGGCACTTGATCCAGCGACCGGCGATGCTACGAAGTTATACAACCCGCGACGGCAGCAGTGGGCTGATCATTTCCATCTCAATCCCGATGCCACAATCACCGGAATCAGCCCGGAAGGACGCGCCACTGTCATAGTCCTGCGGATCAATGAGCCGGGGCGCGTAAAACATCGTCAGATGGCGATGCTGCTCGATGAATATCCCTGCAAGAAAAAATGATGGGGTGGGCGTTACCCCTTGTCCTCGACGGGCCGCTTGAAGAAGATCCGAAAACCGCTGCTGTCGTGCATGAACGAGCCGGACGTCCCGATCATCTCCCAGCCTTCGAGGCCGAGTTGGGCGATGGCGCGCTCCCGGTTGGTCAGGCCGACTTCTTCACTGGGTTCACCAGCGCGGTAAAATAAGATATACTGGCGGTGCATCACACCCTGCGCGATCTCCTGCCGCAGTTCACAGTATTCCCAACGTTGCACGGGGCCGCTCCTGATTCATTCCGACGTCAAAGGGGATTGTAGCGTATGTCCGCCAAACGAGAAACCTATCGCCAGGCGCTGCGCCCGCTGCTGCTGGCCGCGATCAACAGCCCGGGGCTGCTGTCGCCGTCCGAATTCAAGATGGCGCGCTTCAGCTTGAATCCGGCGCTGCGGGCCAGCCTGATCGATCCGGACATCTCCGCGTTGGAAGATTACCTGATCGATAACAGCAGCCTGCCCGGCCCGCGCGGCAACCTGGAATTGATCGCCGCCTTTGCCGACGAAGTCGGGGCGCTGTGCCGCGCGCCTGATGTCTCGCTCAACCGCAGCTACGTGGCGCTGGAATGGCTGCTGCACGAGCTGATCAACCGCTATCCGCCTGCGGTGTTTGGCGGCGATCCCGGATCGCCGCTGCAAATGCCCCAACTGTGCGGCGCCGTGGGCTACGGCGAATGGGCGTCGGCGTTTTCGCACATCGAGGCGGGCGTGTGGGAACTGCTCATGCTGGCCGAAAGCTCGCTGTGGCGGGTGCGCGAAGGGGCGGCGATGGGCCTCCAGCGGATGCTCGAACACACCTGGAGCCAGACGATCCGCCGTCTGCGCCGCCAGGCCATCGACGCCGGGGCCTACCAGTGGCGCGGGATCGTGGCGGGCGTGGCCGAACCGGCGCTGCTGACCGATACGGCGCGCGCCCTGGAGGCGCTCGATCTGCACTACGCGGCGTTGTCCTACCTGCGCCGGTTGCCCGCGGGCGTCCGGCGCTCCGATCCGGTCGTGACGCTGCGGCAGGCGCTCGGCTATTCGGTCAGCGTGGTCGTGGTCGCCGCACCGGAGCCGGGTTTTGCGCTGATGCAGACCTGGACGAGTTGGAACGATCTTGATATAAACTGGGTGATCCGCGAAAATCTGAAGAAAAAACGCCTGGCTCGTTGGCCGGAACAGATCGCCCAGGTACGGCGGGCCGAGCGATAATCTTGCGTATCCATTGAAGAGGACCTTATGGCGTTACACCCGAACGATAACATTCTCGCGCAGGCAGCCAGCCTATATGGCGTGGAGCCGCAGGCGCTCTCTCATTTCCGCGATGCGGCCAACACCTTCTACCAGTTCAACCAGGAAGGCAAGGGGCGGATTCTGCGGCTCACTCCGGCGTCCCGGCGCGATCAGAACGTGATCCTGGCCGAGACGGAATGGCTGGATTTCCTGGCCGAGCACAACTTTCGCGCGGTCCGCGTGATCCGCTCGCACGAAGACCGGGCGGTCGAAGTGCTGGACGACGGCAGCAATCTGTTTTTTGCGGTGGCGTTCGAGAAGCTGTCCGGCAACCATCCCGAAGGCGAGCAGATCAGCAGCGACGTGCTGCGCAAATGGGGACGGGCGCTGGGGCGGCTGCACAAGCTGAGCAAGGAATACCAGCCCGCCAACCCGACGATCCGGCGGCCCGAATGGGCGGAACTGGAAGCGCTCCAGTTCGATCACTATCTCCCCAGCAGCGAGACGCTCGTCCTGTCTAAAGGCCGGGAGATACTGAATATGCTGCGCCAGCTTCCCGTCGATCCGGACGGCTACGGGCTGATTCACGGCGATCCCGATCCCTGGAACTTTTTCATGCACAGCGGCGAAGTGACGTTCATCGACTTCGACGACGCGTGCTATCACTGGTACGCCTTCGACGTGGCCGTCGCGGTATGGAACGCGGTGTTGGCGGCGGGCGTCATCGACCAGGAGTCGTTCGCCAAGCACGTCTGGACGCAGTTCTACCGCGGCTATCGCCAGGAAAGCAAGCTGTCGGCCTTCTGGCTGAAGCAGATTCCCATGTTCCTGCAACTGCGCGTGATGCAGGATTACACCCAGGCCTACATGACCTGGGACCTGGATAATCTCAAGGACTGGCAGCGTTACCTGCTCAACCAGCAGCGCCAGTCCATCGAAAACGGCACGCCGGTTCTCAAGGCGACCTTCAACGAAAATCCGTAGATCCGCTTTTCGCTGAAGGGGTTCCGAATAGGCTGTCCTGTCCCGGCCTCACCCTCCGACCCCCTCTCCATTCGAAAAACACAATGGAGAGGGGTTAGGGGTGAGGCCGGTTTTTTCCTATGACATACAGTGCGGCGCTCAGGTTACCCCTGGCCGTGCGAGTACAGCTCCACCTCGCCCACCACATTCACGCCCCGCGCTTTCAGCAGCGCCAGCGCCGCGTCCGGATCGTCGAAGCGGAAGATCAGCACCGCCTTGTCGCTGCGCCCGAAGGTGAAGGCGTACATATACTTCACGTCCAGGTTTGCCTGTTCAATCGCATCCAGGATCGCCGCCAGCCCGCCGGGGTGATCGGCGACTTCCAGCGCCAGCACCTCGGTCACGTTGGCGACGTAGCCCGCGTCCGCCAGCACCGCCCGCGCGCGCTCCCAGTCTTGCAGCAGCAGCCGCAGAATGCCGAATTCTTTGGTGTCGGCCAGCGTCAACGTCTGGATGTTCAGATGCGCGGCGGCTAACGTCTGGCAGACGGCCTTCAACTGGCCCGGCTTGTTTTCCAAAAATACGGAGAGTTGGTGCAGTTTCATGCTCAAAACCTCCCTGTTCTCATAAATTCGGGTCAATTCCATAAAATCTGTAGGGGGGCCAACGCCAGGCCGGGCGCATAGTCACGCCGGGCATAGACCAGGATACCCTCGGTGGAAAATTCCTTGATGTGGGCGTCGCTCCAATCGACCACCAGGACGTAATGATCCTTGAACCAGGCATCCTGGAGCAGCCCTTTGCGCCCGAAGATTTCCAGAAAAATGACCATATCGGGCTGTTCGTCGTGAATGAGGCGCGGGGGGATGACCCCCACGAGGGGACCGGTGCGCTGATCGGCGGGTACGGGAAAATACCGGCTCGCTTCCGGTGACACCAACCCGGCAGTATCGAGGATACGCGCCTGCGGAAGGTAGTAGCCCATCGCGCCGATTTCCGGCATGGCGATGACGACGTGATCGGGCAGCAGCGGGTCGAGCTGTCGCGCTAGCTGGTGGTACAACCGCTCACGGCCCGAAACCGGTGGCCGGAACGACTCGACCGGGGCCGCCAATTCGATGGTCATCGTCGTGACGACGGCCATCAGGACGGTGGTGAGCAGCGGGCCGGTCAGCGGTCGCCGGAGGCGGGGCAGGCGGTTGAGCATCGCCCACCAACCGGCCCCATAACACGCCAACAGGATGAACTCGTAGTTGGCCAGGTACCAGGGAAACAGGAGCGTGCGCGACGTGCCGTAAAAGGCCCACAAGGCGAGCATATAGACGGGCACGAACCACACCGCCGGAAATCGGTGCACGAACCAGTAGACGCCGCCCAGGGTGATGGGGACCGTAATGAGGCCGCTGAGCAGCATCGCCGTATAGCCGGGTTCATCCATCACCCCGGCGGCGACGAGCGGATAGAGATTGTATTTGCTTATTTCTTCGGCCAGGCTCAGCAGCGTGTCGCGCACGCTCACCGGGTATAGTCCGGCTGATTTCGCCTGGACGGACTGTGGGAGCGGCGATCCGTAAGCTGCCGTCGTGATCGAAGCGTAGAGCAGGCCGGGAAGGACCAACAAGGCTCCCAGGCGGATGAGTCGGGGCCACGCGTTCTGTTGGCGGTAAAACCGGACTAGGTCATCGACCAGGAGCAACCCGATCATCAGGCCGCCTTCCGGACGCACGATCACCGATAGCCCGACTAGAAATGCGGCGATGTAATAGCGGCGGTGAACCTGAGCCAATACTCCCCCGCTCAACAAGGCCAGAAAGACCGGCGTTTCCATGCCCGACGACGCGGCGAAGCGTGTCCAGGGGCCGATGGCGATCAACCCGGTGGCGGCCACGCTGGTGGACCATTGGTGGCCGGTGATCTGCCACGTGACGAGCGCCACGTTAGCCATCACCACCAGCATGAACAGCGTGTTGATCGCCAACGAAACGTAGGGCAGCGCGAACGAGCCGAACAGGGCGGCGAATGGCACCAGCAGCAGGGCGTAGCCGGGGGTCGTCGTGCCCAGCACGGCTTCGCCGGGGTTGTAGACCATTCCCTGCCCGCTGGCGACATTGGCCGCATAACGATACGTGATGAACGCATCGTCCACCACATGGGGCTGGGCCTGGCCGTGCAGCATCGCCGCCACAAAAAATAGCAGCAGGACGATCCATCTCCAGGGGGTGTTATGTGTTAGCGTACGCATAAGCTTTTCCGCCCGACTCTGAACTTCCGCGCCAGCGCGTTTTACAGCTTGCGCTGATCGAGCACCCGCTTGGCTTTGCCTTCGCTGCGCTGGATGGTATGCGGCGCGACCAGCCGCACATTCGCCCGGATGGTCAGCACCTGTTCCAACGCCTCGACCAACCGCTCGTGCAGCGCCTCGATGGTCTCGATCTTGTCGCCGAATACGTCCGGCGTGACCTCGACCTGAACCTCCATCTCGTCCAGCCCTTTTTCGCGCGTGAGCACGATCTGGTAATGCGGCAGCGTCCCCTCGACCTGGAGCAGGGCGTTTTCCACCTGCGACGGGAAGACGTTGATGCCCCGGATGATGAACATATCGTCGCTGCGCCGCCCGATACGCGCCATCCGGCGCAGGGTCCGGCCACAGGCGCACGTCTGGGTATACAGGGCGCTGATGTCGCGCGTGCGGTAGCGGATCAGCGGCATGGCGCGCTTGCTCAGGGTGGTCAGCACCAGCTCGCCCTCGGTCCCATCGGGCAGCACCTCGCCGGTGTTCGGATCGATGATTTCGGGATAAAAGTGATCTTCGAAAATGTGCAGGCCGCTATGGTGCGGGCACTCGATCCCCACGCCGGGGCCGATGATCTCGGACAGCCCGTAAATATCAAACGCTTCGACGGCGCTGTTTTCCTGGATGTACTGCCGCATCGATTCGCTCCAGGGTTCGGCGCCGAAGACGCCCACCTTCAGCGGCAGATCCTTCATGTTCAGCCCGATTTCTCCGGCGCGCTCGATCAGGTGGATGAAATAGGACGGCGTGCTGCAAATCGCCGTCGGCCCGAAGTCCTTGAGGATCATGATCTGCCGGTCCGTGTTGCCGCCGGAGATCGGGATCACGGTCGAGCCCAGCGCCTCCGCGCCGTAGTGGGCGCCCAGTCCGCCTGTGAACAGCCCGTAGCCGTAGGCGTTCTGCACGATGTCGCCCTGGTGCAGCCCGCACGCGGCGAAGCTGCGCAGCATCACGCTGGTCCAGACGTCCAGGTCTTCGCGCGTGTAGGCCACCACGATCGGCTTGCCGGTCGTGCCGGACGACGCGTGCAGGCGCACGATGTCCTGCATCGGGCTGGCGAACAGGCCGAAGGGGTAGGTGTCGCGCAGATCGGACTTGATGGTAAATGGGAGCCGGGCCAGATCGCTCAAGGCCCGGATGTCCTGAGGCGTCAGGCCGCGTTCGTCCATGCGCTGGCGAAACAGCGCGACGCGATCGTAAGCGCGCTGCACGACCGCTTGCAGCCGCTGGAGCTGGACCTGGCGCAGTTGGGCCAGGGGTAGGTAATCCGGCGCGCTGGCCGGGTGGAATGCACCGTCGGCGTCGTTCCACAGTTCGTTGAGCATCGGATGGTGGCTCCCTTCCTGGGTGGGTGGTGGAGAAAATGCTGGGCGTAGTATCGTCATGATGCACAGAATATGCAACAAAAGCCGGTCCGCTAACCGGAAAAGAAGCTATAATACACCTGGTTTTGACCCTGTGGAATGGATTGGAAAACTCATGGGTATCAAGTTCTTGCGTATTGGGTTGATCCTGGTGATCGTCTATGTCTCGGTTGCGGGGGGCGTGAGCGAGCATCTCCCGATCATCCGCATCGCGCACCAGACCGGGCTGGCCCTGCTGCTGGCGGGCTGGCTGATCAACCTGCTGTGGACGCGGCGGCCCTTTCCGCGCACGCCGTTGGATTATCCCCTGCTGCTGGTCGGCGGGGCGTGGCTGGTCTCGGTCCTGTTCAGCCACGATCTGCGCGTCAGCCTGGCCTACTTCTGGCCGATCTGCACCCGCATCCTGGCCTTTTATGCGTTGGTGGATATCGCCCGACGGTTGCCGCTGCGCTGGTTCATGGAAGGGCTGATGATCTTCGGCGCTGCGCTCGTCATCTTCAGTGCCGTGGAGTTCGTCGCCTGGTACTGGGGCCTCTCGATTTTGCCGAAATTCGTGCAAAGCTGGCCCGCCGTGGGCGCGGGCGTGATCCCGCCCTACGTGCACAATCTTTCGCTGCTGCTCAATTACAACAACCCCGAGGCGGCCTACTGCCTGCTGTTGATCCCGGTGGTCTTCGCCTGGTCCAACACCGCTCGCCAGCGCGATTTTCGGTGGGCGCTGCGGGCCATCCTGGCCGGACTGGTCGTGACCCTGATCCTGACCCAGTCGCGCGGCGGCTACCTCGGGGGGCTGGCCGCGGTCGGCATCCTGACCCTGGCGGGGCTGGTGCGTCCGGAAACGCGCTCGCGCCTTCCCGCAGTGCTGCGCCCGCTGCTTGAGCCGCGCCGGTTGATCGCGGCGACCGTGCTGGGACTGGCTGTGTACGCGGCGGGCATCCTCTGGATCACTGTCAACGCGACCGGCTCGGATGTGGCCCGCAAAGATCTGTGGACCAGCGCGCTCCAGATGTTCCGCGATCACCCGATCACCGGCGTGGGACTCCGCCAGTTCGCCGCCGTCCGGCTGTGGTATCCGAACTCGGACGCCTCGCCCAGCTATCTCCCCCTCCAGCACGCCCATGACCTCTACCTGCACCTGCTGGCGGAGGGCGGGCTGGTCGTCGTGGCAGCCCTGCTGGGATTGGTGGGCGCGTTCGGGCGTGTCTGGTGGCAGACCTGGACGCAGGCCGATGCCCGTCTCCGCCGCCGCCTGGAAGGGATTCTGGCCGCGCTGGTGGGCTTTGCCATTCACAACCTGGTCGATTCGTTCATCGCGACGCAGTTGATAGTCCCGGTGCTGATCCTGGTGGCCTACGTGGTGACCCGGCACTCCCCGGACGCTCCCGCCCGGCGTGTAGCCTGGCGCCAGCAGCGCCTCACCGGGGTAGCCCTGGCGCTGGTGATCGGAGTCCAGATCGCATTCATCCCCTGGCAGCAGGCTTCGCTGCTGCACGAGCGGGCGTTGAGCCTGCTGGTCACGGAACGCCCGGTCCAGGCATTGGCCGAAGAACGCCGCGCGATCCGTCTCGATCCCCGGATGGATCTGTACCGCCTGCAAGAGGCCGACATCCTGGGGCGGCTGGCGGACCGGTTCCCCGAAAATTACCTGGACGACGCGATTATCGCCTACGAGGACAGTCTGGATCGCAATCCGGCCTGGGGCATGGGCTGGCACGATCTGGGGGCGTTGTATGCCCAGGCGGGTCGCTATGAGGAGGCCATCGCCGCCGGGCAGCAGGCCGTGCACTGGGACCCGCGCCAGGGTGGCTATTCCTTCCAGCTCGCCCAATACTACGAGGCGGCGGGTCATCTTGAGGAGGCGTATCAGGCGTACTTCGATGCCCTGAAAGTACAGCCCGCGTTGGCGTCCTCCGAATATTGGACCGATCCGGCGGCCCCGGAGCGCGCACAGGTGCTCCCCGCGGCAATCGCGTATTTTTCCGATCAGCCCGACGTCGCCTTCGACATTGCCGTGTATGCCGGAGATCTGGACACCGCCGCGCGGCTGGCCCAGCAGAATCAGGAGATCTGGACCGGCGACCTGTGGACCACGTCGGGGCGGACCTGCCTGTACTGCTTCGACATTTCGCGGCGCGAGTACAATCCGCGGATTCGCCAGTACCTGATGAAAGCCGAGCGGCTGTTGAGTGACGGCGATCCGGCCAACGACGAAGCCCGCCGCGCGGCCCAGACGGCGCTGTTTGTAGGCGAGGGGCGGGCGAGCTGGGGCTGGTACCAGGTGGTGCGCGCGCAAGGGGATTCCCTGGCGGTGAGCACGCTCGAAAATGACCTGGCGCGGGCCGTCCCGTTCATGCCTGACTATCGCGGGTCGTTCCCAACGCGCGTGTATGGTACGGACGCGATGCTGAGCATCCTGCCGCAGGCGCGCACCCCGATCCTGGCCCGTATGGCGCTCGATCCCTGGGTGGCGCTGGCCCGGCACTACGAGGACGCCGGGAACTGGACTGAGGCGCGCGATTGGTACGAGGCTGTCCTGGAATTCGATCCTTACTACCGGTCGGTGCACGAGCGTCAGGCGATGCTGGCGTCGAAGTAGACGATGGGTGAGGGGGCTGATCCCTCTCCATCGTTTTCTGATGGAGAGGGGCTGGGGGTGGGGTTTAGATTTCAATGCAAGGATCAGTAAATGGACGCACATGGGGCAATTCATGAGTTGCCCCTACAGAAAAATGATCCCGACTTTGATATTTTTGCGGCCTGTCTGCCTCTGAAGGAGGGGCCGGTAAACTGCTGAGCAGTGCGCTTAGTTTTCAGTAAAAATCGAAAACTGTCCCTCAAAAACACCCAATCTCAATGCCTGGCGAACGGGTTATCCTTCCCCCACCCGTAACGGCCCGTCGCCAGCTTCCAGGCGATACGGATCGACTTGGCGATCACGTGCTTGACCTTCAGCGAGGTCATGGACTCGTCCCCGATGTAGCGGCGGCGCATGGCGCGATCTTCGGCGTTGCTCTGCGCGCGGAACTTCTGGTTACGCTGCTCCGGGTAGAAACGCATCCGTGACCAGTAGCGGGGCACGTGATGCAGCCGGGTGACGTCGGCGAAGCGAATCCACAATTCCGCGTCCATCGCCACCGAGATCGTCGGGTCCAGCCCGCCGACCTGCGCGTATAGGGATCGCCGCCAAAAGGTGGACGGCTGCGGGATGAAGTTGTAGTCGTAAGTCCAGATGAAGCGGTTGAAGGCGTGCTCGCGCTTGGGCTTGATCGGGCGGCCTGCGGGGTCGATCCACGCGCTGTCGCCGTACACGACCTGCGCGTCCGGGTGCTGCCGGAAGAACGCCGCCACTTCGCGCAGCGTCCAGAGTTCGTGCAGATCGTCGGAGCACAGCCAGCCTTCGATCTCGCCCGTCGCGCGCCCGAAGCCCTTGATCAGCGCGTCGGTCTGGCCGCGATCCGGCTCGCTCACCCAATAGCTGATGTGATCGACGTAGCGGCGGAGGATTTCGACCGTTTCGTCGGTCGATCCGCCGTCGATGATGATCAGTTCCAGCCGGGGATAGTGCTGGTCGATCAGGCTGCGCAGGGTCTCGTCGATGAAGCGGCCCTGGTTGTACGACGGGATCACGATGCTGATGGTCGGTTCGTCCATCCTTACACCTCACTTTGGGCGGCCAACAGGCCGGTATCTTCCTCGTTGAGTGGATGCCCCAGCAGGCGGCGGTAGTGAGCGCGGAACAGGCGCGCCGCGTGGTCCCAGCTAAAACGCTGCACGCGCGCCCGTCCCAGCGGGATCAGATGGTCACGCAGGGCGGCATCCTGCCACAGCCGGGCAGCGGCGGCGGCGATCTGCGCCGTGTCGTCGGGATCGAACAGCAGCGCGGCCTCGCCTACCAGTTCCACGAGCGGCGAAATCCGCGCGCAAGCCACCGGCGCGCCCGCCGCGAACGCTTCCAGGATGGGCAGCCCCCAACCTTCGAACTTCGAGGGGAAGATCATGCCCGTGCACAGCCGGTACAGGCTGACCAGTTCCAGCGGGCTGACGAAGCCCACGCACACCACCTGATCGTCCAACCCCAGCCGCGCGATCCGGCGCTGGATGGCGGCGAAGTGGGCATTCTGCCCGCCCGACAGCACGACCGGGATGCTCAGCCCGTGGCGGTCGCGCAGCAGCGCCAGCGCATCGAGCAGCCCCAGGTGATTTTTGTGCGGCCACGAATAGGCCGGGTAGAACAGGAACGCTTCCGGCAGGCTGAACTTCTGCCGGACCGCCGCGAGATCGTCCGGGGTGGGCATAGGGTAGGCTTCCAACATGCAGCCGAGCGGCACGACGGCGATTTTGTCCGGGGCCAGGCCATAATGGGCGATCAGGTCGCGCTTGCCCCACTGGCTGGGCGCAATCACCGTCTGCGCCTGCGCGCTGAAGGTGCGGTACAGCCGCTCGCGCTTGAGCCGCTCGCGCGGTGTGAACAGCTCCGGCAGGTGCAGATGTTGCAGATCGTAGGGCATATACAGGCTGGGGATCGACGTCAAAAACGCCGTCTGGAGGGTGAAGTGCATCACGTCCACGCCCGCGCGCTCGATGGTCCCATTCGACGCGGGAATCTTGACCGAGCGCGCGCCCAGCAGCGGGCTGACGACGCGGTGCCACACGAAGCGCAGCGCGGGATACTGCTGCATCAGCCGCACCTTGCGCGAGTCCGGGGGCGGGACGTCCGTCAGAATCCGGCAGGCGTTGCCCAGGTAAGGCCGCAGCCAGTCGCCGGCCCCCTCATACGTCAGGAACAGGTATTCCTCGTCGCCGTCGGTCAGCGCCGAGAGCGCGCTCGCCAGCCCAATCACCACCTGTTCGACGCCGCCGGTCGTGCCGCTGCCCAACCGCGCGTCGATGCCGATCCGTGTCATACGCCGCTCCCGTGATCACACTTTACCTCATCTCCGCCTCCTAGAGG
>CAYRWY010000037.1:0-22816 GCA_964427955.1 uncultured Anaerolineaceae bacterium
GCTATCGAACATATCGAGATCATTCGCATCGGGTCGCGCGTGCCGGTCTTCCTGCCGCAGCGCATCACCGATGAGTTCGCTCAAATGCTTGGCCAGTATCACCCCTTGTGGATGAACATCCATGTGAACCATCCCAAGGAGATCACGCCGGAACTATCCGCGGCCCTGGATAAGCTCTCCCGCGCGGGAATTCCGCTCGGCAACCAGAGCGTGCTGTTGGCCGGGATCAACGACAGCGTGAACATCCAGCGCGAGCTGGTGCACAAGCTCGTCAAGAACCGCGTCCGGCCCTACTACCTGTACCAGTGTGACCTGGTCAAGGGCGCGGGGCACTTCCGCACGACCGTGTCGAAGGGGGTCGAGATCATCGAAGGGCTGCGCGGCCACACCAGCGGCTATGCGGTCCCGACCTTCGTCGTCGATGCTCCTGGCGGCGGCGGCAAGATCCCGGTCATGCCGCAGTACCTGATCAGCCAGGCTCCTGGCAAGATCGTGCTCCGTAACTACGAAGGTTACATCACGACCTACGAGGAACCGCTGGACTACGATCCGCACATGATCGATCACCTGGATCACCAGGCCAACTACCGTTCGGAACCCGGTCAAGCCGGGGTCTACGGGCTGCTCGATGGTCGGGCCACTGCCATCAAGCCGGAAGGCTTCGACGACATCCACCAGCGGGACGGTATCCAGCACCGGCTGAACTCGAACGACCAGAAATGGCAGCGTTTCCGCATGGCGGAGGCGCTGGGCGTCGAGCCAGCGGTCACCCATCCGAACGGCAATGGCAATGGTAACGGCCACAGCAAGCGGAATGGCCGCCGGAACGGTCCCAAAGCCACTCAGAATACGAAGGAGCAGGATAACTAATGCGGATTGCGGTGCTCGCCAACCTGAAGAAGAACGCCCCCACCTGGGAAGGAATGCCCGCTGACCAGTGGGACGATCTCGACAGCCCGAAGACCACCGACGCATTGGTAGCTGCGCTGCAAGCCGGGGGGCATGAAGCGGCCTTTTTCGAGGCCAGCCTTCTGCCTCCTTACAACCTGGTCGAACGCCTGACGGCGTATAAGCCCGACCTGTGCTTCAACATTTCCGAAAGCCACTTTGGCAACGGGCGCGAGGCGCACATCCCCTCGATCCTGGAAATGCTGAAGATTCCGTATACCGGCAGCAAAGTGCTGACCCTGGCGCTGGCGCTGGACAAGCCGCTGACCAAGCGCGTGCTGCTCTATCACGGCCTGCCGACCCCTGAATTTCAGGTGTTCGAGCGCGCCGACGAGCCGGTAGACGGCCAACTGCTGAACGAGGCGGGCGAACTGCGCTTTCCGTTGTTCGTCAAACCCAGCCGCGAGGGGACCAGCATGGGCGTCAGCGCGGACAGCGTGGTGCGCACCGTCGCCCAACTGCGCGACCAGGTCACCAGGCAGATCGGCCTGTATCACCAGCCGATCCTGGTGGAGCACTACGTCGAAGGACGCGAGATCACGATCGGCATGGTCGGCAACTTCACGCCGTCGGACCTCGTCCGTCCGAACGACCGCACGGCGCTGCACGGACTGCCGGAAGGCTTGACGTTCATGCCCGCGTTGGAGATCAACCTGTCGATGTATGCCGAGTCGGAGTCGAGCCTGTACACCAACCGCATGAAGACGGAATGGGCCGACGGGGACTACTATATGTGCCCGGCCAACATCGAACCCAACCTGCTGGCGGAACTTCAATTCCTGGCGGCGGCGGTGTTCCGGGTGGTGGATTGCCAGGACGTGGCCCGCGTGGACTTCCGCGTCGATACGACCAACGGCCAGGTCAAGCCGTACATTCTCGAAATCAACACCCTGCCCGGCTTGAACCCCGGCTACAGCGACCTGTGCGTACAGTCGCGCGCCCTGGGCTGGAGCTATGAAAAGCTCGTCAACCGGATCGCCGAACTGGCCGCCGAACGCCAGGGCATCCCAGTGCTGACGCAGTAAAGACCCGATCACGGAGGGGCAAGCAAGGTGGCCCCTCCGTTTTTTTGCGCGAGCGACCCGCTTGACTTCAATACCAATCAATGATAATATGTTATGTGAACGTTCACAGAATACGTACTTAACAATAGAATATCCACTGAACTCTTGTGTTCATCGCTATGACAGGAGGTGACTATCGAGATAAACCGGTAGTAACCAGGCACCTGCCTGATGACATTTGCCCTATTTATTAACTACAGGAGAACGTGCGATGTCCAAAAAAATGTGGGTTCTTTTTGCTTTCCTCGTTGTCGCAGCCATGGTGATTTCCCCCTTCCATTCCAACCAAACCGGCTCGGTCGCCGCGCAAGGCTCCAGCGGCCCCAAAGACAAGTGGTGCAGTGACGTCCACATCGTCTTCTTCCCCGGCGGCCCGGCGGGCGGCGTGTTCGCGGTGAACGTGTACAATGGGGCCGTCCAGGCGGCGGCAGATCTCGGCGCCAAGGTCGATTATGTCTGGTCGGATTGGGATCCGCAGAAGATGACCCAGCAGTTCACCGAAGCCATGGCCATGAAGCCCGATGGCATCGCCGTCATGGGTCACCCCGGCGAAGAAGCCTTCGCCCCGCTGGTAGACGAAGCGGAAGCCCAGGGCATCATCGTGACCAGCCAGAACACCGCGCTGCCCAGCATCGAATCGAAATACAAGGGCAACGGGTTCGGCTACGTCGGCCAGGAACTGTACGCGACCGGCTACAACCTCGGCAAGGAATCCTTCAAGCGCGCGGCCCTGAAGTCGGGTGACCGGGCGATGGTCTGGGGCCTGCTCTCGCAGCCGACGCGCGGCCTGCGTACCCAGGGCGTGATCGATGCGTTGGAAGAAGAAGGCGTGACGGTGGACTATCTCGAGATCGACTCGGCCACCAATGCTGATCCCGCGGCGGGCATCCCCACCTTCGTCGCGTACGTGTCCTCGAACCCCGATGTCAAGCTGGTCGTCACCGATCACGGTGGGCTGACGGCGACGCTGCAAAGCTACCTCGAAGCGGCGGGCAAGGGTCCGGATGACATCTACGGCGCGGGCTTCGACCTGTCGGCGGCGACGGTTCAGGCCATCCAGAGCGGCTTCACCGATCTGGTGATCGACCAGCAGGAATGGCTCCAGGGTTATCTGCCGATCTTGCAGATCTGCCTGACCAAAGAATTCGCGTTCTCCGGCCTGCACATCGACACCGGCGCGGGCTTCGCGAGCCAGGATAATATTGCCCTGCTCGCCGACCTGGCCGAACAGCAGATCCGGTAAGAAGACTGTTCTGGTCTTTCCAGGTAAGCCATAACTTGTTTGGCAAGCCAGGGGAGAGACGGTAGCATTCTAAGGAGCAAATGGTGACGCCCGTTCAGGTTTCGGGCTGCCTTTCAAACCATTTGCTCCTTTGCCTTCATTAAGGGAAAAGATCATGGACGATATACTTGAACTCAGAAATATTTCCAAATCGTTTGGCGAAGTTCAATCCTTACATGATGTGAATTTCAGGGTAGGCCGCAATGAGATCGTCGGGCTGCTGGGCGACAACGGCGCTGGCAAGTCCACCCTGATCAAAATCATCACCGGGTTCCACCGCCCTACGACCGGCGAGATCTACTTCAACGGCAAGCGCGTGGATCGCCTGACCGTTCCGAAAGCCCGCGCCCTGGGCGTCGAGACCGTCTACCAGGAGCGCGCCCTGGCCGACCTGCAAACGCTGTGGCGCAACATCTTCCTGGGCCGCGAGCTGTCCAACCGCCTGGGATTCCTCAAGCTCGGGGCGATGCGCCAGGAAACCAACCGGCTGATGCTCGAATCGATGGGCTTCACCTCGTCCGCGGTCAACCCCGACTCGGTCATCAAGAGCTTTTCCGGCGGCGAAAAGCAGGGCGTGGCCATCGTGCGGGCGCTGTATTTCAAGGCGGACCTGATCGTCCTGGACGAGCCGACGATGGGCCTGTCGCTGCAAGAAACGCGCAAGCTGATTGACTTCGTGCGCAGCATCAAGGCGGCGGGCAAAGCGGGCATTTTCATCGATCACAATGTCTTCCATGTGTATTCGGTGGCCGACCGGGTGGTCGTCCTGGATCGCGGCACGGTGGCAGGCGAATTTCTGACCAAAGATATTACGCTTGATAACCTGATGGAAAAAATGTATCACGTGGCCCAAACCGGCAGCCTGGATTGATCGGGCAGGTCCTATTTCATTTTTTAGACGGACGAAAATAAGATGACTGAATACGTTGAAAAAAGAAAAACCGAGGAACTCCGAGCGCAGTCCAGGCTGCTCCGTTTCATCCGGCGGAACGGCTTGCAACTGGCGATCATTAGCGTCCTGATCATCCTGGAAATCATCTTCGTGACCGGCGCCCCCGATACGTTCCTGCAACCCGACATCTACCGGGCGCTGATGACCTCGATCCCCTACTGGGGCGTGATCGCTATGCCCCTGACGATGGTGGTCATTGCCGGGGAAATGGACCTGTCATTCATCTCGACGATGGCGGTCGGCATGGTGGTCTTCGTCAGAGTCTTTGACAGGACCGACAGCCTGGGATTGGCCTTTGCCGCCAGCCTTTTGTCCGGGTTTGGGGTCGGTCTGCTCAACGGGGTGATCATCGTCAAACTGGGGATTCCGTCGCTGATCGCCACCATCGGCGCGCAGTTCTTCTGGCGCGGCCTGGTCGAAGTCTGGACCAAGGGGCAAGGGCGATCCCTGGTCGATGCCAAAGATACCATCCTGCGCGACACCCTGGTAAGCAAGGTGTTTGGCTACTGGCCCGCGCAAATGATCTGGATGGTCGTGGTAGCCGTTCTGGTGTGGGTCCTGCTGAACCGCCACAAATTCGGCGCGCACGTGTACCTGATCGGCGACAATGAAGCCAGCGCCCGCCTGATGGGTGTGAACGTGGACGGCACGCGGATGATGCTCTTTGCCATCGTCGGACTGGCGGCGGCCTTTGGCGGCGTCATCCAAAGCCTGGACGTCTGGTATTTCTGGCCGAACCTGGGCGAGGGGTATTTGATGAACACCCTGGCCGCCGTCTTCCTGGGCGGGACCTCGGTCTTTGGCGGGACGGGCACCGTGCTGGGGACGTTCGTGGCCTGCATCATCATCGGCGAGATTCAACCGGGCATCATCGCGATGGGCTACACGGCCTACTACACGAAATTCATCTACGGCCTGATCATCACCGCCTCGGTGGCCATGCACACGATTCTGAGAAAGCGGATCGAGTAGGCCCCGATGAACTCACGCGAAAGGGTGATGTTAGCCCTCAACCACCAAGAGCCGGATCGCGTTCCCATCGATCTCGGCGGGACGATTATCACTTCGATCCACCGCGAAGCCTACGCCAAAGTGAAGCAGAAACTCGGCCTGGAGGTCGAGGACTTCAAGCTGTGCGACTACGTTCAGCAGCTTCCCTACGTGGGCGAAGACCTGCTGCGGCGTTTCGACGTCGATTTCCGCATCGTGCAGCTTCCGGCGGCGACCGCTCCTGGCCTGAAATATTTCGAAGAAGGGGATTACTACGCCTTCATCGACCGCTGGGGGTCCAAGCTGCACATGCCGAAGGATGGCGGCTTTTATTTCGACTGGGTGGATTTCCCCATCAAGGAACCCACAATGGAAGCCCTGGACGGCTACCAGTGGCCGAAGCCCGATCCGCTGGAACTGAACCAACAACTGCGCGCCCAGGCGAAATACCTGTACGAAAACACCGATTATGCGCTGGTCGGCAGCGGCGTGATCGGCGGCGGCATCTTCGAGCAGCCCGCCCGCGTCATGGGCCTGACCAACTTCCTGATGGCGCTGGCGTCCGAACCGGCCTTCGCCGACCGGCTGATGGAACAGATCACCGACATCTACATCGAGTCTTGCAACAATTACCTGGACCAGGTTGGCGAGTATTTGCAGGTCTTCACCTACTGGGATGACGTGAACACGCAGAATGGGTGGATGATCTCGCCGGACGTCTTCCGCCGGATGATCAAGCCCAAAGAAAAGCGGCTGGTGGAAGCGATCAAGCGCAAGACCAACGCCAAGCTGTTCTTCCACGGCTGCGGCGCGGCCTTCGACCTGATCCCCGATCTGATCGATCTGGGCTTCGACATCATCAACCCGGTGCAGACCTCGGCCAAAGGCATGGACCCGAAACGGCTGAAAGCCGCCTATGGCAAAGACATCGTTTTCTGGGGCGGTGGAGTCGACGCGCAGAGAACCATGCCGTTCGGCACGCCGCAGCAGGTCGCGGACGAGGTCCGGCAGCGGATCGACGAGCTGGCCCCTGGCGGCGGTTTCGTGTTCGCGGCAGTGCACAACATCCAGGCCAGCGATCCGCCCGACAATATCATCACCGCCTTCGACACGGCGCTAGACTATGGGCGCTATTAAGGGGGCGAGATGACCAAGCGTGAAATCGTCCGCACCGTCCTGGAAGGACGCCGCCCGCCTTATGTGCCCTGGCAGATCGGGCTGACCAAAGAAGCGCGCGAAAAACTCCAGGATCACTACGGCACCTCCGACCTGGATACCGTGCTGCACAACCATTTTCTCCGGCTGGGCAGCGACATCGGCTTTTTCAAAGACCTGGGCCGCGACCGCGTCCAGGACGTCTTCGGCGTCGTCTGGGATCGCAGCGTGGACAAGGACATCGGCATCGTGGAAGGCTGCGTGCTGGCCGAGCCGACGCTGACCGGCTACCAGTTCCCTAACCCGCTGGACCCGCGTTTCTTTGCGAACATCCCGGACCGGATCGCGCAGTGCGGGGATCGCTTCCGCGTGTTTCAGATCGGCTTCTCGCTGTACGAGCGGGCCTGGACGCTGCGCGGTATCCCCAACCTGATGACCGATTTCTACGACAATCCCGACTTCGTCGCGGAACTGCTCAACACCATTGCCGATTACAACATCGCGCAGGTGCACGAGGCGCTGAAATACGACATCGACGCCGTGTATTTCGGCGACGATTGGGGAATGCAGCACGGTCTGCAAATGGGCCCCCGAATGTGGAACAAGTTCATCTACCCCGTGCTGAAGCGCATGTACGGCGTGGTGCACGAGGCGGGCAAATTCGTCATGATCCACTCGTGCGGCGACGTCGATGAGCTGTTCGAGCAGTTGATCGGCATCGGCGTCAACTGCTTCAATCCCTTCCAGCCGGAAGTGATGGACGTGGACAGCCTGATGCGGCAGTACCGGGGACGGCTGGCCTTTCATGGCGGGCTGTCCACGCAGCGCACGCTGCCGCGCGGCACGGTGGACGACGTGCGCCGCGAAGCGCAGCACCTGCTCGACCTGGGCCGCGAGGGGGGCTACGTGTTCGCGCCTGCCCACGACATCGAAGGCGATGTGCCGCTGGAAAACATGCTGGCCTTCATCGAGATCGTCCAGCACCAGCCGGGCTACGACGCCTGATCCGGCACGGGCAAGAGAGACTAAAAAAGGGGTGATGCACACCCCTTTTTGTTTTGCTGGTTAAGATCTCTCTACTTCAACGAGCTATAGGGCGTGTCGATGATCGTGTGAACCATCGCCCAGAAGTTTTCGAGCGGCGTATCCAACTGCACGTGATGCGTCGGGCCGATGATCAGACCGCCGTCCTTGCCCAGCGTCTCCAGGCGTTTGATCACCTCGGCGCGGACTTCTTCGGGCTTGCCCAGCGGCAGGGTGTACTGCTCGTCGATGCTGCCCCAGAAGCACAGCTTGTCGCCAAACTCCTTTTTGAGCTGCGCCGGGTCCATGCTAGCCGGTTGAATCGGGTTGAGGATGTCCAGCCCGATCTCGACCAGTTCCGGGATGATCGGCAGGATGTTGCCGTCGGAGTGGTAAGCGACTTTGACGTCCGGGTTGATCGCCTTCAGCGAGGCGATGAAATTCGCCATACGCGGCTTGAAGAAACGCCGCCAGTGCTTGGGCGAGATCAGCATGGCATTCTGCGCGCCCACGTCATCCCCGATCCAGATCATATCGACGCCCATCTCGACCAGTTTTTTCGCCGCCGTCAGGTGATACTGGTACGGGATTTCGAGAATCTGGTCGGCCAGGTCCGGATCGGCCACGAAATCAGTGAGCATCTGCTCCAGGCCGCGCAGCGCCCAGGCCGCCTCGAAAATGGTCGTGACCGTCACGCCGACGATCCAGTATTCGTCTTTGTACTCCCGGATCACGCGTGCGGAGTCGGTGTACAACTCGGGCCGGGTAGGATCGGGCGCACGGTAGGACGCCACCGCCGCATCCTCCGCCAACGGATGGTGCGTAATCTCGGTGTAGTACCCCTTGCCGAACGGGGTTTCGTACTCCTGGGCGCGCCAGCCAATCCCCCACTCGTCGTCATACGGCTCCGGCCCCTGGTAGTAGGAATTCGCCCAGCCCACCGAGGTCAGCAGCATATCTTCGCCTAACAACCGCTCCAACTCGTAGGTATTGCCGCCGCCGTGCGGGTTGTGCAGCTTTTGGCCCCTGACCTGCACGTCCGCGCGCAGCCGGTCGGCAAATTCGGGCGTAAAACTGACCTGCATCGGGCAGCGATCCGGGGCTTCGTGATGAAGCGCCATCAAAACACGATCTCGATGTTTCACAAAAGATGCTCCTCAAAGTGCATAAAAAGCCGGGCGAACCTTACCCGGCTTCGGCATACAACTGCCGCGTAATAATATGATCCTGATACTCCGGAGCCAGCTCGCAGAAATAGCCGCTCCAGCCCCAGACCCGCACGATCAGATTGGTGTGGTTTTCGGGATGCGCGCGCGCGTCGATCAACGTGGCGGCATTCAGACTGTTGATCTGAAGCTGCTGGCAGCCCAACTGGGCGAAGGTGCGCACCAGCATCGCCACCTTGCGGATCGACTCCGCATCCCGGAACACCGAGTCGGACAGTTCCAGCGTGATCGGGCCGCCGTTGCAGATGCGCCGGTAGTCGATCTTGGCGAACGACTGGAAGACGCTGAACGGCCCATCGGCCCGCACGCCCGTCGAGGGCGAAAGATTCGCGCTGAAGAAATCCCCCTGGTGGCGACCCTCGGCGGTCGCGCCGACCACCGGCTCGCGCATCCCCTCGTGGCCGCGCGCCAACCAGACGTAGTACATGGCCGTCCCGGTGCCGGGCCGGATCACCCGCCCCTGCTCATCGTCGGCGAGCGCCTCGCAGGCATCCGCCAGGGCATCGAACAGCCAGACCAGCAGCGCATCCGCCTGGTCGCTGTTTTTGCCCACTTTGGGCGCTTCGTCCTGCAATTTCCGGCGCAACTGCTCATACCCGGCGTAGTCGGTATCCAACGCGTGCAGCAGATCCCCCGGCGGCACGCTGAGATCGGTGAAGACGAACTGCTGCACCGCCGCCAGCGCGTCGGCGGCATTGGCCCCGCACGCCCCATGAATGCCAAAGTTGTTGTATTTCAGCCCTGCCGAAAGATCCTCGCCCCGTTCCAGACAGCCGTTCATGACGACGGAGTAAAACGGCGCGGGCGGCAGGAACAGGCGCGAGTAGGTATCGACCAGCCGGTCGGCCTGGGTCTGAATGTGGGCCGCCGTGCGCGCCAGAATTTGCTCGAAGGTCTCGTGCTGATCCAACCCTTCGCGCACCGCGTGATCGACCGCCGCCGGGAAGGACACCGCGCCAATGTTGACCACGTCCAACCCCTGGCCGGGGATGATGAATTCCCAGCAGGCGGCGACGGTGTAATTCCGCGCATCTTCCACGTCATAGCCGTGCGCGATCAAGGCCGGGATCACGACGTCGTCGTTCGAATACTGCGGGAAACCCAACCCTTTGCGGGTCAGTTCGGTCGCCAGGGAGAGCAGATCGAGATCGGTTTTCGACGAGATGCGCAGGTTGATCTTCGGGTCGATCATGGCGACATCGCGCGCGACGCGCAGCACCATGCGGGTCAGCTCGTTGCAGCCGTCAGCGCCATCGCGAGTCATCCCTCCGATGGTCAGCGTCTGGCCGTTGTCGCCCTGCTGCACGCCGGGATAAAGATCGCTGTCTTTGTTGAGCGCAATGAAAAACTCGGCCAGCAGGTCTTCTGCCCCGGCCACATCCAGCCGCCCTGCGTCGAGATCGGCTTTCAGATAGGGCCACATGAATTGGTCGAAGCGCCCGATCCCCACGTGATAATGCCCGCCCAGCCAGACGACCGAATGCAGGAGGCGCAGAGATTGCAGAGCTTCGTGGAAGGTGCGGGGCGGATGGGCCGGAACGTGATCCAGCACCGCCGCCAGATCGGCACGCCCCTGCTGCCGGGCTTCCGCCGCATACCGGGCGGCCAGCGCCAGCACGGCATCCATCGTCTCGACGGCGGCGTCCAGAAACTCGACGGCCTGCGGATCGGGCTGGCAGCGCGCGCGAGTTTCGAGGGCGACACGGCGGCGGCCCAGCAAACCCTGCGAGAGCACCATGCCCCAATCGGCGCAGATGTTGCTGATCGGACCGAGTTCGTGCAGCGTCCGGCCTGCGGTAAGGCGATCCCAGTCTTCCGGAGCATAGATCGGCGGCACTTGTGGGACGGTACGCGTAAACACGATCTGTTCATCCGGCGCGATCACGACCTGCTCCGCTTCGCACAGGCTGCGGGTGAGATAAGCGGAGCGTTGAACCCAGGACAGGTGCTGATCCTCACAATAGGTAAGCACGTCCGGCGACTGACTCTGCCGCAGCGTTCGATGCGTTCCTTCGCGTACGCGCCGTGCCATGTCCTGCAAACTCGGTTTCATGTGACCTTAACGTTTAACCCCACTTTCTCAAAAATAGCAGTATAGGCTCGCGACTCGCGGGTTTCGTCAAAACCGGGGACGAATTCCATACCGGCAGCCCGGTATTTCGCCCCGGCCATTTTGTTGTAAGGCAGCAGATCGACGCGCACCAGGCCCGGCAGTCCGAGCACGGTTTCGGCGATAGCGGACAGGTTCTCGTCCGTATCCGTCACCCCAGGGGCCAACGGCACGCGAATGATGAACGGGGTGCCGAGGTCGCTCAGCAGGTGAAGATTGCGGAGAATGGGCGCGTTGCTGCATCCCGTAAACCGGCGGTGCAGGGTATCGTCGATGATCTTCAAGTCGAAGTGGACGAGATCGGCGCGTCCGGCGAGCAGACGGAAATGGTCTTCACTGCCGTAGCCGGAGGTATCCAGCAGCACGTGCAGATCGTCCAACTGGTCGATCACCTCCGCCACGAACGCCGCCTGGAGCAGCGGTTCTCCCCCCGAAAAGGTGACGCCGCCTTCGTTTGCTTTGAGGATGGACGCCTGCCGGTTGAGGCGCAGGGCGAGACTCTCGGAGGAATAGACCTGACCGGCTACCCGCTCGCCCACCGGGCTGTGGAGGATCTGCGGCTCCCGGCTCTGCCCTTCCGGGTTATGGCACCAGGTGCAGCTCAGGGGGCAGCCCTTCAGAAAAACCGTCGTGCGAATCCCCGGCCCGTCATGGACTGCGAATTCTTTGATGTCGAATACGATGCCGGAGATCATGCTGCTGCTTCCCGAAAATAGATATGCGTTGATTCTAACCTAATTATCCTCGCTCCCCAAGTGATGGCGCCGGTCTGTGCGCTCTCGCAGCAAAAATCGTGATGAAAAGAACAAAGCGGAAGCCCGGCCCGGCGGTACACTAGAACCAACCAGAAGTTAGTATTAGAAAAAAAGGACGCCATGCGTGAATTCATTAACGGGGCAGAAGCCATAGCCAGGGCGGCCCTGCATTCTGGCTGTACTTTTTTCGCCGGGTATCCCATCACCCCGGCTACCCCGATCCTCCTCCACATGATCGAAGAACTGCCCAAGGTGGGCGGGGTTGCCATCCAGGCGGAGGACGAGATCGCGTCGATTGGGTTCTGCGTCGGCGCGGCCATGACCGGCGGCCGCGCCATGACGGCGACCAGCGGTCCCGGCATCAGCCTGTACAGCGAGACCGTGGGGCTGGCGATCATGGGCGAAGTGCCGCTGGTGATCGTCAACGTCCAGCGGATGGGTCCGGCTACAGGGGGCGCGACCACCGTCGCCCAGGGGGACATCCTGTTCATGCGCTGGGGCACCTCCGGCGGCTACCCGGTGATCGTGCTGTCTCCCACCAACGTCGCCGAGTGTTATAACCTGACCTGCCGCGCCTTCGACCTGGCGGAACGCTTCCGCGTCCCGGTCTTTCTGGCCACCGACAAAGAGACGGTGGCGTCAAACAGCACCATCGATCTGGACGATTACCAGCCGGTCCCCGTGCGTGAGCGGGCGGCCATCCCCGACGATGGCGTTTTCAAGCCCTACCGCTACCACCCAGCGGAAGAGGTCCCGCCGCTGGCGCAGTATGCCGGGCCGCAGATCGTGCGTTTTACCGGGTCATCCCATGACGAGCGCGGCTACCTGTCGAAGAAGCCCCAGGACGTCGGCGCGCTCAACCAGCACCTGGCGGCCAAAGTCGATGCGTTTGCCGACGAGATCGCCCTGGTCGAGACGGACCTTCAGGCCGGGGCGGAAACCCTGATCATCGCCTACGGCATTACGGCGCGCTCCGCCTGCGACGCGGTCCAGGAGGCGCGCGCGGCGGGGATCAAGGTCTCGCTGCTGACCGTGTATTCGCTGTGGCCAGTCCCGGAACAGGCCATCCGGGCGGCGCTGCACGGCATCCGGCGGGTGATCGTGCCGGAACTGAACCTGGGCCAATACAGCCGCGAGATCGAGCGGCTGGCTCACGGATCGGTTGACGTGATCGGCGTGCACCGCGTCGATGGCCACCTGATCGAACCGGCTGAAATCCTGGGAGGGCTGCCATGATCGCCACCTATCTCGACGAAAAAACCCTGCCGTTTCCCTTCTGCCCCGGCTGCGGACATTCGACCATCGTCAAGGCGCTGGATGCGGCGCTGGTCAAGCTGCAACCCGATCCGCACCGCCTGGTGCTGGTCACGGACATCGGCTGCCAGGGCCTCTCGGACAAGTTTTTCGCGACCAACGCCTTTCACGGCCTGCACGGACGATCTCTGACCTATGCCACCGGGATCAAGCTGGCCAACCCGGATCTACAGGTGGTCGCCCTGATCGGCGACGGCGGCTGCGGGATCGGCGGGCATCACCTGTTGAACGCGGCACGGCGCAACATCGGCATGACCGTGATCGTGTTCAATAACATGAACTTCGGGATGACCGGCGGCGAGCACTCGGTCACGACCCCGCCCGACGCCCTGACCGTCACCACTCCGCACGGCAACCTGGAACAGCCGCTCGACATCTGCGCGACGGTCGCCGTCAACGGGGCGGGCTTCGTGGCGCGGACGACGGCCTTCGACAAATCGCTGCCGGACCTGATGGCCGAAGCCATGCAGGTAGACGGCTTCGCGCTGATCGACGTGTGGGAGCTGTGCACCGCCTATTTCGCGCCCGCTAACCAGTTCGAAAAAGAGACCGTCGAAAAAACGCTGGAAACGCTCGACTTCAAAACGGGGATTATCCAGCGCCGGGATCGCTCCGAATACAGCCGGGCCTATCGCACCGCGCACCAGGACGAGCTGCACCAGCCCACGTTGGAACCCCGCCCGCTGGAGGCGACGTATCGCAGCCCGCTGACCGGGCGACAGGGCTGGGTGATCGCGGGCGCGGCGGGACAGAAAGTGGGCACGGCGGCAGCGGCCTTCTGCCGGGGCGCGATCCTCTCCGGCCTGTGGGCCAGCCAGCACAACGATTACCCGGTCACCGTGAAATCCGGCCATTCGACCGCCGACGTGATCCTGAGCGCGGAGCCGATCCTGCATATGGGCATCACCCAGCCGGACGTAATGGCGGTGCTGTTTGCCGAAGGTCTGGCCGTCGAAAAGGCGCGCCTCGCCCACCTGGCCCCCAGCGCGACGCTGTATATCGCCGCTGACCTGCTGCCGGTGGAGACGCCCGCGCGCGTGGTGTCACTAGATTTCAGCGAGACCGGTCAGCCGAAGACGTACTGGACGACGATGGCCCTGGCCGCGATTTTGCAGGATACCGGGGTCTACCCGCTGGACGCCTACCGGGAAGCAGTCGCGCTCGCCGAAGCGCACGCGGCGAAGAATCTCGCGGCGCTCGACGCGGTGGACCGGATCAAGATTAGCCGGGCCTGAAAGGCGATTCAGCGCAGAGCACGCGGAGAATCTCAAAGAGAAAAAGAGAAACCCTACCGGGCGCGGCGGACGGCCCCCTACACCCACTTTTCCGCCGCGCCGCTCCCCTCTCCAGTCCGCCCCTGAACGTAGGGGGCCCCTGCGAACCCGTCACCGGGCCTGATTCTGATCCAGAAAATGGCGTATGACCTGGGCAGCCTGGGCCGGATAATCCGGCAGCGCGGGACGGGCATACTGATCCGCCAGGGCGAACAAGGCTCCGGCGGCCTCCAATGACGGCAGCAGCAGCGCGCGCTCAATCTCCGCGCCGACCTGGGGAAACACGCGCTCGAAGCGCCGGAACGGATCAAGGTTGTCCAGACGGGCTTTTTCGTCGCTCTCCAACAGGTGCGTCAACATCGGCAGCAGGTGATGCAGCGCGTAGACCTTGATGAACATGTGGGCGCTCAGCCGCTCGCCGCGCAGGTAGCGTCCGGCTCCGATGTAAAGCAGGGCGATGGCCATCGTGTAATCCCGCAGCGGGTCGTAAGGAGCGGGAGCGGGCGGCTGGGCGATGCGCGCCATTTCCGCCGCAATATTCGCCCGGTCGAGCAGCATCCGGTAATCGTTGGCGTGGGCCACGCCCAATTCTTCCTGGTCGAACACGGCAAATTCCAACAGGTGGCCGCTGTCGTAGAGCACCTTGAGGCCGTGCGCCGTCTCGCGGATGGGCAGCACCACCCGCTCGTGATCGGGCAGCCAGCGCAGATCGCAGCGGAAATCCTCTTGCACGCCGGGCACGGTGATCACGAAAAAGTCGTGATCGGACCATTCATCCGGCACCCGGTTGATTTCGGCCATCGAACCGAGGGCCACCAACCCCAGCACGCGCGCGTCCGGTTCAAGATTGGCCTGCAAACGACGGGTAAACTGGCGATAGGCATCTAAATTCATGAGTGTCCTGACCTTTTGACCGAAGGGTAATATTCCGATTATACACGAACGCGATCCGCGCGTTATAGTTAAGGGCAGACTGGTCAACCACTGCGGGAGTACCTCATGGAAATCACACCTTCACCCCACGCGCCAGCTTACACCCGGCTGGTGGATCGTCTCAACCGCTTTCCGCAAGGCGCTGCCCCGACCGGCACGCTGTACGAGATTCTCAAGCTCCTGGTCAGCGAGCGCGAGGCGGAGCTGGTGGCCCAACTGCCGATCCAGCCCTTCACGGCGCAGGAGGCCGCGCATCTCTGGAAGATGAACCTGGCCGAGGCGCGGACCGTGCTCGACGGGCTGGCGAGCCGGGCTTTTCTGGTCGATGTAGAGCACGACGACGGGCGGCTGACGTACACCGTGCCGCCGCCGATGGCGGGCTTCTTCGAATTCTCGATGATGAAAGTGCGCGACGACATCGACCAAAAACGGCTGGCCGAGCTGTACCACCAATACTGCACCGTGGAAGATGACTTTTTCCAGCACATGTTTGAAGGCGGAGAAACCCAATTGGGGCGCGTCTTCGTCAACGAGCAAGTGCTGCCCAACAGCGTCGCCGTGCTGGATTACGAGCGCGCCTCCGAGGTGGTCAAAACCGCCCGGCACATGGGCATCAGCATGTGTTACTGCCGCCACAAAATGCAGCACGTAGACCAGGCGTGCGACGCGCCGATGGACATTTGCATGACGTTCAACGACACCGCGCAGGGCTTGATCCGGCACGGCTTCGCCCGGCAGGTCGATCAGGCCGAAGGGCTGGACCTGCTGCAAACGGCGTATGCGCACAACCTGGTCCAGTTTGGCGACAATGGGCGCGAGGCGGTCAATTTCATCTGCAACTGCTGCGGTTGCTGCTGCGAGGCGCTGACGGCGGCGCGGCGTTTCGCGCTGGATAACCCGCTGCACACCTCCAACTTTTTGCCGGAAGTCGATCTCGACCAGTGCAACGGCTGCGGCAAATGTGTCAACGTCTGCCCGGTCGAGGCCATGACGCTGGTGTCGGCGCACGATCCGGCCCATCCCAAGAAGAAAAAAGCCCGGCTCAACGAGGACATCTGCCTGGGCTGCGGCGTCTGCGCGCGGGTCTGCGATTCCGGCGGGCTTGCGCTGCGCGCCCGCGAACAGCGCGTCATCACGCCGCGGACCTTTGCTCACCGGGTCGTGCTGGCGGCCACCGAGCGCGGCCAACTGCAAGATCTGCTGTTCGACCGGCGCACCCTGTGGAGTCAGCGCGCGCTGGCGGCGGTCCTGGGGGCGATCCTGCGCCTGCCGCCGGTCAAGCGCACCCTGGCCCAGCAGCAGCTCAAATCGCGCTACCTCGAAGCGATGATCACCAAAGCCAGCTCATAGCAGGAGGGCAGCACCATGCCGCACATTTTGCTGATCGACGATGACCGCTCGCTCACCGATCCGCTCGAAGTGGCCCTGCGCGGCGCGGGCTACGCCGTCTCGACGGCGCACGATGGCCAGACCGGGCTGGAAAAAGCCCTGCGGGCCGCGCCGGACGTGGTGGTGCTAGACGTCATCATGCCGGTGATGAACGGCTGGGACGTGTGCTACGCGATCCGCCAGCAAAGCCCGGTGCCGATCATCATGCTCACCGCGCTGGACGATACGCTGGATCGCATTCGCGGGCTGGAACTGGGCGCCGACGACTATCTGATCAAGCCGTTCGGCTTCGACCAGCTCCATGCCCACATCAAAGCGATGCTGCGGCGCGTCGTGCTGGACACTCACGTGGCACCGCCGGACCTGCTGCGCGCGGGAGATCTTGAAGTCAACCTGGCCGCCCACGTGGTGACGCTGCGCGGCCAGCCGGTCAGCCTGCGGCAGAAGGAATACGACATCCTGGTGCTGCTGATGGCCAATGCGCACCGCGTGGTCACGCGCAACGAGTTATTCGACGTGATCTGGGGGACCGACTGGCTGGGCGATACCCGCACGCTGGACGTGCACATGAGCTGGCTGCGCGCCAAGTTGGAGGACGATCCGTCCAACCCGCGCTACTTCCAGACCGTGCGCGGCGTCGGCTACCGCTTCACCGATCCGGCGAAGTCTTGATGAACAAACTCGGCCTGCGCGGCAAAGTCCTGTTGATCTTTACCTCGGTGACGCTGCTCGGCGGCCTCGCCCTGATCCTGACGGCGGGGCTGCAACTGCAAGAGGCTACGCTGGAGTTTTACCAGCAGGATCTGCAAGCCTCGGCGTTCAACATGGCCAGCCGCCTGGCCGACTCAATGGGAGAAGAAGACGAAGCCCTCAACAGCCGCCAGATGCAAACCCTGTTGGAGCGCAGCCAGACCGACACCAAAGTGATGTACACCGTACTCGACGCGTCCGGGCGGGTCGTGGCCAGCACCTACACCCCGCTCTACGCGCTGTCGCAGCCGCTCCCCAACACCCCCGAACTGGCGGCAGCGCTGGCCGGACGCACGGCGCGCGCCGTACGGACCAGCGAAACCGGCGAAAAACGCGCCTACGTCGCCGTGCCCATCGTCTACGAGGGCACCATTCGGGGCGTGGTGCGCGTGGCCGCGCCGATGTCCACCGCCTATCACCAGGCCCGCGGCAAGTGGTACCAGTTGATCGCCATCGCGCTGCCCATCTTGCTTCTCACGGTTGGCGCCAGCCTGTGGTTGGGACGCACGCTGACCCAGCCGATCAAGCGGCTCAATACGACGGCGCTGCGCATCGCCGAAGGGGCCTTCGACGAACGCGTCGTGATCAACTCCGGAGACGAGATCGGGCAGTTGGGCCGGGCGTTCAACTTCATGGCCGGGCGCATCAATGCCCTGCTCACCGCCCAACGCAGCTTCGTGTCCAACGCGGCCCACGAACTGCGCAACCCGCTGATGAGCGTGAAGCTGCGCTGCGAGGCGCTCCGCACCCAGCCGTTGAGCGACGAGCAGAAAACGCTCTACATGTCCGAACTCTCCCAGGAGATCGAGCATATGAGCACGCTGATCACCCAACTGCTGATCCTGGCGCGGCTGGACGAAGGTCACCACCAGGCCGATCAACCGCCCGAAGATACCGTCGCGTTTTTGCAGGACGCCGCGCGCACCTGGCGGATTCGAGCCAGTGCGGCGGAATTGCAGTTCGTGGCGGAGATACCGGCGGCGCTGCCCGACCTTCCGATCGCCTCCAGCGACTTGCAGATCATTCTGGAGAACCTGGTGGGGAATGCCCTCAAATACACGCCGCGCGGGGGGCAGATCACGCTGCACGCGAGCAGTGACAAGAACACCTTCCGGCTCACCGTGCGCGACACTGGCGAAGGCTTCAGCCCGGAGGAAGAGACGCGCCTGTTTGGGCGCTTCACCCGGCTCGCTCATGCCCGTGAAAAAAATGTCCCCGGCACAGGGCTGGGGCTGTCCATCGTGAAAGCGATTTTGGAGCAGTACGGCGGGACCATCACCGCGTCCAGCGACGGTCCCGACCGGGGAGCATCCTTCGAGGTCAGTCTTCCCCTTGTGGCAAAGACTGCCGGGTAGCCGGAGGACGGGGGCGGGCCGGTTTGCTGCCCGAGGACTGCTTGATGCCAATCCGGTAGCCCAGCAGGATCACAGTCAGCAGCAGGCTCAGCCCCAGCAGCAGCCGGAACCCGACATTGCTGGAATCCGTCCCGGCGGTGAGGGCGTGGGCCGTCCCCAGCAGGAAGGCCGCATAGCTCAGATAGTGCAGGGTCTTCCAGGCGCGGTAGCTGAACAGGCGCTTTTTCAGGGCAAAGCTAGGCGTCACGATCACCAGAACCCAGAAGGCCGTCGTGCCCAGGCCCACCGCCAGCGGGCGATAGGGGCCAGCAAACGGGACCAGCACATCGGTGATCCGGTAGGTGAAATACTTGTCCGCCATCAGCAGCAGGCCGTGCACCAGGCCGAACACCAGGCTCAGCCACGAGATCGTCGAATGCAGGAGCATGGTCAGCGGACCCGGCGACCAGTTCTTCACGGCGGCGCTGCTCAGCGCCAAGCCCCACATCACGGACAACGTCAGCAGGATGTAGGCGGTGATGCCGAAGGACCGGATCAGGTACCACGTCCCGTTATTGCTGGCCGCCAGGCTCGTCTCGAGGGTGCCCGTATGCACCAACCAGACGCCCGCCAGCGCGATTACGAAAAGGCTGAAGACCAGTGAAATACCGTCCATCCAATGCGATTCGTTTTGCATAGTCTGTCCCCTTAGCTCCGCAAGAGGGCGAGGGGAAAAAACCTCCCCTCACCCGTTGATGCTGCTCAGCCTGACCTAGTCGTCATCTTCCTCATGCTCGTCTTCGTGATCATCCTCGTGAGAGGTGCCGCCACCACCGCTCGCCGGGGCGGTACCGCCCGCGGCAGGAGCCGCCACGACCACGACACTCGGCTGCGACTGCTGCACGACGACCTGCGGGGCGGGCGCATTGCGGTAGGGGATGTCGTAAACCGTCAGGTTCTGGCAGTCTCCGTTCAACGTGCCCACGCTGCCCGACACCCAGGCGGAAGCGCCATCAGCGGTGCCAATCACCAACCAGGAGCCGTCCGAATTCGTGCCCCCGACCGGGTACTGGTCATTGCGGAAGCCGTAATTCAGCACGCTGTACCCCGTGCCAGGGCCGCTGCGCAGGTTCACGGACGCCAGATCGATGGTCATCGCGCAAGAGGAGCTGCTGGCGGCGACCGTCTCACCCGTCACCGGCTGCGCGTCGGCTGCCGGGACCAGGGTGTCCATATCCGAGGGCTGCGCGGGCATGATCTCCAGGTTAGCGACGGTCTGCTGGGCCAGGTTGGTATTCAACAGGGTCAGTTGATACTGGCCACCATCCAGAACCATGCTCATCCCGTCGATGGCGCTGCCGGTAAGGGTAGCCACGGCGCGACCTTCGCTGTCCACGATCTGCGCCGTCACCGGTGCGCCAGGGAACGAGACCTTCATCGCGCCCTTCTGATCGGTGGGGATGGCAAAATTGGCGACCTGGGACGGCGTGCTGTCCGACAGGGGGAGGTCCATCGTCTGCTGGAAGCTCAGGGGCGAGACCGGGTTAGAGACCAGCACCGTCTGGCCGGTCACGGCGGTCACTCCCAGATCGGAGGCCGACGTCACGCGCACATAGGCTTCGGCGGCTCCCGACAGGCGTTCCACCGTGAGGGTGTACATGGACGCGTCCGGCCCGAAACGCAGCTCCAACTTGTGGACGCGAGCGTCGGCCATCTGGAAGACCGTATTTCCGGCACTATCCACGACCCAGACCGACGCCTGGACCAGTTCCAGCACAACCGCGCCGGTGGTGCCGGGGACGGGCGTGATCACGACGTCGATCCCGGGGGTGGCGTCATCCAACTTCACGACGTCGCTGACTCCCTGGGCGAAGATCGAGTGAATGCCCAGCGCGTTGGCGAAAACGGTGATGATCAAAACTGCGGCGAAGCGTTTCATTTTCATGGTGTCGTCTCCTTGAACTACCCAACTGGTGATAAGGCCGTCAGATGAGATTGGAAATCAGAGGTGGCCAGGACGGCGCCATCGGTGCCCACGATCAGCGCGGCACGTTGGGGCTGGCGGAGCATCCAGCGCAGTCCTTCGTCGCGGCCCAGCAGGATCAGGGCTTTGGTATAGCCCTCGGCCAGAGCCGCATCAGGATGAATAACGGTAGCCGACAGCACGTCGGTCACGGCAGGCTGTCCGGTGCGCGGATCGATCAGGTGGTGCTGCGGTTTTCCGTTCGCGATCCAGCGGCGATAGTCGATCCCGCTGGTGGCGATGGCGGTATCCGTCACCAGCACGGAAGCTACCGGGGGGACGGTTTCGTTCAGTCCCGGCTCGGCGACCTCGACCACCCAACCGGCCTGCTCCTGGGGCTGGCCGCGCATGACCAGATCGCCGCCCGCATCGACCAGGCAGGCACCGTAGTGATGCAGCCGGTCCGCGATCTGCGCCGCCGTCCAGCCTTTGCCGGTGCCGCCCAGGTCGATTTGAGCGCCAGTGGGCAGGCGGACAGCCTTTTGCCGGGGGCGGATTTCGATCCCCTGCCAGTGTGGCACGGTGACCGGCGGCAAATCAGGGATCGACAGCCCGCCAGCGGACAGCTCGTCAAAGCTGCGGGTATAGCCTGCGGCCAACAGCGCGGGCAGAATCAAGGGGTTGTACAGCCCCTCGGTCAACTGCGCCGCGTGGCGCGCTTTCGTCACCGCCTGGAGCAGGGTATCGCTGACTTCAACCCAGCGCCCGCTGCGGGCGTTCAGGCGGCTCAGCTCGCTCTCCGGACGGAAGCGAGACAACTTCGCCTCGATGGCTTCCACCCAGCCGGGCACCTGCTGCAAGATCGCTGCGCCGTCGGCGGAAGTCTCCAACCAGACGTTGAACTGCGATCCCATCGCACGAAAGGCGGTCACGTAGGGGCGTATCATCGGCGTGAAGAGCGTGTCACTGGCTGGGACGCGGGCGCGGCGGCAGCGGCGGCAGGCACATAAATCGTCTCGCCGGGCGCTTGCACGATCACCGGGGCGGGAGCCGCGAGCTGGACCGGACTGGGCGGCTTGATGGCGACATTCGACGGCGCGGCAGACGGCGCAGACGCGCTCGGCACGACGGCGCTGGTCTGACCGGCGTGGCGCAGCACCGTGATCACGGGCGCCGCGTGGACCGGCGTGGCCGTCACCGCCGCCGGAATAGCCACCTGCACCGTGCCCGTGGGCTGAAGCTGGGGCGCGACCGCCGCCGGCAGCACCGGATCGGGCGTCGGGGTGAGCGGCTTATTCACGGAGGCCAGACTCTGCGCTCCGATCACCGTCGCCAGCGTACTGCCGGTCACCAGTGAAAGCCTGACTGCAAAGCGTTTGGTGGTGTTGAGTTTTCCGGGTGGCATAAAGGTTGATCTCCTGGTGATGAACTGTTTAAGAGAATAAGGGCAAAGCGCCGGGGTTGTCTTAACTTCGACTCAAATCTGACTTAAATTCACCTTAAATTTATGAGTGCCAGAATCGGCCCGGACGTGGTAATCTACTGGTGGCCTCGATCGGAGCTTGCCCATGCGATGGGAGGCGATCCATTGGTAAAACACTCTAGTGCTCCTGGGAAAAAACGCATGTCTGTCTACGATGAACAAATCAAGTGCCACGATTACCGCATCGATCCGGAGTTTTGGAAAAACCCTTACGGGGTTGAAGTTGCCCACGACCCTTTGAAATTTTTGTTCATTCCCGACCACATTTCGGCCTACATCGCCGCCAAGCTGGCGCACCTGGTCTATCGCTACCAGATCGACAACATCCGCACGAAGGAACAGATCACACACGCGGTCATGATCACGATGGGCGGCCTGCTGCCGGGGGTCTTGCTGCACGATCATCTGGCCTGGACGCTGAACAAAAACATCCCACCGATCGAGTTTGGCACGATGGGGGTGAAATACTACGCCGGGCCTGGCCAGCCGTTGGACGCCCCGCGCATCATCCACCCGCTGTCCATCGACGTCGAGGACAGCGTGGTGGGCGTGGTCGAAGACCTGGTCGACCTGGGCGGGACGGCGCGCTTCGTGGCGCAGTATCTCGTCGATGAGCGCAAAGCCCGCAAGACGGTCTTGATCGCTCCCTATTTGAAAAGCACCAACGTCGCCGAAGAAATGACAGTAATTTCTTACGGTCTCGTCCCGAAAGACACCTGGATCATCACCCCGCGCGAACGGGTAGAAACCCTGATCAAGCGCGTGCCGTTCTGGCGCGACAAGGGCGCAACCCTGGAAGAATGCGAGGAAAACTTGCAGGCCTGCCAAGCGGCCAGTTCGCCGTGCATCTTCCCGGATGGCCGCGTTCTCG
>CAYRWY010000038.1:0-22653 GCA_964427955.1 uncultured Anaerolineaceae bacterium
ATGTCGGAGAGCTGCTGGATGGTGAGCTGATCGACCGGATTCTTGGGGTTGGTGATCACGGCCAGCGCATCGACCGCGACGACGAATTCCACCGGCTCGATCCCGTTCTTGCGGGCCGCGTCGATTTCTTCTTGCTTGATCTCGCGCGAGGCATTGGCAATATCCACTGTGCCATTGACCAGCGCCGCCAGGCCGGTGCCCGATCCGCCCCCGGTCACGCTGAGCGAGACCGACGGCTCGACCGTCCGGTAGGCTTCGGCCCAGGCCAGCGCGATATTCACCATCGTATCCGAGCCTTTGTTCTGGATGATGTTCGAGGGAGCGGTGCTGCTGCCCGACGCAGTTTTGGAAGTACACGCCGTCCCCAGGCTGGCCATCAGAGCGATCAAGAAGGGCACGAGCCAATAGATCCGGCGTGATTTGGGGTGTGGGTCGGAAACACTCAACGCGGCTACTCCATACGATTTAACGTTATGGAGAGAATTTAGCTTAAAGAGGTTTAAGGATTATTTAGGGGCTTTAAAGCGAATGTTAAATTCTCTTTAAAGATTATTTAACTTTCGAGCGCGATAGTGATGGGTTTTCGCGTGGTCCTCCGCCTCATGGTTCGGTCACCTGCACGGCGGGCAGCGTGACCGTGATCGTCGTGCCGACCCCGACCGTGCTCTCGACCATGATCGTGCCCCGGTGCAGATCGACGGACTGCTTGACGATGGCCAATCCCAGCCCGGTGCCCGGCACGTTGTCCACATTCTGAGCGCGGTAGAACGGCTCGAACAGCCGCCCCTGGTCCGCCTGGGGAATGCCGATCCCTTCGTCTTTCACGCACAGCGTCGCCCGGTCGCTATCGCAGGACACCTCGAATTTCACCGTCGTGTGCGGCTTGGAGTATTTGATGGCGTTCGAAATCAGGTTGTTGACGATATAGCGCAGCAGCTTGGGATCGAGCAGCACCTCGCCGGAGTGGCCCGCGTACTCAAAGACCAGGTGATGCTCCCGACCGCTGGTCGATTCAAAGGCGGCCAGAAAGTCCCCGCAGAACTCCCGCAGGTTCAGCGGCTCGGGCGAAAATTCCAGTTTGCCGCGTTCGGCCCGGCTGATCACCAGAATATCGTCCAGCAGCGCGACCATCGCCGCGATGCTGGTGCGGATGCGCTGGAATTCGCGCTCTTTCTGCTCGACCGTCAGCCGGTCGCCATAGCGCAGCAGCACGTCGGTCGAGGATTGGATGATGGTCAGCGGGGTGCGGAATTCGTGCGAGGTCGTCGCGATGAACCGCGACTTGAGTTCGCCCAGCTCCATCTCGCGGGTGAGCATCCGGCGCAGGCTGATCTCGGTCTGCTTGAGCATCGTAATATCGTGCAGGCTGCACACCACGCCCGACACCTCGGTGTCCGCCTGGACGATGGGGGACAGCGTGGCGTCCGCGTCGAAGATGATGTCGGCGTTGTAGCACACCTCGACCACCACCCGCTGCGGGTGGCGCTCCTCAATCGCCAGGCGCAGGGCGTCGGTGAGCGGCGTCTGGCTGTCGGGGGCGACCAGCATCGTGACCGGCTGGCCGAGACACTGGTCCGGATCGCAGTTGAACGTCCCGCTGAAGCTGGGATTGACCTGCCGGATCAACCCCTCGTTGCTCAGCAGGATGATGACATCGCTGCTGCTGTTCAGAATCGTCTCGACGTGCTCTTTCGCCTGGCGGAACTGCGCGGTACGCTCTTCGACCCGTGCGCGCAGCTCAACCGCATAAGTCTGGACCTCGTTATAGAGCCGGGCGTTCTTCAGGGCCACGGCGGCCTGAGCGGCAAAAAACATCAACGGTCCGGCACTCTCTGGCCTGAAAAAGCCGGGAGTCCGGCTGTAGAGATTGAGGAAGCCGATTACCTGCCCCTCGAGTTGGATGGGCGCACCGGCGAACGACCGTATCCATTCTACGCGATCCAAGATCTTCCAGTCAGCACTGGCGTGCGTGTCAGAAATGACCAGCGGCAGGTGGGTGTCATACATTTGCCGGTAGTTGGGCAGGTTGATGAGCGGTTCCTGGAGCCGGCGCGGCAGTTCTTCCAATTCCTGGGGCGCCAACCCCTGGCCGCGCACCATGCGCGCCACTCCATCGCTAACCAGCATCACCGTCGCCGCATCGTGCGGGACGACGCGCACCACATGGCTCAGAATGCGATCCAGCACTTCGTCCAGGTTCAGCGTGCTGGTCAGCATAGAAGCGGTATCGCGCAGCGCCTCGGCCAGCGCCCGCTGCTCGTGTTCGGCCTGTTCGATCCGTTTGCTGGCGGTAATGTCGCGGTTGATCGCCACGACCCCGATGGGATGGTCCTCCTCATCACGCAGGAAGGACACCGAGCTGAAGATGTCCAGCCGGGTGCCATCCTTGCAGGTCTGGATCGTCTCGCCCCGCCACAACCCCGCGCTGAGAAACAGGTTGACCACCGCGTCACGGGTGGTCCCCGGGTATTCGACCGGAATCACGACTCCCATACGCTGCCCGATCACTTCTTCGGCGCGCCAGCCGTAGATCGTCTCAGCCGCCACGTTCCAATCCTGGATGACATAGTTCAAATCGGTAGAGATCACGGCATCCGAAAGCTGGGAGAGCAGAGTCGCCCGGAAACGGAACTGCTCTTCGGCCCGTTTTTGCGCCGTGAGGTCTACCGCCGAGACGAACACCTTGGCCCAGGACTTTTCATAGCCGGGCGCGATGGACACCCGGATGGAGGCCCACAACCGCTTACCCCCGAAGGTGTAGATCGGCGTTTCTCCTTCAAAGGAGGTCCGTCCCTCGGCAAACGTGCTGAATTCCGCGATGAAGGAATCCCACATTTTCTTGTCAAAGATCAGCGGCTCCGGGATCGTCTGCACGCTGGAATCCGACACCCACTGGGCGGGCGCTTCGAACAGGTCGAGCGTCACCCGGTTGGCTTCCAGCACCTTGATCAGGCTGACGCATTCGCGGACCGCACTGGGATGTTCGTCGAAGTAACGCCTGAAATCCGCCACGCCCTCGGCCCGCAGCCGGTCGAGGTACGTCTTCACCCCCGAAAAGTCCTCTTCCCACAGCGATATCGGCGCATTCCAGAACAGGCTGCGATAACGCTGCTCGGCCTGCCGCAGCGCTTCTTCCACCCGGCGGCGCTCGCTGAGATCGATGGTCGAGACGATCACCCTGCCCCACGTCAGCTCGTAACCCGGCGCGATTGAAATCGTGATCAGCGCATGAATCTCGTGACTGGGGGTGATCCGGAAGGTCACTTCGCGTTCAAAATGGAGATCGCCCCGTGTGAAGGCGACGAACTCATCCCGGAAGACTTTCACTAACTCCTCGTTGTAGTAGCGGGTGCCTGGCACTAACTCGCGCCCCAGTACGAGTTCGTCTTTGGTCGTGATCTGGTACAGATCGAGCGTGGCCTGGTTGACCGCCAATAAGCGAATCAGGCTGCCGCAGTGCCCCACCTCTTCGGGATGAGCCTCGAAATACGCACCCAGATCGGTCACCCCACCCGCGCGCAGGATCTCCAAATACTGCCGGACTTCGGAGAAATCCTCTTCCCACATGGCCACCGGGGAGGCTTCGAACAGGCCGCGGTAGCGCGCTTCGCTCTGCTGTAGCTCCTGCTCGGTCTGTTTCTGTTCGGTGATGTCCCGCATCACGCTGCATACCAGCCGCCTGCCGCTGATGACGATCCAGAAAATTCGGCTCTGGATGAAGCGGCGCGAGCCATCCGCCCGCCGGATTTCTTGCTCCATCAGACGATTCATCCAGGGGGAGCTGTCCGGATCGAGCGCCTCTGACACGAGACGGTGCACCGTCTCGACGTAGTCGGGACCGTGCCGGGCTTCTTCGACTGTCAGTTGCGACTGAATCTCCCACAGAGATTTGCCCAGGACTTGCTGGGCCAGCAACCCGGTGATCAGCTCCATCCCATGATTCCACTCGATCACCGTCCCCTGCGCATCCAGCAGAGTGAAACCGTCGAGCGACTGCTCGATCACGCCGCGAAAACGCGCTTCGCTTTCCCGCAGGGCCTCTTCGACAAAGCGGCGCTCGGTGATGTCGGTGAGCATGGCAAACGATCCCCGGAACACGCCACCGGCATCCACCAGGGGCACAGCCGATACAATCGCCCACAGCGTCGTGCCATCCTTACGGCGGAACCGGCGTTCGTAGCGGTCGGACTTGCCCTCGCGCCGCTCCTCCATCTTGGCGCGATGATCGGGCAGTTGGTCTTCGAACATGAAGGCCTCGACATGCTGGCCCAGCATCTCATCGACCGTACACCCCAACATGTTCGCCAGGTGCGCATTGACAAAGGTCGTGGACAGGTGCTCGTCCATCGCCCAAATGCCTTCTTCGGCAGTGTCGATCATATTGCGATAGCGTACTTCCAGCTCGCGCTGGGCCTGCTCCGCCATGACCTGATCGGTGATGTCCACCGTGACCCCGTGGCTGGCGGGCCGCCCCTTGAACTCAATCGGATGGGCGGAGACTTCCACCCAGCGGGCTGCCCCATCTTTGCGGAGAAGACGATGGCGGTAATGCTGCGAAGGGAATTCGCTCGCGGCCAGGGAGCGCACCTGCTGCCGGACCAGGTCGCGGTCGTCGGGGTGGACGAGCGCCATCACTTCGTCGGGAGAGAGCTGGAGCAGTTCGGGGATCGAATAGCCGGTAAGCCCCTCGGAGCGGGGGTTGGCAAACACGATGCGTCCATCCTGCATGATCATGATCCCTTGCAGGGAGTGCTCGATCAACACACGATGGAGATCCTGCGTTTGCTGTGATTCCTGGATCTGCTGCTCTAGCTCCGTCACACGACGGCGCAAAGACGCCAACTCGTGGCCATCGACGGACTCGGCCTGGTTATCACCCGTCATAACCATCCTCCGTTCTCCCTGCTCTACTGGGCTGACCCCGTCCCAGGTTGAGCAGCACATGGATGTATGCTAGCCTACGCCAGTTTATTCAATATCAACGCTTCCACGATTGATCGTCTATCTATACACTCTTAACATATCACAGATTTGTCATTCTGTGTGATCTCGAGTGGTGAATGTCTGGATTTGTGGACACAAATACTTCAGTGGTTACTGATCCTTGCCGAATAAACTAAAGTTCGTGCGAGAGCACCCCCACCCCACCTCCCCCGTGCACGGGGGAGGCGCAGGAGGGGGTGAACTTCACGGAAGTTTAGATAGTAATGCAAGGATCAGTAGTTCTTCGTTTTGTCCTTGTCGTCCTCGTCGAGCGCTTCCAGGGCATCATGCAAGCGAGACACAAAGGCGGCGGTCTCGCGCGCATCCATGCGGAGCGTGGGATCTTCGTGGCCGATCAACTGGTTGTAGACGTCACGCAGCCGGGCGGCGCTGCTGGTCCAGGCGTGTTGGCGCTCGACCCAGGCGCGGCCCTGGCGGCCCAATCGCTCGCCCAGCGCCGGATTGTCGAGCAGTTCCACGACCGCGTCGGCGAAGGCCCGTGGCGTGTCGCGCAGCAGCATGTGCTCGCCATCCACCGCGTCCAGGCCCTCGGCCCCCACCGAGGTGCTGACCACCGGACAGCCGCACGCCAGCGCCTCCAGCAGCTTGAAGCGGGTGCCGCTGCCGCTGCGGAGCGGGCACACGAACATGGCGCTGCCCTGCAAAAAGGGCCGGGTATCGTCCACCAGCCCGGTGACCGTGACGGGCATCTGCGGATCGTCGTGCAGAGCTTGCAGTTCGGGCGTGGGGTCCTTGCCGACCACGGTCAAGGTCACGTCGCTGCGCCGCTCGCGGATCAGCGGCAGAATCTCGTGCGCAAAGTACAGCACGGCGTCCGCATTCGGAAAATACTTGTAGTCGCCCATGTAGACGGCAGTATGGCCGTCGCGCGGGGTGGCCGGGTCCGGGTGGAAAAACTCGATGTCGACTCCGTTCGGGGCCAGGACGGTCTTGACCCCTGGCGTCGCGCGTCCCACAATCTCGCGATCAACGGCGGACATCACACCCACAACCGTCACCTCGGACCAGGCGCGCGGCTCCCACAGGCGCATTTTCAACGCTTCGAGCGCGATGCCGGGCCGCATTAGCCAGGGCTGCGCCACGCGCGCATGGCGGCCCCAGGCGATGTACTCGATGGCGGGTTCCGACAGCAGCACCGGCACCCCAATCTGGGCCGGGAGATTCGGCAGCATGTAAAACGACTCGACGTGCACCAGCCGGATAGTGCTGTGTGCCAGCGCGTGCGCGACGGCCTGTTCCATTTCGGGCGTGTGATACAGCCGCGCCGTGACCGGTTGGGGAGAGGTCAGGCTCAACCAGGCTGCCCGGCGCGCGCCGGGGCTGGGAGCGCGATCCACCACGGTCAGGTCGCACAACGCGCGCAGGGGGTCCAGGTCGAACGCGCGCTCTTCGGGACGACCGAAGCACACCAGTGTGATCTGGTAATCGTCCCGCAGATGTTTGATCAGGTTAAAGGTCCGGCTGCGCCCGCCGCTGTTGGGCGGATACGGCAGGTAGGGTGTGAGCATCAAGATCCGTGGTTTGGCCATCGTAGAAACGTCCTCCCATACCTCTGATTATAGTGGCTGACGGCGATCCGTACACTGCCCACTTGTACCAGATTGCGCTACAATCGAACATCGTTTGTCCACCGCCGTGAGTATCTTGTGGGGGAAGCGCGATGACCAATCTGAAAGTACTGGTCCTGGAAACCGATTTTTACGCCCGCCAGGCAATGAACAGCTACCTGGCCTGGGATCGCCGGACGCGCGTCGTCCACCTGGCCGACTCGCTGGAATCGGTGCGCGAGTATATGCACGCCGCCGACCCGAGCGACTGGCCGAACGTCGTGGTGCTCGACGCCCAGGCGGCCCAATCCCCCGCCGAACTGGCCGCACTGGTCCAGCAGATCGAAGACACGATCCCCGAGGTGATGACCCTGGTGCTGGACCGGCGGCTCAACCTGGAGACCGTCCACGCCGTCGAGCAGGCGCGTGTGAACGGCTACCTGCTGCGCAACGAACTGCGCATCCGGCTGGCCTCGGCCATCGCCTGGGCCGCCAAACACGATTTTGTGGTCACCCAGAGCGTCAAAGAGGCGCTCAAGAACGAGTTTCAGGGCCGTCTGTTCCGGGCGGAGGTCGTCCCGGACCTGCGCGAATACCCGGACCTGACGCAGCGCGTGCGCGAGGCGTTGGAACTGTGTGTGATCGAGGGGATGTCCGCCGAACTGGCCGCCGACGAGATGGGCATCAGCGTGCACACCGTCCGCAGCTACGTGAAAGAGGGTTACCGGATTCTGGAAACCTACGACGATACCAGGTACCCGGCGGATATGAGTTCGCAGGAAAAAGCCTTCATGCGGATTACGTCGCTGGTCGGGGAAACGGGCAGCGAGGTGAAAGCCCGCCGGGCCGCGCAAAAATCGTCGAGGCACGGTCCGCGGGCGTGATGGGTCACGGGCGGCGAATCACCGCCTCGTGGGGGCAGGTCTGGACGCAGACCAGGCAGCCCCAACAGCGGCTCATATCCAGAAACGGCGGCTCGCCCCGGTCGATGAACCGGATGGCGTTGCCCCGGCAGGACTGCCGCGCCAGGCATTCGCCGCACATATGGCAGCGCGCCTCGTCGATGGCGAGCTGTACTGTGGTCCGCGCGGTGCTGTGATCCATGTCACTTTTTAGCTCGAACTGTTTAAGACGTTAGATGCAGCCTGAATTGATTTCGGTGCACTGATGAAAAACGAACGCCCTCGCCAACTGAAAATCGCCGCACCCTGGACCACCCTGTTCGTCGTCACCGGGGCGATCCTGCCCGCCCTGCTGGCGCTGCTGCTGATCACGTCGTTTGCGTCCTCCGGCGACAAACCCCAGGTCACGCCGTCGCCCGAAACGGTGACGATCCCCCTGAACCGGGTGATCTCGACCCTGACGCTGCACGATTTCCGGGGCAAAGTCCGGCTGATCATCGCCGGGACGGGACAGATCGAAGGCACCGCCTTCAGCGATGCCTTGTACCGTTACACCGACGATCAAGGCCAGCCGCTCGATCCGCCGCCGCCCAGTGCCTTCCCGCTGAAAGTCGATGGCAGCCTGGCTCAGAACGTCACGGACGAGCCGCTCGATTACCAGGACGATCACGTCTACACGCTGATCTACGACGCCGGATCGGACGCGCACGCGCTCAGCTTCGGGATCTCCGATACGAACGCCCGCGACAATACGGGCGAGATCACGATTGAGGTCGTGCCGTTGGACTAGGCAGAGGTTGATCCAGGGTTTTTCGTAGGGGCGTCAGCTTGCTGCGCCCTGGGCAGAGCAAGCTCTGCCCCTACGTATTTCAGCCGATGTGTACCAGAACTCTAAGCGGACGGCACCAGCCGGAACTGTGAGATCGGACCCGGAGCCGCATCACCGCAGCTCGAATAGACGCTCAGTGCGGCGGGCTGTTCCTCGATAGTTAGCGAGGTGCGCTGGCCGGACTCCGCCGCCTTGAAGCTGACCCGCCAGAGCGATCCTTCGGCGCGCGCTTCGTCCAGCGTGTACGCCTCCAGCGCCGTGCTGCCGCTCGTCCGCAGAACATACTCCGCGGCCTGCGCCGCCTTGGAATAACACGCGCGGCCCCGGTAATGATCGGGGACGATCTGCCCGGCGGCATACGCCGCGACGATCCCGGCGGCGTTGCCGGGATCGACCCGCCCATACACGATCCCATGCGGAAAGCAGATGATATTCGCGGCGAAGCGGTGCCCGCCGACGTGCGACGTCTGCCAGACCGCGTCGCCCACCTGCTGGCCGATCTGCTCATAGACCGGCACGCCGTGCGAGGCGCAGCAGCGATCCCGGCGGCCATGCGTGCACACCAGGTAGAGTGGGTCGGTGCGGCGCGCGGCGGCATAGGCGGCGTCCTCGGCGCAGATAGCTGCCAGATCGAGCGCCAGTAGATCCTCGTAGGTTTTGAGGTGAAACTCGTAGATCGCCGGGCGGGTTTCGCGTCCCAGCACGACGAAAAACGCCAGTCCCTCCGGGGCCAGGCGCGGCTTCTGCCGGATCACCTGGATACGCGAGCGCGGCATCGCCACCGCCTGCCGGGTGATGGCCTGCCGGACCAGTGCGGGCAGCTCGGCCTGTTCGAACGCTTCCGGCTCCCAGCGCCCGTCATATTCGATCAAAAACCATGCGGATACTGTCGCCGCCGTGCCAAACAACTGCTCCCCGGACTCCGACGAGAGCACCGAACACGTCGCCGCTGCACTGTCTGTCATGATTTTCCCCTGTTGGTGGGGCGCAGCAAGCGGCGCCCCTACAGATCTTTACGTTGATTGCTACTGAGGCTCGCATAAAAAACTAAACTCTTGATGCCCACGGTTGACCTCACCCCCTACCCCCTCTCCAATCATGCTGGAGAGGGGGACTGAACTTCGGGTGGAGTACGTCCCCTCTCCGAAAAAAGCGGAGAGGGGAGAAAACGGGCTTGTTCCCCTCTCCAACTTTGGAGAGGGGTCAGGGGTGAGGTAAATCTCCCTGGCAAAAAGTTTAGCTATTTATGCGAGGATCAGTAGTGATCTAGGCCCGGATCAGGAAAGACGTCCTCCCGATCCTTCGTCCGCCGTGCGCTGGCCCAACAACCGCCGGATCGTGCCGCCCCGCGAGAACTGCCGCATATACGCCAGGTTTTCCGGGGTGAACGGGCGCGGCGTGATCCCGAAAACCTCGGTCAGCGCGTTGTGCGGCACCGCGTTGTCCACCTTGAGCATATCCAACAGGCTGGTCGTCACAGGGGGATTGGGCAGCGCCACCTGCATCAGCTTCACCACGGGGCGCAGCACCGGCACCGGGACACGGATCGTCAAGCGGCGCGTGCCGAGCGCTTGCAGCACGCGCTGCACGATCTCGGCATAGGTCAGCACCTCCGGCCCGCCCAGCGCGTACTCCTGTCCGAGGGTGTGATCGTCGTCCAGGCAGCGCGTGATCGCTTCGACCACGTCGCCCACCCAGACCGGCTGGAAGCGCGCCTGACCGTCCCCCACGATCGGAAAGATCAGCGGCGTGAGCTGGATCAGCCGGGCCTGCACGTTGGCGAACTCGTCCTGTGGGCCCCAGATCACCGACGGGCGCAGCGCGGTCCAGTCCAACCCCGACGCGGCGACGTAGTCCTGGGCGCGGCCTTTGCTCGCCAGAAAGCGGAACGGCGAGTCGCTGCGCGCGCCGTTCTGGCACATGTTGACGAAGCGCCGCACACCCGCCGCCTGGGCGGCATCCACGAGGTGGATCGTGCCCTGGGTATTGAGCGCCTCGTAGGTCTGATCGCCTTTTTCGACGGCGATGGCGACCAGATGCACGACCGCGCTCACACCCGCCAACGCCGGTCCCAGCGTGTCCGGCTGCATCACGTCGCCGCGCACGATCTCGATCTGGTCGCGCACGTCCGCAAGACGGACCGCCGCTTTGGCCGGGCTGTGGACCATCGCCCGCACCGGCTTACCCTGCTCCACCAGACAGCGGACCAGGTGACTACCGACATACCCCGAAGCCCCTGTGATCAGAATCATCCGGCATGATCTCCTTACCCATCAGGTTGTACACAATTTGGGGCCGGTTGGCGAACGTCTCAGATAATGCGCTGCACACGGGCCTGCATCAGCAGCCCCAGCGCAACCATCAGATAGGATGCGATGTAGCTGACGTCCACAAAAGTCGTCACCGCGTTCACGCCCTGATTGAGGTAAGCCCCCTGCCAGTTGGCATACGAGTACACCAGGTCCGAGATCGCCACCACCAGAAATCCGACCGTGATGACGACGACGGGCCGGTACAGGGCGCCCCCCGCCAGGACTAACATGCTCAATAAGACCAGCAGCACAATCGCCAGATCGCCCAGGGGGTAAAAAATAAGCAGGAATTTCTCCATCCCACTGTCGAAATCATCCGAAACGAGCATCGGCCTGATCACCAGCACGAGCACCACCAGCGTGAGGATTCCGAAGCCCCCCAACCCGACTCGAAGCTGTTGGCGGGTCGGCGTGGCTTGCAGCGACCGGTAGCGCCACCACAGCGCCAGCACGAGCGGTACATAGCCGATCCCCCACATCACGTCGGCGCTGGACACCGTCGGCCCCTCTTTGAGCGCGAGCTGGTAGTACGACCAGATCGCCTCGCCGAAAGCCCACAGCGCCAGCCCGATCCCCAGCATCCCCCACACCCGCTTGAGCACCTCGCCCGCATCGCTGCCCCGCCACAGCAGCAGCGCCAGCACGGCCCCGGCCAGGGACGAAAGGACCGTGAGGCCGTTGTAGGCCCAGGCCACCACCTTCCACCCTAAGGCTTCATACACCGGCTCCATATACATCACGGTGATGACGATCAACAATACCACACCCACCAGCACCGCCCAGCGCAACACCCGATCTGACCACATGGCTCCCCTCCCTACGCCTGCCCTAATGGATCGTCTCAATCAACTGGCGGAGACCCAGCGGATGCACCGCCTCGATGGCGGCCTGATCCATCTGTCCATCCACCGTTTGCAGTTCCTGCATGACCATACGGCGACCGATCACATTCGTGGCGTAGCGGGCAACTTCGGTCATGAGGGTCAGATAAATCGTGGGGTCCAATTCGTCGTCGTCAAACGCGACCTGTCCTGCCTCGATCCGCATGGGCCAACCGTGCCGGTTGATCAACTTGTCGAGCAGCACATTCAGCGTCTCGCGAATGCGCGGCCCGCCCATCCGCGCCAACAGGATTTGCAGCCCGCCGATCTGCGCCCGGACGTAGATCTGAGCGTAAGATTGCGCCGGAAGGTACATGCCCTGGATGTGCGACCCGATGACTTCCTGATGGTGTGTCATCAACGTCCCCGGCAGTTCGGCGTCCGCCGGATCGAACAGAGAAATGTCGATGCCGATCAGTGTGTCGCGATCATCATAGGTAGCCACCCCGGCACACAACACCGGGATCAGCTCACCCGTCGCCGATTGAATGTCGAGCGGAAGCTGGTGGACAAACCCATCGCGGGTGATAGCTTTGAGGAACTGCCGGGAGAGCTGGGCATTGATGCCCAGGGTCTCGTGCAGTGGACTGCCAATCACCTGGTCGGCGTTACGGCAGCGAACCAGGTGAAGAAAGTAGTAGTCGACAAAAACAACCTGACCTTTGACGTCCGTGAAAATCAGCCCAAGGGGGATCGTGGAACCGTATGCCTGCCCCAGCATAATTAAGCCTCCCTAAACTTACCCACCTTCCTATATTGTAAGCCAATTTTTGGTTTTTGTGTCAACCAATTATTTCAAGAGAGGCCAGTTGGAGGTGATCGCCCGCCCTGGTTCCCTGGAAAATCACCGGCAGGCGGTCGAGGGGAGCGTTCAGATCGTACATCCCGACGATGACGGTATACTGCCCCGGCGCGCGATCGGGCGGCACCACCAGGCCGTGCAGATCGATCACGGTCTGGCCGGGCGTCCAGGTCGTGGTCAGAGCGAGATTGCCGCCCGGCTCGGCATCGTGCTGGCTGACCAGCGAGCCGTCCGGCGCGAGGAGTTGGACGGTCACTTTGTAACGCACTTCGAGAGGGGCATCGGTCGTCCAGAACAGCGTCACGCCCAGCACGTCACCCGCGGTCAGCCGGTCCGCGCTGAGCGCATAGCCGGTCAGCGTGATGTGATCGCCGAAGCGTGCGCCGCTGAGCACGTCCGGCGCGAACGGAGACGCCGCCAGCACGGCGTACTGTGCCAGCCGCACGTCGCCGTACCACGCCGACGCCACCGGGTACGCCGCGACATCCAGCGTGGCCTGGACCACGCGCCGGGGATCGCGCTCCTGCTCGCCCCAAAACAGCACGAAGAGACGCCGGTGCTCGCGGATCACGGCGTCCACGTCGGCACGAGTCTGCGCGTCATCACCGCCCAGGCCGCGCGGCAGTTCGTAGACCGGCGCGTCACCCCGGTAGTAGTAGCTGAACACTTCGGCCTGGTTCGGCGCGTCGAGGATGATCGCGTCGCCGGGCCGGGGCGCGGCCTGGATCGCCGCCGCCATCGCGCGGTAGTCGGGCCGGGCATACGCCGGATCGCGGTACAGCGCGTCCAACGCCCGTCCCTGCCCCAGCACCACGACGATCACGCCAATCCCGGCGACTGCTCGCAAAAGCATTTCAACGCAGAGACCGCGGAGATTCATGAAAGAGGCAAGAGATGAGAGAATTCGAGAGGAAGCGTTTTCCCGTAGGGGTTCCCCTAAAAACTGGTCCCTATGTTCTTCTCTCTTTTCCCCTATATTATCTCTGCGGTCTCTGCGTTGAATCGTTTTTTCTTTTCCCAGCCCCCACAGCCGCGCGGCACCCGCTCCGATCAGCAGGGCGGCAGCGGCCTGGGCGGGCAGCAGAAATTTGAGGTTAGCGGGGCGATACGCGCCGGAGCCGAACAGCGCGCCGATCACGATCCCGGCCCAGAACAGCGGCAGCCCGGCTTGCCAGCCGCGGGCCCGCCGATCCGGCCTCAGCGCCGCCAGGATCAACAGGCCCGGCACGATCAGCCGTAGCCAAGATACCTCGCCCGCCGTGCTGCCGTAGGTGATCCAGGTGAAGACCGTGCGAAGCTGCTCGCGCAGCGCCAGATCGACCCCGGTGCGCGGCCAACCCGTGACCTGATCCCAGGCGGTCGGGAGCCAGGGCAGCAGCAGGACCAGCGTGATCAGGTTGAGCAGCGCATAGGCGATCACGATCCGGCGCAGATCGCGGATCGGGGTGCCCTGCCGGAGGTGCCCGCCCAGCCACGCCAGCACCACGATCCCCTGCGCCAGCAGCGTGAAGGCATACGAATATTGAGTATACAGCCCGGCGGCGTTGACCAGGGCGAGCGCCAATGCCGGTCGGGGCAATTCATGAATTGCCCCGACTAGACGGGCGTATTGATGCCCCGGAGATCGCTGGTGGTTGGCCTCACCCCCCGACCCCCTCTCCATTCGAAATGGAGAGGGGGAGATGAAAGCGCCGGGGAAGTCCCCTCGCCAACTCTGTTGGAGAGGGGATTTAGGGGTGAGGCCGAATCTCCGCACTAAATTGTTAAACGGCATCAATGCGCCCCTACTCTCTCCCTGCAATCTCTCCCCGCGCCCTCTGCGTTGAATCGCTCTTAGCCACGCCACCAGCAGCGCCATGCCGGACACGCTGAGCAGTTGCAGTTGGGCGTACATGCGCGTTTCCTGGCTGTAGTAGACCGCCAGCGGGCTGCACGCGACCAGCAGCCCGGCGATCCAGCCCGCGCCGCGCCCGAACAGCCGCCGCCCCAGCGCCAGCGTCACCGCGACGGCCAGCACACCCTCGAACGCCGAGAGCGCCCGCAGGCCGAACTCACGGTCTCCGGCCAGGGCGATCCACGCTTTGAGCAGCAGGTAGTAACCAGGGGGATGGATGTCGCGCCCGGCAGCGTCGATCAGATCGCCGACGCCGCGCTGGGCGAGCCGCAGGCTGTTGCCTTCGTCGTTCCACAGCGATTGGGTGCCGAGATCGTGAAAGCGCAGCGCGAACGCGATCAGGATCACCAGCAGCGGCGCGATCCGCACCGCCCAGGTGCCCTGGGCAAGGGTTGCCCTGCCCCTACGATCACCCATGGCGGCCTGTACCCTTTGGCCGCGCCCGGATCGCCGCGCCCAGCACGCCGATCACCGCCAGCGCCGCGAGTCCGCCCACCAGCAGCCAGGGAAGACGCTGGCGCAGGGAATAATCCACGACCACAATCTCCTCAAGCGTATATTGGTTTGCAAAACTAAGTTCGACTTCGTGCACGCCAGGTTTCAAGCTGGTGGTCACCCATCCACAGCCATAAGGGTCAATGCCGTCAAATGATTTGCCGTCAATTTGGAGAGGGAGCTGCATCCCGTTTCCATTACAGCCCAGGTACAGACCGGTGCCGTCAATGGAGAATTTGTAGATAGCAATTCCGGTAGCCTCACTCACTAAGATTTTCGCATCCGCCCGCGCCGGTCCATAGCGACCGGGACCAATGGGTTTACGGGAGTTGTTCAGGTAGCGGGACAGCGCATCATAGACCGGCGTAGGCGTGAAGTCCGGCTCTACCAGCCGGAAATAGTAGGAGCTGTCGCCCCGGTCGTGATCGTCGGCGGGCTTGAAGTACCACCAACTGATCACGCCGATCCAGGGCCATTCGTCCAGCGCGCGTTCGTAGGCCAGCGGGGCCCATTCCGCCGCCTGATCCATCGTCACGCGGCCATAACGGTCTACCTCGACAATCGACGGATCGTTGGGGACCGGGTTCCAGCCCGCCTCGCTGATCCAGATCGGCTTGTTGGCGTCGCCGTTGTTGACCATCATGTCGCGCAGCCACAACTGCCGCTGGAAATTGATGGTCGTCGGGCGCAGCCGCTGATCGGTCGGGCCGCTCCACAGGCCGTAGCCCTGCACGCTCAGCACGTCGAAGCACGCGCCCGCCCCGGCCTGGTACATGCGCTGCAAGTACAACAGGTCGTAGGCGTTGCGCCCGCTGAGATCCACCGTCGGGCCGAGCGCCCCGGTGATCACCACGATCTGCGGATCGATGGTCTTGAGCGCGCTGTACGTCCGGCACAGCATGTCGGTATACGCTTCGGCGTTGACCGTCTGATCGCCCCATTCCGGATACAGATTCGGCTCGTTCCACACCTGGTAGTAGCGCAGACGGCCCTCGTAATGGGTGGCGACGGCGGTCGCATAATCGACGAAATCCTGCGTATCGGCGGGCGGCGTGGGGATCGTCGCGCCCTCCGGCCAGGACCACTTCGGCGGCACACCCAGCCGGACGATGATGTCCAGCCCGTACTGCTCGGTCAGATCGACGATATTGTCGTACTTGTCCCACGCGCTGATTGCGTCGTTGATCCCGTCGCCGTCGCGGTCGTGGCGGCGGTCGATGAAGTCGCCCTTGCCGTCGATCTCCAGGTCTTCCCAGCGGAACTGCTGGCGAATCCAGTGGAAGCCCGCGTCCGCGATCATCTGGACCTGCCGCTCGCGTTTTTCCGGCTCGACTTCCTGATCCAGCAGGGTGTTGACGCCGAAGGGATTCACGTCGTTGTGGTCCAGGCGGGCGAACGGTTGGGTATCGGGCTGCTCGCGCGTGAAGCGCATCAGGTACTGCGCGAAGCCGAGGATCTGCTGATCCGGCTTGGTCTCGCCGGTCACAGTCCATAGGTAGTGATAGACGCGGCCCTCGTGGGTCAGGTCCAGGCCCAGCGCCGCGATCCCGATCAGGCCCAGCACGGCGGCCAGTGCCAGCGTGCGCAGGCGGAATCCGAACAGCTTGAGAGAGAGGAGTCTGTACATGGGCGGAATTATAGAAGGTGGGCGCGCAAACGACAACGCGCGCTGGCCTGACGCCCTTTACAAGACCGGTTCAACGCGGAGATCGCAGAGCACGCGGAGAAAAGTCAGGGAAGGAGAGAAAAACAGAGAAACGGTCATTTTGAGCTTCGCCTAACAAGCCAAAGGTTTTTTCCGTATTAACTCCTCCCCGGCTGGGATTCAGGGGCGGACAGGCCTTGAGATTGGGAGTTTTTGAGGGATAATTTTCATTTTTTCAAAGCAGGGCGCGGCAAGCAGCGCCCCTATCACGACGTTTCCTCTGCGCCGCTCCCCCTCGCCACCGGGTGGAGAGGGGGTCGGGGGGTGAGGTCAAACCCAACGACTTTTCGCCTGCTCAATGCTTTTGATCCACCTGTCCGCACCTCCCCTCATTCTTCTCTCAAAAAACCCCCTCTGCGGTCTCTGCGTTGAATATCACGCAGCAGTGGTAGGCCAATCGGCAGGCAAACGGCGCGCAGCCAGCCCAGCAGCCCGCCGCCGTCAGGTCTACAATAAGAGCAGGATTGTGCATCGAAAGGAGGGTTATGAAGCAAAAACGATTTCTTGCATCGTTATCGTTCGTGCTCATCGCCGTGCTGCTGGCCGGGCTGTTCACCCCGGCGGGGCGCACCTTTGGGCAGGGCGGCTGTGGGACCGCGCCCCCCGCACGCCTGATCGTCGGTGGACAGGCGCGCGTCACCTTCACCGATGGCACGCCGCTGCGCGTGCGCGACGCCGCCGGGTTGGCGGGCAACCAGGTCAGCCAGCTCCCGGAAGGCACCAGCTTCCAGGTGATCGGCGGGCCGGTCTGCGCTGATAACTACAACTGGTGGCAGATCCAGGCCGGTGAAGTCTACGGCTGGGTGGCCGAAGGCGGCGACGGCGTCTACTTCGCGGAGCCGGTCGGGACGGCTGCCGCGCCCACAGTCCCGACCACCACGTCCCTGTCGAGCGGAACCGGCCCCTTTGCCACCTGGAACTGGGCCGCGCTCACCACCAACGACTGGGAAAAGAGCGTGCCCGATCCGATGCTGCTGCAACTGCCCGCCGCCTACGCCGGGAACATGCCCGCGCTGCCGGTGGACCTGAGCAGCGTCAGGTTCATCGATGATGCCCGGCTCAACGACACCCAGAAGGCGCTGCTGGCGCAGAACGGCTTCGTGGTCGTGCCCGCTGGGTTCGATCAGTTCACCGAGGCGTACCGCGAAGACGAGGTGTGGCAGACCGTGCCGCCCAACTTCACCTATGACATCGACTCGTCTCAGCAGGACATCGGCCACGGCTTCTTCGTGACCACCGATGCCACGCTGCACACGCTGCACTACATCTTCGACAACCTGCTGACCGACCTGGAAAAGAGCGCCTTCCAGCCGATCATGGTAACCGAAGTGCTCCTCCCGACCCTGCAAGCTGCCCATGCCCAGACCCAGGAAGCCCAGGGCACCGCCCTGGCCGACTCCGCCGTGAAGGCCGAGACTTTCCTGGTCGTGGCGCTGGAACTCTTCGCGCCGGGCAGCGCGGCCCATTACACCTCGCCGGAGGTGCTCGCCGCGGCCCAGCCGGTCATCGCGATGGCCCAGGCGGGCGAAGGTCAGCTCCAGGTGCCGTTCCTGGACAGCTACCTGGAAGACTTCAGCCAGTACCGCCCGCGCGGGCACTACACCGACGATCCCATCCTCTCGCAGTATTTCCAGGGCATGATGTGGGTCAGCCGGATCACCTTCCTGGCTAACGACGACAGCGCCACTCAGATCGCGCTGCTGCTGCTGCGCGCGCTGCAAAATGGCTCCGGCGCGCTGGCGGGCTGGCAGAAGATCCACGATCTGCTGACCTTCCTGATCGGCCCGGTGGACGATCTCGGCCCGCAGGACTACCTGCCGCTGGCCGGGAACTTCTTCCGCCCCGACCTGCCGCTGGAAACCCTGGCCGATCCGGCTCAGCGCGAAGGCTTCCGCGCGGAACTGGCCAAGCTGCCCGCCCCGCGTGTCAACGGGATGGTGTTGTCCGCCGATACCGAAGCCAGCGAGATGGCCGACAAAACGCGCGGCTTCCGCTTCCTGGGGCAGCGCTTCACGCTGGACGCCTACGTGATGCAGCAGTTGATGTATCCCTACGTCGGCACAAGAGAGAATCCCCGCCCGCTGCCGTTGGGATTGGACGTGCCGAGCGCGGTGTCCGGCTCGCAGGTCGCCTACAACCTGGCGCTGGAAGCGGGCGCGGGCAACTTCGCCAACTACGATACCCAGGTGCTCAGCCTGGCCTCGCAGATCGGCGTGCTCACGCAGGATGAATGGCTCGAAAACCTGTACGGAAGCTGGCTGTGGGCGCTTCAGCCGCTGTGGAACCGGGCGACATCACCCTATCCGCCGCTGATGAATACCGAGGCGTGGTGGCGCAAAGACCTACAAACCGGCCTGGGGAGCTGGACCGAACTCAAGCACGATACGGTGTTGTACGCCAAGCAGCCGACCGGTTTCGGGGGCGGCGGTCCGCCCATGACCAGCTTTGGCTACGTCGAGCCGAATCCGGAAGTGTTCGCCCGGATCGCCATCGTCGCCGGGCTGACCTACGAGGGGCTGACGGGGCGCGGCATCGGCCAGCGGCCCATCCAGGCGGGATACGACGTGCGCGTGTCGGGCTACCTCATGCCCTTCCTGCGCCAGGACCCGGGGCTGCTCGCCTCAGTCGGCGAGTTGAAAACGCTGGCCGTCGAGTCGGCCCGGTTCGCCGAAATGGCGCGCAAAGAACTGAACGGCGAGACGCTGACCGACGACGAGTACTACACGATCCTCGATTTCAGCGACTATCTCTACGTCGTGCTGCATACGCTGTACCAGGGTGAAGGCCAGCCCAAGCCGGTCGCGCTGGTGACGGATGTCGCCAGCAATACTACAATGAAAACCGTGCTGCAAGAGGCGGTCGGCGGCGTGGATTACATCTACGTCGTGACCCCCAACCCGCGCGGCGGCTACCAGGTCGTGCGCGGCGGCGTGTTCAGCTACTACGAGTGGGTCGGCAACATCGACCAGCGCATGACCGACGAAGAATGGCGCGCCCAGGTGACCGCCGGAACCGTGCCCCTGCGCCCGGCGTGGACCAGCACCTTCTTCAGTCCGTGATGCGGCGTTGTGCTAGGATTCTAGTAGAAGTGAAGGAGGGGCGACCTTGCAGGTCGCCCCTGTTAGCGTAGGAAACGGACTCATGAAAAAACTGCTGGAATCGAGCGCCCACCTCCACCTGATCGCCGTCGTGGCATCTCTGGTGGCATCCCTGGCGGCCTTCGCCTGGGGTACCTACAAAGCCGGGTACGCCATCTACCATCTGCTGCAAGATTTCGACTATCCACTGGCGGCGGTAGCCTTTGTCGAAGTGATGGACGCTTTTCTGATCGCCATCGGGCTGTATATCTTTGCCGTGGCCGTCTATAAGCTGTTCATCGGCGATCTGGATCTGCCGCCCTGGCTGGAAATGCACAACCTCTACCACTTGAAGATGAAGCTGGTCAGCATCATCATCCTGGTGATGGGCATCAAGTTCTTGGAGAAATTCGCCGCCAGCCAGGACGCCGAAGCGACACTGAGGTACGCCGGGGCGTTCGCCGTCGCCGCTGCCGCGCTGATCGGATTCGCCGCGTTGATCAAGGACGAATAACTTCACTGCGAGTTTTTTACAAGACTGTTACGCCAGGACAGGCGCGATTTCCATTAAGATTAGAGGAGAAGACCGGCTTATGGCGCGGCCTGCTGCGCCCCATCGAGGAGGGACTCATGAAGCTTCATTGGCGTTTGATCGTGCTCACGGTGACCGCGCTCGCCCTGATCGCCGGGATCGTGGCCGGACCGGGCAGTGCCCGAGTCGCCCAGGCGGGCGGATCGTGGTCGGCCTGGCTGTACAACCAGGGCACCGGGCAGTTGGTGCACGTCTTCCCCGATGGGGCTGCCCCGACCAGCATGACGCTGCCCCTGCCGCCGGGGGTCACGCAGAATCCCAGCATCGTGACCATCTCGCGCGATGGCTCGTACCTGGCGGGCTGTTTTCAGGACGGCGCGGGCAATACCAGCGTGCAGATCTTCGACCTCTACGGCGGCGGCTACATCGCGCAGTACAACGCGCCGGGATCGGTGCCCGCCTGCACCCTGAGCCGCTTCTCCTTCAGCCCGGACAACTCGGAGCTGGCCTTTGGCCTCATGAACCGCTGGGCGGGCGAACCCTCCGATGGGCGTCCGGCCTGGGCGCTGCTCATCATGCAGACGCACACCAGCTCCATCGTCAACTGGATCGACGCCACATCGCCGCAGATCACGGCCCTGGGCCGCGACTATTCCGGCTTCGTGCCCTACGTCACCGCCTACGAGCCTGCCGTCATGGCTTTCAAGATGATCCCCTATGCCACCGAAGGCGCGCAGGAATTCGACAGCCTGATCTGGCAGTTGGGCGGCGGCACGGTTTCGATGGGCGGCCCGTACGGCAAGACCGCGCTGGACATGCTGCCCAACGCAGGCGAAGCGATCTGGGTGGACGTGGACAACACGCTGCCGCAGGGTGTTTTGGAAGGGCCGGGCTTCCCGTACAACGTGGTGATGTATTCCAACAAAACCGGCGCGATGTACCCGCTGTTCAACAACGGGACCGTGCTCTATGGCGCGACCTTCATCGACAATGGCCGCCGCCTCGCCGTATCGTCGTCCGGCGGCGGGATCACACAGTGGTATACCTTCGACCGGAGCGGGTCCGTCACCAGCCTGCCCGCCGACACGACCAACGTCTACCAGCTTTACGGCACACTTGACGGCTACGCCTTCCTGATGCAGGATGGCGTCAGCGCGCCCCAGGTGCGCTACCACCGCTTCAACGGCGGGCCTACCCCGGACGTCTACACCGCCTGGACCGGCACGCCGGGCGATTATTGGAACATCATCTGGGTGAATCCGCTGGTCGGTGAAACCGGACTCACGCCCTTCCCCCAACTGGCCACCATCGGCACGCCGCCCAGCCTGCCCACCCTGCCCCCCGCGGCAGTGGTCACCCCCGTCCCGACGCTGCCGCCGCCTGCCGTCGCCAACGTCTTGATGCTCTACGGACACGCCGTGATCACGACCACCGGCGGCGATCCGCTGCGCATCCGCACCGGCGCGGGAACGGGCTTCGCGGTCGCCTTCCAACTGCCCAACGGCACGCCGGTCACGCTGATGGAAGGCCCGGTCAGCGCCGATGGCCTGATCTGGTGGCGCATCCAGGCCGCCGACGGGCGCGGCGGCTGGTGCGTGGAGGGCGTGATGGACAACGGCGTCTACTTGCAAACCCTGGTCCCCGCACCGTAAGCAGCACACCAGCTTCTATCTCCTTTTCTCCGCGGCACGTCTGCAACCCAGGCGTGCCGTGGCTATAATCAAGCATGAACTTACCTTAATGGAAAGGATACGATCATGAAAAACTTGCTGCATTTGACGATGGTGGCTGTGCTGCTGGCGGTCGTCGCGGTCGCGGTGGCCGCGCTGGCCACACGCACCCCGGCGCGCGCGGGGACGTCCGTGCCGCCCCTGACCGAGTGGCAGGTGATCGACCTCACCCAACCGCTCACCCTGACGATCCCGATCTGGCCGGGCGATCCCGCCTTCGAGGTCGAAGCCTGGGCCAACTACGCCGACGATGGCTACTTCATCAACCGGATCTCCATCGGCGAGCACAGCGGCACGCATTGGGGCACGCCGAACACCTTCATCGAAGGCGCGCGCAGTGCCGGTCAGACTCCGGCCAAAGACCTGGTCGTGCCCGCGGTCGTGATCGACCTCCGCACCCCGTCCCAGGCCGACGCCGACTACCGCCTGTCGGTGGATGACATCACCACCTGGGAAGCCGAGCACGGCGAGATCCCCGCCGGGAGCGTGGTGATCATCTGGACCGGCTGGCAGGATAAATGGGGCGATCCGGCAGCTTTCATGAACCAGGATGCCGACGAAGTGATGCACTGGCCCGGCTTCGGCGCGGAGGCCGCGACCTTTTTGGTCGAGCAGCGCGGCGCGGTGGGACTGGGCACCGATACGCATGGCGCCGATCCCGGCAACGACGAAGAATACGGCGCGAGCTACGCCATGTATGCCGCGGATGGTATGATCCTGGAATGCCTGGGCGGGCTGGATCAGCTCCCGCCGACCGGGGCGACGCTGGTGATCGGCGGCTGGCCGATTGAAGGTGGATCGGGGAGTCCGGTGCGGATTCTGGCGTTCGTGCCCCCGGCGGAATAAGGCCATTCCGCCGGGTTGGGATGGGGAGGGGCGCTGCGTGACTTGCCCTATGTGCGTCAATTTAAGGTTTTGTGAGGCCATCACGGTCTTATCCCGG
>CAYRWY010000039.1:0-22008 GCA_964427955.1 uncultured Anaerolineaceae bacterium
GGCGAGGGGGAGTGGCGCCGTGGAAACGTCGTGATAGGGGCGCGCCCTGCTTTTAGAAATTGAGAATTGTCCCTCAAAAATCCTGGTTCTCAATGCCTGTCCGCCCCTGAACCTCGGCATGGGGCAGGATTCAGGGAGGGGCTACCCCACCGTTCCTCAGCAAATTACTGATCCTTGCATTACTATCTAAACTTCCGTGAAGTTCACCCCCTCCTGCGCCTCCCCCGTGCACGGGGGAGGTGGGGTGGGGGTGCTGTCTCGCGGACTTTAGTTTATTCTGCAAGAATCAGTAAGTGCATAACACGCTCTAATCGCCATTTACCGGCCTGGATCGATATGGTACCATAAAAGCAACACCCCCCTTGTGATGAAACGTTCTCTCGCCACCCCCTGCACCGGCCATCCCGCGTGCCTTTTTCCCCTCAGATGGAATCCACTTGCAAAAACTAGCAACTGGGTGTATAGTTTTCTTGAAAACTAGACACTCGGTGTATAGATTATCATGTCGGTCAAATTCACCCTGCTGGCGCTGCTGTACCAGCACCCCATGCACGGCTACGAACTCGGCAAACAGCTCACGGTAGCCGTCAATGCCGAGTGGGACGTCAAGCCGGGGCAGATCGCCAGCACGCTCGCCCGGCTCAAAGAAGCCCACCTCGTCGATTACGAGGTCGAGCCGACCAACGACGCCCCCGACCGCAAGGTCTACTGCATCACCGACGAAGGGCGAGGCGAGCTGGAGCAGTGGTACCTCACGCCCGAAGTACGCGATTACCGGCTGGGCGATACCTTCTACATCAAGCTCGTGCTGAGCCTGATCGGCGGCCCGGTCAAGCCGGAACAGGTCTTGATGATCCAGCGGCGGGAGCTGTACCAGCAGCTTCACGAAGCCACCGATCTGCGCCGCAAGGCCGATCCGCGGACCGAGCTGCCCTGGGTGCTGCTGCTGGACAGCGCGATCATGCACCTGGAAGCCGATCTGCGCTGGATCGAGATGTGCGACAGCCGCCTGCCGGACCTGAAACACTACACCCCACCCCACCCCGAACCTAAACAGCGCGGACGACCTAAACGCAAAGTCGAGCCTGTCCCGGAGGACTGAGTCGTTAGTTATTAGTTGTTAGTGATTAGTTCCAGGGCTGGCCGTCCTGATGGCCTGCTGCTGACTGAAAACTAAAAACTAACCACTAAAAACTAATCACCCATCTCTGCTTTCGATTATCACCTGCCATGCAGGAAGGAAGATCACTATGCAGCTCATACGTACTACCGCCTTGACCAAGCTCTATGGCGACGCCGGCCACCCGGTCACCGCCTTGAACGGCGTCGATCTCACCGTCGAAGAAGGCGAATTCCTGGCGATCATGGGGCCGAGCGGCTCCGGCAAGAGCACCCTGCTCTACCTGTTGGGCGGGCTGGATCGCCCTACCAGCGGCACGGTCTGCCTGCGCGACCGCGATCTCAGCACGCTGGACGACGACGGGCTGTCGCGCCTGCGCCGCACCGACCTGGGCTTCATCTTCCAGTTCTTCAACCTGATCCCGGTGCTGACGGCGCGCGAAAACGTCGCCATGCCCATGATCCTGGATGGCACCAAGCGTCCCGACGCCCTCCAGCGCGCCGACGACGCCCTGACCCGCGTGGGATTGGCCCAGCGCGGCACGCACCGCCCCCTCGAACTGTCCGGCGGCGAACAGCAGCGCGTGGCCCTGGCGCGGGCGATGGTCACCAATCCCGCCGTCATCCTGGGCGACGAGCCGACCGGCAACCTGGACTCGCGGTCCAGTGACGAAGTCGTGCTGCTGCTGCGCCGCGCGGCGGATGACTGGGGCCGCACCATCGTCCTGGTCACGCACGATCCGCGCATCGCCGCCCATGCCGACCGGATCATTTTCTTGAAGGATGGCCAGATCGTGGACGAAAATCACCTACGCGGCCAGGGGAATGCCGAGCTGATCCGCGAACAGTTGGGCCGCGTCGCCGTCGGCTGACAGGAGGAACTATGGCTACCACACCCTTTGGAACGGCTACGACTTTCGGACAGATGTCGATCATGGCGCTGCGCTACCTGGCCGGGCGCAAGCTGCGCACGACGCTGACCACGCTGGCGATTGTCTTCGGCGTGGCCCTGATCTTCGCCATGAACCTGACCATGCCCGCCGCGATGGACGCCTTCCGCCGCACCATGATTGCTGCTTCGGGCAACGTGGACCTGAGCATCAGCAGCGTGTCGGGCGAATCGTTCGCACCGGATCAGCCGCTTCAGGCGGTCAAAGACGTCGAGAACGTCAGCGCAGTGACCGGATCGCTGCGCCGCCTGATCTCGCTGCCCGATGCCCAGACCGCCGAACTGGGCGACGCCGCCAAGATCGAGCTGATCGGCGTGGACCCGGCCACGGTGCTCGACGTGCGGGAGTACGTCGTGAGCAGCGGACGCTTCCTCGAACCCGGCGATACGGGCGTCGCGGTGATCCCGGCCCAACTGGCCGAGCTCGCGCCGCAGTTGACCCTCGGCGCGAAAATTCCACTGATGACCGCCAACGGGATTCAGACCTATACCATCGTCGGCACGGTCGCTAACGCGGGGACCAAGTCGCGCCCGCAGATCATGGTCACCCTGGCGGACGCCCAGGCGGCCTTCAGCCAGCCGGGCCTGATCAACACCATCGACGTGGCGTTCAAGCCGGGCACGAGCGAAAAAGCCGTCAAGTCGGACATCAAAAAGGCGCTCGGCAAAGACTTCCGGCTGGATTCGACGTCCAGCGAGACGGATACGCTGTCCTCGATGAAGATGGGCTTCGCGATCTTCGGCGTGATGGGCGCGATTGCCCTGTTCATCGGCGCCTTCCTGATCTTCAACACCTTCCGCACCGTGATCCTGGAACGCCGCCACGATCTCGCCATGCTGCGCGCCGTCGGGGCGACCCGCCGCCAGATCACCCAGATGATCCTGGTCGAGAGCCTGATCCAGGGGCTGATCGGCACCGCGTTAGGGCTGCTGATCGGGCTGAGCATGGCGCTGCTAATGTCCAGCTTCTACGACCGGATGAGTTCGACGTTCTCGATCAACGACTTCGAGATAGACATCCGGCTGTCGGTCTCTTCGGTGGGATCGGCGCTGGCGGTCGGGCTGCTGACCACGCTGCTGGCCGGATACTGGCCCGCGCGCTCGGCAGGCCGCATCTCGCCGCTGGACGCCATGCGACCGGGCACCGCCGCCGACACCCGCCGTGCCGCCCGCTGGGGCATCATCGCGGGCGCGGCGATCATGGCCGTGGCGGTGCTGCTGCTGGTCGCCAGCGACCAGACGACCGCCGGGGGAGCCGTGCTATTCATGATCGGGATGATCATCGCCGCGCCGGGACTGGTGCTGCCGCTGACCCGCCTGTTCAGCCCGTTCCTCTCGCTGTGGTTCGACCGCGAAGGCGACCTGGCGCGCAGCAACATGGTGCGGATGCCGGGCCGGGCCGCGATCACGTCCAGCACCCTCATGATCGGCCTGGCGACGGTGATCCTGATTGCGTCGATGGTGTCGAGCTTCAAGGTGCTGATCGACCGTCTGATGGAGGCGTCCTTTTCCAGCGACGTCATGCTGACCCCGCAGACCATTGCCATGTACGGGAGCGTGCTGGGCGCCGACGAGAAGTTAGCCGACAGCCTGCGCGCGATCCCCGACGTGCAGACCGTGGCCGGGCTGCGCTACGCGTCCGACACCTATAAGGGCCAATCGCTGGAAATTCTGGGGATCAACCCGGACGACTATCCGAAGGTCGCGCCGCTGGACTTCAACCAGGGCCAGCCCGACGAGGCTTACGCGGCCCTGAACACGGAGCGGGCGGCCATCGTCAATACGCTCACGGCCAATACCTTCGGCTTGAAGGTCGGCAGCAGCATCACCCTGCCCACCGCCGAAGGCGAGCAGACCTACCGGATCGTGGCCCTGGCCGACGACCTGCTGCACTTCAAGCTGAACGCCTTCTATATCTCGCAGGCGAACCTCGCCGCCGACTTCCACAAACAGGAAGACGTGCTGATCATGATCCGGCTCAAGCCGGGGGCCGATGAAGCCGCCGCGCTGGCCGCGATCACGACCGCCGCGCAGGATTACCCGCAGTTCACCGTGCGCGCCGTCAGCGAGTACAAGAAAACCCTGAGCGATGCGACGGGGAATGCGTACTGGCTCTTCTGGGGCATGGCGATCCTGATTCTGATCCCGTCGGCACTGGGCCTGCTCAACACCCTGACGATCAATGTGATGGAGCGCACCCGCGAGATCGGGATCGTGCGGGCCGTCGGCGGCAGCCGCCACCAGGTGCGGCGCATCGTGACGGCGGAGGCGCTGCTGCTCGGCCTGTTCGGAGCGGCGACCGGGGTGCTGGCCGGGATCGCGATGAGCTACGGCATCATCTCGACGCTCAGCAGCGTCGCCTGGAATATGACGTACAGCTTCCCGCTGCTCGGCATCGTGGCCGCCGTGGTCCTGGGCATTCTCCTGGCGCTGTTTTCGAGCATCCTGCCCGCGCGCAATGCCGCCAAGCTGGACATCATCCGCGCGCTGCAATACGAATAGAGGCCCTCACCCCCTGCCCCCTCTCCCATCGCAAACGATGGGAGAGGGGGGGTACCAGCAACACAGCTTCCCCTCTGGTGGTTCAGGGGCGGACAAACGGCGAAAATACCATAGTCGGGATCAATTTTTTGTAGGGGCAATTCATGCATTTCCCCTACCTGAAAAATTTACGCCCTGAGTTTTACCCGATCCTCCCCCTGAAACCTTGAATGGAGAGGGAACATGAGCCGTCAAAATTGGCGCACGCGGCAGCGCACCCTATCAACCCTGGCGGAAATGGGGGATGAGGCTGCGATTGCCACACTACTCACAGCTTTATCCGATACAAACGGACACGTCAGCCGGTATGCTATGCGTGCCCTGATCAAAATTGGCCCCCCAGCAGTCGAGCCACTCAGTCACCTTTTGCAGGACATTCGAAGAAAAATCCGGCTGCGCACCGTCGAGATTTTAGGCGAGATCGGGACGCCAGCAGTCGAGGTCTTGATCATGGCACTGCACCATCCTGATACCCTGGTGCGGGGCAATGCCGCCGCCGCGCTGGGCAAGCTCCGAGATACACGTGCGGTAGACCCGTTGATCGCCGCACTAGCGCGCCCCACTCCCTACGTTCAGGAAAGAGCCGTCAAGGCGCTGGCCGATCTCCGCGATGCGCGCGCCTTTGCCCCCGTGGCAGCAACCTTGAACCATCCCAGTCGCCGGGTGCGATGGCTGGTGGTTACCTCACTCGCCCGACTCGACAAGGAACGTGCCCTGGCCCCCCTGGTCACGGCGCTGGAAGATACCGATCCGCTCATCCGGTCAACTGCTGTGTTTGCCTTAATTGAGTTATGCACCCCGGAAGCCTTCGAGGCCGTCGAAAACTATTTCCGGGACCAGAGGGTAAGTTGATTGGGACCGGCCCCAAAACAGGTCAGAATTCACTGGCAGCATTATACTGCCAGAGGGATAATGAAACCGTTCAGACTCAATCAGGAGCACATCATGCCCGTCTACGATTATCGCTGTAACGACTGTCAGGAAGTGTTCGAGGTGCGGCGCGCGATGGCCGACTCGAGTCAGGCCGCCGTGTGCCCGGTCTGTCACGGGGAGAAAACCGCGCGCGTCTATTCCGCGCCGAACGTAGTCGGCGGCAGCCAGCCGCATTCTCACGCGCACGAGCACCACAGTGGCGGCGGGTGTGCGGGCTGCTCCGGCGCGTCATGCAGCACCTGCCGAAACTGATTTGTGCAAAGGTTCCGAAATCGTTTGACAAGAGGTAAGACCGCCGCTATAATGCCACCCGACTATAGTAAGGGGGACGCATACCTCTATCACGCACAAATTACCGGTGTCCGGTCTGGGGCCGGTTTTTTGCTGCCAGCTAATAGTCCACCATCATCCGGCCATTGAGGCATAGACCCACAAAGTATTATGGAAGACAGAATCGAAGCAACCAGCAATCTGGCAGAGGAAATGGATTTCTTGACTTTGCTCGAGGAATCCTTCGCCGTCGAGCAGCCAGTTCGCGGCGATATCGTGACGGGCATTGTCCAGTCTATCGACAATATGGGCCTGTTGATTGATCTCGGTATGAAGCGCGATGGTGTCGTGCCGCGCGCCGATCTCGAACGGCTGGGCGAAGAAGTTACCTTCGCGATTGGCGACTCCGTCCCGGTCATGATCATCCGTTCCGAAGACGAAGACGGCAACATGATCGTCTCGGTCTCCCAGGCCAAGCAGAACGAAGACTGGCTGCGCGCAGAAGAACTCATGACGGCGGACGGCGTCTACGATGGCTTCGTCGCCGATGCCAACCGGGGCGGCCTGATCGTGCCCTTTGGCAATCTGCGTGGGTTTGTTCCGGCCAGTCACGTGCTCGACCTGCCGCGCGGTTTGAGCGAAGACGAGCGCACCACCTACCTGGAAAAGACCGTCGGCCAGCCGATCACCGTCAAGATCATCGAGGTCAACCGCCGCCGCCGTCGCCTGGTGCTCAGCCAGCGCGAAGCGCAGCGCGAGATCCGCGACGCCAGCAAGAACGAACTGCTGGAGACGCTCAAAGAAGGTGAAACGCGGCGTGGCATTGTCAGCGGACTCCGAGACTTCGGCGCATTTGTCGATCTGGGCGGTGCTGACGGACTCATCCACATCAGCGAGCTGGCCTGGCACCGCGTGAAGCACCCGCGCGAACTGCTGAAGGTCGGCGACGAGATCGACGTGTTCGTGCTGCGTCTGGACCAGGAAGGCCGCCGCATTGGGCTGTCGCTCAAGCGGTTGCAGCCGAATCCCTGGAGCCAGGTTGATGAGATCTACCATGTCGGCCAGGTCGTGGAAGGCAAGATCAGCCGCGTGACCCAGTTTGGCGCGTTCGTCAGCCTGGACCCCGGCATCGAAGCCCTGCTCCACGCCAGCCAGATGGCCGATCCCGCGCCCCAGGACCCGACCCTCATCTTGCAGGAGAATCAGGTCATCAAGGCGCGCATCATCAGCATCGAGCCGCACCGCCAGCGCCTCGGCCTCAGCATCCGCGACGTGGACAACGGCCTGACCTTCCCCGAAGTGCCCGAAGGTGAAGCCGCCCCCGCCAGCGAAGAGGACGCCGAAATTGAGGCTAGCCAAACGGTAGCCGCCGCGTTACAATAAACGGCGCATTGAATCGGTTGCCGGGACGAGCGCAAGCGCTGATGACAGCCTTTGACTCACACTGATTAACAAGAGGAGCAGGTTCTTGCAACCTGCTTCTTTTTTTGCGGCATCCGGCGATCAAACTCTCACGGAAGGGGGTGAGTCAGATGGCACACGTGGAATTGCAGCCCGGGGAATCCCAGGATCAGCTGCTCAAGCGGTTCCGCAAGAGCGTTGCCAAGAGCGGCATCCTGAGCACGGTACGGCGCAAGCGCTGGTATGTTTCGAAGAGCGAACTTCGTCGCATCCAGAAGAAAAAAGCAGTCCGCCGCGCGCGGCGCAAGCAGCGCAAGTCCAGTTCGTTCTAAACCCTTGACCTTTGCGCGCCGGGGGAAGGCCCGTCCTGCCCCGGCGCGACAGGATATTCAGTCTGAAAGAGCCTATGGCGAAACGTACCGACGATAAGCTTGAGCTTGAAGGCATAGTAGTCGAAGCCCTGCCCAACACCCAGTTCATGGTGGAGTTGGAAAACGGGCACCGGGTGCTGGCTTATCTCTCAGGCAAGATGCGGAAATACTACATCCGCATTTTGCTAGGGGACAAAGTTCGCGTCGAACTGACCCCCTACGATCTCACGCGTGGGCGCATCACCTACCGCTACAAGAAGCGCGGCGGCGGTGCTCCTGACGAAGAGTTCGAAGAAGAAGAAGAATAGGCCATTCCCGCTGTTTGCTGCTGCCCGCGACAAAGCCTCCGCTGCACCTGAGGCTTTTTCTCGTTTGAGAAAGCCGCCATGAGCCAACCAGCGACCCGTTTTCCTTTCGATGTTCCTCCTGGTCCTGCCTGGCTGCTGGAAGCCCGCAAATACGATCAGCGTTTGCACTACCATATCCCGGCCCACCTGGTCAGCGATGATGGTACGCTGCTGCGCTTCCGCACCTATCCCGGGGGGCGGCTGGAACATTTCACGCGCGGCTGGGCCCGCCTGATGACCTCCCCTTCGGAAATGTGGTTCTGGCGGGACCGGTGGTACAACGTCTATGTCAATTACAACGGGGACGGAATGCTGGACCATTTCTACTGCAACGTCGGGCTGCCACCGGTAATCAACGGCACGATGCTGAGCTTCGTGGATCTCGATCTCGACGTGCAGATCAAGCCCGGCGGCAGCTTCGAGGTGCTGGACACCGACGAGTTCGCCGAACACAGCCTGTACTACAGCTACCCGCCCGACGTGCGCCAGAACGCGACCCTGGCCGTGCTGGACATCATCCAGTTGTGGCGCGGTCGCCAGGCCCCTTTTGACCCGACCGTCTGACCGATGCTCGAAAAACCCGATCTGCATGACCAGCGCCTCATCGACTGCCTGCGCAGCCAGTACGACCTGGCGGTGACCGGCGTCACATTTCTGCCGCTGGGGGCCGACCGGAACACGGCGGTCTACCGCGGCACGACCGCCGACGGAACGGCCTATTTCGTCAAGCTGCGGCGGGGTGATTTCGACGAGATCACCGTGCTCGTGCCGCACCTGCTCCACCAGCAGGGCGTGCGACGGATCATCGGCCCGCTGGCCGCGCGATCCGGCAGCGTGTGGGTTCCGCTGGACGAGTACCAGTTGGTCGTCTCGCCGTTCATCACCGGCCAGGATGCCTACGAGATCGACCTGACCGACCGCCATTGGGTCGAGCTGGGGGAGACGATCCAGGATCTTCACACGGTGGATCTGCCCCCAACGCTGCGTGCACGCCTCCCGCACGAAACGTACGCCCCGCGCTGGCGCGACGTGGTGAGGAATTTTCAGGCCCAGGTGGAAACCATCGCGTATGCCGATCCGGTCGCGGCGGACATGGCGGCCTTCATGCGGGCGCAGCGGGATACGATCAGCGCGCTGGTCGCCCGGGCGGAGTCGCTCGCCGCCGTGCTGCGGACGCGCGATCTGCCGTTGGTGCTGTGCCACGCCGACCTGCACGCCGGGAATCTGCTGATCACTCCGGATGGCGCACTGTACGTGGTCGATTGGGATACGCTGATCCTCGCGCCCCAAGAGCGCGATCTGATGTTCGTCGGCGGGGGCTTGTTCCGGAACCAGCGTTCCGCCGAGGACGAAATACGGCTGTTTTACGCGGGCTACGGCCCGGCGGCGGTTGATCGGGTGGCCCTGGCCTACTACCGTTATGAGCGGATCGTGGAGGATGTCGCGGCCTACGCCGAGCAGATCCTTGCCACGGACGCGGGCGGCGCTGATCGGGCGAATGGGCTGCGGCAGTTTACCAGCCAGTTCGACCCCGGCGGCGTGGTCGAGTTCGCGCAGCGGACAGGAGCGGAGAACATTTGACGGCGAACAGGGATGATCTTCGTCTTTAGGGAGATCGTAGGCGCAGAGGATGCCCCTACGACAGCACCTATTGATCAGCTAAATTTTTGCCAGGGATATTTACCTCACCCCTGGCCCCTCTCCAAACAAGTTGGAGAGGGGAACAAGCCGCTTTCTTCCCTCTCTAGCTTGCCTGGGGAGGGGTAGGGGGTGGGGTTTAGATTGATCAGTAGAAGTTATACCAGCGTCAGTAACCCGATTTTTAACCCTGGGGCAGTTCGTACAGCTCGACCAGCACGCCGCCCGCGCTCTTGGGATGCACGAAGGCATAGCGCGTGCCATCGTCGCGGGTGCGCGGCGACTCGTTGATCATCTGGATGCCGCGCCCGGTCAGTCGCTCCATCGTCGCCTGAAGGTCGTCCACCTCGACGCAGACGTGATGCATCCCCTGGCCCTTTTTGGCGAGATATTTTCCGATGCCGCTCTCCGGATCGGTCGGCTGGAGCAGTTCGATCTCGCTCTCGCCGATGGGCAAGAAGGCGATATCGACGCTCTCGCCGGGATTTTCTTCGGTCTTGGCGAGCGGCAGCCCCAGGGCGTCCTGCCAGAACTTGAGGGCCGCGGACAGGTCTTCGACGACAATGGCGACATGGTTGATGCGTTTGATCATAGTTGCCTCATGTACATAAAGGAATACTTGCTATATAATTAAGACAGGTCCGAATCTCAATGCATCTTACAGCGTATAACCATCAGCGAATGACGTGTATTGGTGAGGAATTGTCACTGTTATGCCTATCGAAATCACCTGGCTGGTCCCGGACAAAATCGTGCTGGAGCGTTGGTTCGGAACCATCGACGATAACCATACCCGGATCATGATCGAGGAAATGAGCCTGATTCTCGATACGGCCCAGGCCCCGGTGCATACGCTGCTGGACCTGTCCGAGGTTGGTCACATCTCGCCCAGTCTGATCTATCTGTACCTGCAAAGCTCGATCCCCCGGCATCCTAACCGGGGCCGGATCTGTGGTTTCAGTCCGACCGTCGAGAGTGAAATCCTGGCCGATCTGCTCAACCGCATCACCCAGCGCGAGCTGCTGCGGCTGTTCTCCAACCGGGAAGAAGCCCGCGCCTACCTGCTCAGCCACGATTCGCCGCCTCCCCCTCTCCCCCACGGCCCGGACTACAACCCGCGCCAGGACGGACCATCGGCCTCTCGCGCCTGACACACGCCGCTCTGCCACGGTGGTAGGGAAAAAACCGGCCTCACCCCGGCCCCCTCTCCATCAGAAAACGATGGAGAAGGGCATGAGAGCCTCGGTTTTCTCCCCCTCTCCATTGTGCTTTTCGAATGGAGAGGGGGCCGGGGGGTGAGGCCGGGACAGGACGTGATTGCCCTCTAGAACGCGGGCTTCCACACCTGGATCAGGTCGCGCCAGCGCTTCCAGACGTCCGTGCGGCCATCCGCCTTGTCGAAGGTTTGCAGCGCCGTCCCGCCCGGCTGGAGGAAGCAGCCGTAATCGTTGGCCAGCATGGTCGTGATCGACTCTTTGGCGGAGAACGCGGCCACCAGGTCCAGCCACTCGGCATCCAGCTTCATGCTGCGCTGCGGCGCCAGGCAGTAGCCGTACCACGTCTCGACGATCCAGAACTGCTTGCCATACTCGCGCGGCTCGCCTTGGTCCTTGAACAGGTCCTCGATCACCTGGAACGCGCCCGGCTGGAACAGCCGCACGCCGAGATAGTCCAGATCCTTGTTTTCCAGCAACGCTGCGTAGAAATCTTTCTCGAAGTCGCTGTCAATCGAGATCGTGACTCCGATCAGGGTGTCGGGGCTGACCTCGTTCACGGCCTTGATCAGCCGCTCGGTCTGTGCCACCCACAACGCGACGCGATCGACGTCGTCGCCTTCGTCCACCGCGCTGTACGTCGCGTAGCCGGACGGCTCGCTGACCACCTCGTAAGCATAGGGCTGGTACAGCTCGGCATAGTGGCGAATGCGATTTTCCTGAATCTGGGTAAACTCATCCCAGGTCAGCTTGTCGCCATCGTTCTCGCCGCCCTGCACGATCAGGTACGGGGAATACTGCGCATCGACCAGGACCAGCTTCACGCCGGACTCCTTGACCCGCGCCATGTACTCGTCTTCGGCGGCCTGCTGGTTGGTGAGCCGGTCCGCCGCTTTCTGCTTGTCTTCGTCACTGGCATCGTCTTTAAGCTCGAACAGCCGCGGGACCTGCGTCTCAAGCAGCAGATCGCCGCTGGCGCTGATCCGCACCAGCTCGCTGCCCCCTTCCAGGGCGGCGTTCAGTTCGGCCAGGCGCGCGTCGAAGCCGCTGTCGTCGGTCTCGCTGGACTGCACGAAGCTGTACCCCAGGGTGACGTTGCCCGTCCAGCCGATATTCAGTTGATCGGTCGCCGCTTCCGCCGTCCAGGTGTCCTTGTGATCGTCCAGCCAGGTCTGGCGCTGCTGCTGCTGCGTCACATGCAGCACGACCGAGATGATGCAGGCCGCAAAAGCCGCGGCGATCCAGAACATGAAGGCGCGTGAGCGGACGGATTTCAGCTTCTTCCAATAGAACAGGCTGATGCCGTGCGCGATCAGCGTCACGACCACGACCATCACGACGATGTACCACAGCGAGCCAAGCAGCAGGCCCAGCCCAGCCACCGGCATCAGCCGGAAAGCCACCGGGACATACGACATCCAGAAATAGCTCACCAGCGCCAGCGCCAGGATCGCCGCCGTGGAGGCGATCAACGGCATACGGTAGCCGCGCCAGACACCGCCGGTCCCGCCGATCAGGAATAGGCCCGCCGTCAGGACCAGGCCGGGGCCCCACAGGTAGAAGCCGAACCACATCGCCGTCAGCAGCATCACCAGCCCGGTGAGCACCAGCAGCACCCCGCTGCACCCCTGCCCCAGGCCGCCGACACGGCTGGCGAACGGTGGCGGCGGGACGAAGGGCTTGACCGACCCCTTTTCCTCGTGAATTGACCGTAGGCGGGGAATATCCCGCAGCGCCGACACCACCGGGTCCTGCGGGGAGGGAGTCTCCTCGCTGGTGTCGTCTGGGCGAACTTCTTTCTCACTCATGCACAGCTCCTTAAATACCTTCCACTCCACGAGAAAAAGGGTTTTTAGCGATCCTGCCCCTACCGCAGACCTAACTCGTTCCGTGCGATCACCAGCCGCTGAATTTCGCTGGTCCCTTCGTAAATCTCGGTAATCTTGGCATCGCGGAAATACCGTTCCAGGGGCAGTTCTTTACTATACCCTATCCCGCCATGAATTTGTACAGCCTGGTGGGTGACGAACATAGCCGCTTCGCTGGCGTACAGCTTCGCTATGCTCGCTTCGGTGGTGTAGCGTCCGCCGCGCATCTTGGCCAGCGCCGCATTGAACGTCAGGAGCCGCGCCGCTTCCAGGCGGGTTTTCATGTCGGCGATCTTCTGCTGGATCATCTGGAACTGGCCGATCCGCTGGCCGAAGGCTTCGCGCTGGCGGGCGTAGGCGACGGACGCCTCGTAAGCCGCTTCGGCGATCCCCACCGCCTGCGACGCGATCCCGATCCGCCCGGCATCCAGCGCCGTCATGGCGATTTTGAAGCCCATCCCCGGCTCGCCCAGCACGTTCTCGACCGGGCATTCGTAGTGATCGAAGACCAGCTCGCTGGTCGCGCTGGCGCGGATGCCGAGCTTGGGTTCTTTTTTGCCGCGCTCGAAGCCGGGCCGGTCGGCCTCGACGATGAACGCGGTGATCCCTTTGTGCTGCTGCGCAGGATCGGTCATGGCGAACACCAGCACGATGTCGGCCACCGGGCCGCTCGTCACCCAGCTTTTGCGCCCGTCGATGATATAATGCGTCCCCGCCGCGTTGAGCACGGCCCGGCTGCGCATCGTGCCCGCGTCGCTGCCGCTCATCGGCTCGGTGAGCGAATACGCGCCGATCTTCTGCCCGCTGGCAATCGGCGTCAGGTAACGCTGGCGCTGGTCCTCGGTGCCGAACTTGAGCAGCGCATAATTCACCAGGCTGTTGTTCACACTCATCACGGTGCTGTGCGACGCATCGGCCTTCGCGATCTCGATCATCGCCAGCACGTAAGCGACGGTATCCATTCCCGCGCCGCCGTATTCCTCCGGCACTTCAATCCCCATCAGGCCCATCTCGCCCATTTTGCGCACCGTCGCGAGCGGAAAATCGCCGGTTTCGTCGAAGTGGGGGGCAATGGGGACGATCTCGCGCTGGGCGAAGTCGCGCACGGCGTCGCGCAGCATCACCTGCTCGTCGGAGAGTTCAAAAGGCAGGGTCATCGGTGAAACTCCTTCAAGAAAACAACGGGTAAAAACTACGGAGATTATAGTGGATGCCGGTGTGAACTGGGAGACCGAAATTGAACGCTCGTTCTACTAAACTTTACCTCACCCTCAACCCCCACCCCCTTCTCCCTCTCCAACTTGCCTGGAGAGGGAGAAGGGGAGTTCGTCCGCCGCATTCTCCCCTCTCCACGTCTTTTGGAGAGGGGCCGGGGGTGAGGTCAATGGCGAAGTGCGTAACGTCAGTCGCTAAGTGCGCTATACTCCGGTTTTCGACAACGGCAAGCAACGAGAGGATCGCCCATGCCCACTATTCGACCAGCCCGGCGTGATGACTATGAGGGGGTGGTTGCCGTCCTGCAAGAGTTGGATGCTTTTCACGCCGACGCCCTCCCCCATTTCTTTCGTCCCCTCGACGGACCGGCGCGGTCCGTGCCGTGGTTCGTCGAGACGCTGGACCACCCGGAGGCGCTGCTGCTCGTGGCCGAACACGACGGACGGATCGTCGGCGTCCTGACGGGCATGGTACGGCAGAACCCCGATCTCCCCATGTTCGTCCCGCGCCGCTGGTTGGTCGTGGACAGCGTCGCCGTGCTGAGCGCCTACCGGCGATTGGGGATCGGGCGGGCCTTGATGGACCGGGCGCACGCCTGGGCGCACGCGCACAGCCTGGCGGAGGTTGAGCTGACGGTGTGGGAATTCAACGACGACGCCCTGGCGTTCTACGAGTCGCTGGGCTACGCGACGATCCTGAGGCGGCTCTGGAAGCGGACCGAGGAGTGATCCGGCCCACATCAGATCATCGCCCTACCGTCTCCACGGTGTTTGAGGGCGGACAGGGATAGGTCTACGGTGAAGATTGGGCGTATTGATGCGATTGAACTCTCAACGACGGAAACCGTAGGGGCGGACCCACGTGTCCGCCCAGAGAGCACACGCGGGTGCTCCCCTACGAGACTATTTCTCCGTGTTATTTTCTTAATGAGCCGCGCCCTTCATCTCAATACCTGGGCGACCCGGCGGGTCGCCCCTACATGATCGCTTACCTTCTCATCTCGGCGTGCTCCGCGCTCTCTGCGTTGAATCGTTTTTCGCTTTTTCTCTCGCTTTTCCCTCGTTTTTCTCTGTGCCCTCTGTGGTGAAGCTTTTTATTCCCCGAAAAACCCCGGCGGGATGCTGGCCGCATCTTCCGCCCAGGCGGGCAGCACGGCCAGCCACTCCGGCACATAGAAGTCCCGAAACCGGTCCGCAATCGGAATGTACGGCTTCAGGTCCAGGATCGGCGTGCCGTCCAGCGCATCGATCCAGGGCACCTCGACCACGCCCTGGGCCTCGTCCACGCCCAGCACAAAGCAGGTCGTGAGCGCGATCGGATTCGGGCGAGCGGGCGAGCAGCAGGCAAAGACGCCCACCGTCTCCCCCAGCGCGTAGGGCGGCTCGACTTGCAGCAGCGCGCGATCCGCGTCCGTATCCAGCCGGTCCGCCCACCAGATCACCTTGACGTGACTGAACTTTGCCAACTGCGCCAGCCCTGGCCGGAATGGTTCCGCGAGGTGCAGCGCATACCCCGCCGCCGTGACGCGGACGGTGCCCACCGGGCGTACCTGATACGTCTTGTCGTGCATGGTCCTTCCTCCTCTATCACAACGTGCGTCCAGAATACCCCGCGCCGCGCCCGGCGAATTCCTCAATTTTTGGTCTGCTGCCAGAAGCTGTGGTAAATTATCTTGTATCGCATCAATCAAAGTTTGCGCCGCGCCCCTGATCCAGACAAAGCTTGCCAAAGGGGTCAAAGCAGGCTATAATTCACATCAACGTCATAAAAATCAACCCGATGGAACGCCGATCCATGTTCGCCCACACCCAGGCTTGCGCCTGTATCTGTCTGAACTCAATCCAGCAGCGCTTGGAGAGTGGTGCTATCGGCTGATCGCGGCTCGTAGCTACGGGTATCCTGAACCGGTCACGCAATCCCAAGCGTGGCCGGTTTTTTGTTTTTCCGACCGGAACATGAGTGAGACACAAGGAAGAAGACCAATGGCTATTGCAGACAAACCCAAACTGAAAATCGCGGCGAACGTGACGGAACTGGTGGGCAACACGCCGCTGGTACGCCTGAACCGGGTCGTCGGGAACGCCGGGGCAACCGTCGTCGCCAAGCTCGAATACTACAACCCGGCCAAGAGCGTCAAGGATCGTATCGGCCTGGCGATGATCGAAGCCGCCGAGCGCGACGGCAAAATCGGCCCGAACACCATCATCGTCGAGCCGACCAGCGGCAACACCGGGATCGCCCTGGCGATGGTCTGCGCCCAGCGCGGCTATCACCTGGTCCTGACCATGCCCGAAACGATGAGCAAGGAGCGCCGCAAGATTTTGCGCGCGTTCGGCGCGGAACTGATCCTGACCCCTGGCCCCGAAGGCATGGGCGGCGCGATCAACCGGGCCAGGCAGATGGCCGACGAGAATCCGAACGTCTTCATCCCACAGCAGTTCGAAAATCCGGCCAATCCCGACGTCCACCGCCGTACCACCGCCGAAGAGATCTGGCGCGATACGGACGGCCAGGTCGATTTTCTGGTCGCCGGGATCGGCACGGGCGGCACCATCACCGGGATCGGCGAAGTGCTCAAGGCGCGCAAGCCGTCCTTCAAGGCAATTGCCGTGGAACCCGCCGCCTCGCCGGTGCTGTCCGGCGGGCCGAAGGGGCCGCACCCGATCCAGGGCATCGGCGCGGGCTTCGTCCCTGCCGTGTTGAATACCAAGATTTACGACGAGATCATCCAGGTCAAGAACGAGGACGCCTTCAGCACCGCCCGCCAGATGGCCACGCAGGAAGGGCTGCTGGTCGGCATTTCGTCCGGCGCGGCGACCTGGGCGGCGCTCCAGGTGGCGCACCGTCCCGACAACGCGGGCAAACTGATCGTGGTGATCATCCCGTCCTGGGGCGAGCGGTATCTCTCGACGCCGCTTTTCGCCGATCTCGAAGAGTAGACCGTAGACAGTGATCGGTTGACAGTTTTCAGTCCGGCGGATCGCTTTTCACTGCCAACTGAGAACTGTCAACTGAAAACTAATCGCTAACCACTAATCACTGATCCCGACAAGGAGGATCGCTGATGTTCAAGACCATGCGCGAAGATGTCCGGTGCATACTGGAACGCGATCCGGCGGCTCGTAACATGCTGGAAGTCTTCACCTCCTATCCAGGGCTGCACGCCGTATGGCTGCACCGCGTCGCGCACCGCCTGTGGCAGGCGAAGCTGCGGCTGCTGGCCCGCTGGGTTTCGCAGGCCGCGCGCACCCTGACCGGGATCGAGATTCACCCCGGCGCGACCATCGGCCCGCGCCTGTTCATCGATCATGGCATGGGTGTCGTGATCGGCGAAACGGCGGAGATCGGCGCGGACGTGACGCTCTATCATGGCGTGACGCTGGGCGGCGTGAGCCTGAATCCCGGCAAGCGCCACCCCACCCTGGAAGATGGTGTCGTCGTGGGCGCGGGGGCGAAAGTCCTCGGCGCCATCAGAATCGGTAAAAATTCACGGATCGGAGCGAATGCAGTGGTCGTCAAAGACGTAGAACCTGATATGGTCGTGGTAGGCATTCCCGGCAAGCCGGTCCGGCGTGATGGTCCGGAGCCGTCGTCGCACCGGCCCGATCTGGCGCACAACGTGATGCCGGACGTGGTCGCCGAGCGGCTGGATCGCATCCTGGCGCGGCTGGACGAGGTCGAGCACGCCATCCACACCAACGGCAGCAACGGCAATGGGAACGGCGGGTACGATTCCCCCAGCGCGAAACGCAGCGAGTACGCCCCGCTGCCAGAGGTGGATTACACTATCTAGTTATTGATAATCCCCCCTCCCACGACGTATTCTCCCCGTTGATACACCGCCGAAGCCGGATCGGCACGCGCTCCGTCAGGATTCGTACTATACTGAAGGCAGCGTGTGTGTCACTGCTGTGTAGCAAAAGGGAGGAGAAGTATGAACAAGAAAGTCTTAATACTGGTGCTCGTAGCCATGTTGGCTCTGCCGGTGGGTTGGGCCGCCGGTCAGGAGAGCGGCGGCAAGTACCAGATCGTGCTGTCCGATGGGACAGCTATCCTGATCCCGGACGAATGGGAGTTCGTCGAGGATGCGGGAACTTACGTGTTCAGCGCGGGCGAAGATCGCTACCTGGCGATCTATCCGCCCACCGTCATCGCCAGCTATGGGGAGACGTTCGAGACGCCGACCGATCTGCTGGTCTACCTGTATACGGACGTGCTCCAATCGACCATCGACGAAACCGCCATCACCGAGCGCGAGGACGGGGTCGAGTATCCCTTCGCCGACGACGGGCATGAGGGCGTAGCCGCCGTGATCGCCTGGGGCGACGGGCAGTTATTCTACCTGTCGTATGCCGCGCTGGACGACTATGAAACCATCGCCCCCGTGGTCGAGGACATCCTGGCCCAGCTCCCCAAGGGGGCCGCGGCGGCAGTGCAGTGTTTCGTCAGCACCGACAAATCCTACGGCGTGCCGCTGCGGTTGGGTCCCGGCCTGAATCGCGGCGAGATCACATCGCTCATGCCCAAAGATGGCGAAGTAGCCGTGCTCGGCAAGGCGAATGCTGCCGATGGCAGCCTGTGGTGGCGCGTCGATAAGACCATCCCGGATGCCAACGAATTGTGGGTAGCCGATACGGACGTCATCAAGACCGGCGACTGCGACCGGATCGGCGAGACCTCCGCGCAGGGTATCGTCGCGCCTGCCCCGGGCTTCGTCCCGGCGCAGCCCACGCCCAGCGGCGGCGGCCAGACGGGCGGGGAATCCGGCGGCGGTCAGACCGGCACGACCCCAACCGATACCAGCCTGGTCCCGGCCAACGGGATCTGGTACGGGTCCTATACCCACGAGATGCTGATGAGCTGCCAGGGCGGCGATACCCTCCGCGTGCCCATCAACCTGGGCTACCTGGAAGGCAACCTGCGCCTGACGACCTCCGGCGGGGGGACCACCGTGACCCTGAGCGACTCCGGCGGCACGCTGGTGCTCACCGGCGGGCAGGGCTTCTATTCGGTCGCGCTGCCTTCTTCGCAGGCCAACATGTACGGGATGTTCTACCTGCACGTGGCCGCCCCGACCTCGATGTCGGGCGAACTGGTCGTCGGCTTCACCGACGTGCCCTGCTCCGGGACGCTGCCGCTCACGTTCACCTACCTGGGCTGATCGCGCCTTCATCCCCTCTTCGATCCCTGGAGAGGGGATGAGTTTTTCCCCAAGGTCTGCTTTCTACATTTTTCCTGCGGTTTGCTAATGGATTTCTATTACTCATAGGCTACACTACAAACGCTGCCCAAATGCAGTGTTTTTACGATTCATCGGTCATTTTGGGGAGGGCGTGTATCCGTGAGTGCCAAAAAACGACACTCGAAACAACCTGAGGACGCTATGGAAGAAGAGCAAGTCATCGAGACCGCCGCTGAGACTCCTGCTGATGCCGCGGCGACTGCTCCGGGGGCTGATCTGGAAGCGAAACTTCAGCAGTCCGAAGCGCGTGCCGCCGAATACCTGGACGGGTTGCAGCGCGAGCGGGCGGCCTTCCAGAACTACAAACGGCGCGTCGAGCGCGAGCGGGCGGACCTGGCCCAGGTCGTGAGCGGTGGCTTGCTGCTCAAGCTGCTCCCCGTTCTGGACGACTTTGACCGCGCGATGGGGGCCGTGCCCGCCGAGGCCCGCAACCAATGGTTTGACGGGATCACCCTGATCCGCCGCAAGCTCGAAAAGCTGCTGGAAGATCAAGGGGTGAAAGAAATCGAGGCGCTGGGTAAGCCGTTCGATCCCAATTTTCACGAGGCGATTGGCGTGGATGACGGGAGCGACGCGGCCAGCGGCACGATCACCGAGGTGTTGCAGCGCGGCTACGTGCAAGGCGAACGCGTGCTCCGTCCGGCGCTGGTGCGCGTGGCGGGCTGATTCAATTCATCTGGTATTATCCGTGTCCAAATCTAAGTCTATGAGGTGAACTATGGGAAAGACTGTCGGTATTGACCTGGGGACTACCAACTCAGTCGTCGCGGTGATGGAAGGCGGCGAACCGGTCGTCATTGCATCGGCAGAAGGCGGACGGCTGATCCCCTCAGTCGTAGCGGTCAACAAGCAGGGTGAGCGGCTGGTCGGGCAGTTGGCCCGCCGCCAGGCCGTCATGAACCCTGAGAATACGATCTTCTCGATCAAGCGTTTCATGGGGCGCAAGTTCGAAGACGCCGAAGTCCAGAAGGCGCTCAAGCTGGTGCCGTACAAAGTCAGCGCGGCCCCGAACGGCGACGTGCGCGTGCACCTGGCCGGTAAGCCCTACAGCCCGCCGGAAATCTCGGCCATGATCCTGCAAAAGATGAAGGCCGACGCCGAAGCGTACCTGGGCGAAGAAGTCAACGAAGCCGTGATCACCGTCCCGGCGTACTTCAACGACAGCCAGCGCCAGGCGACCAAAGACGCAGGCCGCATCGCCGGGCTGGAAGTGAAGCGTATCATCAACGAGCCGACCGCCTCGTCGCTGGCCTATGGCATGGACAAGAAGAAAGACGAAACGCTGGCCGTATACGACCTGGGCGGCGGGACGTTCGACATCTCGATCCTGGACGTCAGCGAAGGCTTGATCGAAGTCCGCTCGACCAACGGCGATACCTTCCTGGGTGGTGACGACTTCGACCAGCGCATCATCGACTGGATCGCGGACGAGTTCCGCAAGGAGCAGGGCATCGACCTGCGCAGCGACCGCCAGGCCCTCCAGCGCTTGAAGGAAGCGGCGGAGAACGCCAAGAAGGAACTGTCCAGCACCATGTCCGCCGAGGTCAACCTGCCGTTCATCACGGCGGATGCTAGCGGCCCGAAGCATCTGAATATCACGCTCACCCGCGCCAAGCTCGAAAACCTGGTGGCCGATCTGATCCAGAAATCCATCGATCCCTGCCGCCGCGCCCTGGAAGATGCCGGGTTGAAGGCGGCTGAAGTCCAGGAAGTGCTGATGGTCGGCGGTATGACCCGTATGCCCGCCGTGCAGGAAGCGGTCCGCAAGTTCTTCGGCAAAGAGCCGAACAAGAGCGTCAATCCCGACGAAGTCGTGGCGGTCGGCGCGGCGATCCAGGCGGGCGTGTTGGGCGGCGAAGTCAAGGAAGTGCTGCTGCTCGACGTGACGCCGCTCAGCCTGTCCATCGAGACGTTGGGCAACGTGGCGACGCCAATCATCGAGCGCAACACCACCATCCCGACCAAAAAGAGCCAGGTGTTCAGCACCGCGTCCGACGGCCAGACCCAGGTCGAGATCCACGTCGTGCAGGGCGAACGCCCGATGGCGGCGGACAACAAGACGCTGGGCAAGTTCATCCTGGACGGCATCCCGCCCGCGCCGCGCGGCGTCCCGCAGATCGAAGTGACCTTCGACATCGACGCCAACGGCATCCTGAACGTCAAGGCGCAGGACAAGGCGACGGGCCGCGAGCAGAAGATCACCATCACGGCCAGCAGCGGCTTGAGCGAGAACGAGATCCAGAAGATGGTGACCGACGCCGAGCGCCATGCCGCCGACGATGCCAAGCGCCGCGAGCAGGTCGAAGTCCGCAACCGCGCCGACGCGATGATCTTCACCGCCGAAAAGGCGCTGCGCGACTATGCCGAGCAGGTGCCCGAAGATACGCGCAAGCTGATCGAAGGCAAAGTCGCTGACGTGCGCAAAGCGCTCGAAGGCACCGACATGGAGAAGATCAAGAAGACGGCGGACGATCTCGGCCAGGCCATCCAGAAGATCGGCGAGACGATGTATGGCGCGGCGGGTCCGACGATGGGCGGCCAGCCCGGTGGCCCCGCTGGCCCCGGCGAGCCGACCGACGAGAACGTGATCGACGGCGACTTCACCGAGTCGTAAAGAAGCTGTCAGTTGACAGTTGACAGTTGACAGTTATCAGCTTTCAGCAAGAACTCTATCCCTGGCCTGCCCTCACCCGGCGGGCCAGGGTGTTGTAGGGGGTTGAGTGATCCTGGTATTGCGAGCTAAACGCACCGCTCAGCGATTTACCTCACCCCCCGACCCCCTCTCCACCCGGTGGCGAGGGGGGAGCGCGGTGGAAACGTCGTTGTAGGGGCGCGGCAAGCAGCGCCCTATGTGCGTCAATTTAAGGTTTTGTGAGGCCATCACGGTCTTGTCCCGGCCT
>CAYRWY010000040.1:0-21968 GCA_964427955.1 uncultured Anaerolineaceae bacterium
CAAAGAGCCGGTGCTCGATCCGTTCCAGCGGCTCGTCAAGCGCGTGTTCGACGTCACGATGACGCTGCTGATGCTGATCCCCGGACTGCCCCTGATGGGGATCATTGCGGTGATCATCCGGCGCGACAGCCCCGGCCCGGCCATCTTCAAACAGGCGCGCATCGGCGAAGGCGGGCACCCGTTCACCATGTACAAGTTCCGCTCGATGCACGTGGGGGCCGAAGCGCAGCAGGATCAGGTCACGAAGATCAACGACCAGGGCCAGGTGATCTATAAAAGCGCGGACGATCCCCGCGTGACCCGGGTGGGCCATTGGCTGCGCCGCACCAGCCTGGACGAACTGCCCCAGTTGTTCAACATCCTGCGCGGGGAAATGTCACTGGTCGGGCCGCGCCCCGAAATGCCCTGGCTGGTCGAGAAGTACGAACCCTGGCAGCGCAAGCGCTTCGAAGTCCCGCAAGGCTGGACCGGCTGGTGGCAGATCAGTGGCCGCGCCGACAAGCCGATGTACCTGAACACCGAAGACGACCTGTACTACATCCGCAATTATTCGGTGTGGATGGACATCAAAATCTTGTGGTTGACCTTCCAAAGCGTGGTCATGCGGCGCGGCGCGTATTGAGCGAGTCCTCTACTCTTTGGGCTTGTACAGCCCGTAGCCGACCACGTCCTGATCGACGAAGCACCACACCCAATTTTCGCCAGGCTGGAAGGACTGCATGAGCGGATGGCCGGTCTCGTGGAAGTGCCTGGTGGCGTGCTTGTTGGGCGACGAGTCGCAGCAGCCGACGTGGCCGCAGATCAGGCAGATGCGCAGGTGCAGCCACCAGCCGCCCGTTTTCAGACATTCTTCGCAGCCCTCGGCGCTGGGCGTAACGTGTTGAACCTGATCCAAATGCGTGCAAGCCATGATGTGCCTCGCTTCTATAACTGCCGGTCCTGGATCGGCAGGCGGATGATAAAACGCGTGTGTCCCGGTTGGGACTGGACTTCAATTGTGCCGTGATGCTGCTGGATCACCCGGTAGCTGATGTCCAGCCCCAGGCCGGTCCCGACACCCACTTCCTTGGTGGTAAAAAACGGCTCGAACAGGCGCGGTAGAATCTCCGGCGGGATGCCGGGGCCGTTGTCGGCAATTTCCACCATCACGTAATCGTTCTCGGCGCGCGTGATCACGGTCAGGCGGCCCTGGCCGTGCATGGCGTCGATGGCGTTGTCGATCAGATTGGTCCACACCTGGTTCAGCTCTCCGCCGCGCGCCTGGATGGTGGGCAGGTGCGGATCGTATTCGCGCACCACCTCGACATCGCGCAGCTTGTGGCGCATGACCGTCAGCGTGGTTTCCAGTCCCCGGTGGAGATCGACGTCCTGCACGGGGGCCTGATCCATGAAGGTGTAGGACTTGACGGCGGCGACCAGTTCCGAAATCCGCTGCGTGCTCTCTTCGATCTCCATGAGCAGGGAGGCCGCTTCCAGGGTGCAGGACAGCCAGGGCCACACCTGGGGATCGTCCGGGAAATGCGCGGCCAGCCCCGCCAGGTCGTCCAGCGTCACCCCGGCGCTGACAAAAGTCGGCGCCAGATCCCAACTGTCGGGCACGGCGCGCGCTTCCAACCAGGCGGCAACTGCTTCTTCGCGGGCGCTTTGTTCGAGCGGCGGCAGCGGCACCCGGATCGCGGCGCGGCTGATCTGAGCCTGCTGGAAGGCGATCAGGACCTCAAGCTGCTCGCTGTTCAGGCCCCACAGTCCGAAGCGCAGGGTGTGCGCTTGCAGATCGGGCAGCGTCTCACGCAGGGTATGGGCGGCGCGGCGGGCCGCGGCGGACGGGTTGTTGAGTTCGTGCGCCAGCCCTGCCGACAGTTTGCCCAGCGCGGCCATTTTTTCCTGCTGCTTGAGGATCGTGACCGTGCCCTGCATCCGTTGGGCGGCGATTTGCAGAATGCGCATTCCCACCGTCGGACAGGCGGCGAACAGTTCGCGAAACGCGCGCTCGTCGAACACCATCAAGCGGCAGGGCATGATCGCGCGCGCCGTGACGTTGGACGGCGTCTGGCTGAGTAACGCCTGCTCGCCTCCGACGATGCCGCGCGGTGTGGTGCCCAGGATCAGATCGCGGCCATCCACCACCCGGCTGACTTGCAGCTCCCCTTCCAGCACGATGTAAAACCGGTCGGCGGGGCCATTTTCCTGGAAGAAGTAATCCCCGCTGGCGAGCTGTTCCTCGTGGCTGTGATCGACCAGCCAGCGCAGCTCGTCCTCGCCGATCCCTTCAAACAGGGGAATTTGATAGCGCGTGTCCATCATTTCAACCTGGCAAGGTACTGGTGCACGAACTGCACGGAAATCGAGCCTTCGCCGACGGCGGACGCCACGCGCTTGACCGAGTTGGCGCGCACGTCCCCCACCGCGAACACGCCCGGCATACTGCTTTCCAGCAGGAACGGATCGCGATCCAGCGGCCAGTAGGCTTTGGGCGGCTTGCCGTCGTGGATCAACTGGGGACCGGTCAAGACGAAGCCGTAGCTGTCGCACTCGACCAGATCGGAAAGCCACTGCGTGCGCGGGATCGCGCCAATGAAGACGAACAGCGCCACGGCGGGACAGACGTCTTCCTCGCCGGTCTGGCAGTTGGAAACCGTCAGCGCCTCGACGTGATCGTCGCCGTGCACGGCAGTGATCTCGGATTGCAGCCGGACCTCGATATTCGGGTGGGCGTAAATCCGGTCCACGAGATACTGCGACATTTTTTCTTCGAGCGATGCCCCGCGCACCACCATCACGACCTTCGAGGCATATTCGACCAGGTACATCGCCGCCTGGCCCGCCGAGTTGCCCGCCCCGACGATGTACGCCGGTTGATCGCGGCAGGACAGCACCTCGGTCAGCGCCGCGCCGTAGTACACTCCGGCCCCGGTGAGCTTCTCGACGCCGGGCGCGTCCAGCTTACGATAGGTCAGGCCCACGGCCAGCACGACCGCATGACTGACGATCTCGCTGCCATCGGCCAATGTGAGAATGCGATAGGGACCGTCCGCGCGCAGGCTGACCGCGTCCTGAGGAGTGAGGACCTCGACGCCGAAGCGCTTGGCCTGGGCCGTCGCCCGCCGCGCCAGGTCCGCCCCGCTCAAGCCGGAAGGAAAGCCCAGATAGTTCTCGATGCGCGAGCTGGTCCCGGCCTGACCGCCGGTGGCGTGCCGCTCGATCATGACTGTACTCAGCCCTTCCGACGCGCCGTACACCGCCGCGGCCAGCCCGCCCGGCCCGCCGCCCACAATCGCCAGATCGTAGAACGTCTTTCCGGCGTGAATCTGAAGGCCGACTTTTTCGGCGACGGTGGTGGGGGAAGGCGCTTCCATCACGGTCGAATCGGGATAGATCACCAGCGGCAGAGTGGCCTCGGTCTGCTCGAACTGCTCCAACACCTGCTGCGCCGCGGGGTCCTGTTCCAGATCGAGATACTCGTAGGGCACCTGGTTGCGCGCCAGAAAGTCCTTGACGGCGTGCGTTTCCGGCGACCAGCGGTGGCCGACGATGCGAATCCCCTCGAAGGGCGGATGGTAGGTCGCCAGCCAGTCTTCCAGCAGATCGTCCAGCACCGGGTAGAGCTTTTCTTCGGGCGGGTCCCAGGGCTTGAGCAGATAATAATGGACCGACACGGAATTGATCGCGTTGATGGCGGCGTCGGTATCGGCATAGGCCGTGAGCAGCACGCGCTTGGTGTCAGGATAGAGGCGCAGGGCGGCGGCCAGGAATTCGACGCCGTTCATCTGCGGCATCCGCTGATCGACCACGAACAGCGCGACCGGATCGTTGGTCTTGCGCAGCTCGCGCAGCGCGTCCAGCGCATCGGCCCCCGAGTTGGCGCGCATCACGCGGTACTGCTCGCCGTAGCGTTTGCGCAGATCGCGGACAATCGCTTGCAGCACACTGGCATCATCATCGACTGAAAAAATGACGGGTTTGGGCATGAACTCACTCTCCACTTCGATCAGGCGGCTTCAGCAGGGTGTTTGCCGTGGCGCGCGGCCAGGCGGGTATAACGATAGAGGTCGGTGATCACCTGTCCGAGGCACGCCGCCGCGATCAAGGCCAGCAGCACCCCGGCACCGAACGGCTCCCCGACGACGCCGATCACCAGGATGGCGATCCCGGCGCCAATGCGCACAAACGCCACCCGGTCCAGGGTCAGATCGTGCGTCCCTTCCGCCGTCGCCAGGTCCAGCAGGCCGATGGCGAACAGGGCGACACTGACCGCCCCGGCCATGAGCAGGCGGTAATCGGCTTCCAGGCCGTGCCCGGCTTCGAGTAACACGATCTTTTTAGACGCGACGCCAAAGGCGGTGATCGCGCCGACCAGCGGCAGGTGGCTGTAAACCCAGACCTGCCCCGCCATCTGGGTGCGGCGGACCACCGACCCTTTGACGTTGTCGAAATAGATCCACCACAGGCTGGCCGCGATCAGCAGCGCCAGCGCGCCGTACAGCCCGTTCGCGAGATGCAGCCCTTCCGCCTCGGAGGCGTGGGTGATCACCTTGATGAAGGCTTCGCCGAGCACGATGATCGTGAACAGGCCGAAGCGCTCCGGCAGGTGATGAGTATCGGGGGGCAGGTCCGCCTGCAAGCGGCGGGTGCTGGGCAGCAGCGGTGTCCCGAAGTCGATCACCAGCCCCACGCCCCACAGGACGAACCGCGCCGGTTCGGGCACAAAGATTGAGATCAGCCAGATCGACGCGGCCAGTCCAAACCCGGTAGCATAGCGGTTGGTCAGGCGGCGGGCCGGGGGCCGCAGCAGCCCGGCGCGCACGTACATCAGGATCAGCACGGCGCGGGCGCCGACATAGCCAGCGGCGAAGCCCGGCGAGGTGTGGCCCAGTCCATCGTGGATATTGATCGCCAGGATCGAGATGGCAAACATCTGCGCGAACGTCAGCAGGCGGTGGCCGACGTCGTCCAGGTTGAAGCGCGTGATATAAAAGGCCGTCCCGGTCCATGTCCACCAGGTGGGGATGAACAGAACGGCGAAGCTCAGCACCCCTTTGAGCGAGAAGTCCTTGCTCAATTTGTCGCCCAGGGCAATCACGGTCGCCACATACACCAGATCGTAAAACAGCTCCAGCCAGCCTACTTTTTGACCTTCACCGTGTTCGGGTTTCGAGGTACGCAGCCGTAAAACAGCGGATAAATCAGTCGGCATGGGGCATCCTTAATCGTATGGGTTCGCCGGCATGGCGATGGTCCGATGACGATAATATAACAAAGTAGACTTCGAAATGACCGCATCGATTAAAGCCTCATTTTTTCCCCTTCCCTTGTAGTAAGATTTATATTATTAAAAGAAGAAATTCTTATAAAAAATCTATAAATAAAATTGACATTTATCATGCAAATGCATAGAATTCAACATGGAGCCGTGAATCAATCAACAACGGTTGATGTATTTTTCACAATCTATCCGGTTCGTTCACAGGGATTAACAATGATTCTAGGAGGCAACCCGGTGAAAAAAGTTCTCGTCATGTTATCCGAGTTTGGGTTCTGGGGTGAGGAACTGGTCGGCCCCCTGGAAGTCCTGGACGCCGCAGGTTACGAGTCCGTATTCATGACCGCCAAGGGCCGTCGCGCTCAGGCTCTCCCACCCAGCATGGACCCGACTTATATCGATCCGCCGCTGGACAAGCCGGTCACGTCGGAATATTACGCGCAGAAAACCAAAGAAATCGACGCCTCGCCCCGCCTGGAAAACCCGGTCAACCTGTCCGAATGGTTCCCGGTGCGGCCCTACTTCAGCGCCCCGCACTTTGCCCACGCGCTGGAAGCTTACCACAACGAGCGCGACGAGCGGTGGGAAGAACTCAAGCAGTACGACGCGCTCCTGATGGTCGGCGGCAGCGGTCCGCTGATCGACATGGTGAACAACCAGCGCCTGCACGACGTCATCCTGGGCTTCCTGACCCTGAACAAACTGATCGTCGCGGAATGCTACGCCGTCACGTGCCTGGCCTTCGCCCGCGACTGGACCGACCGCCGCAGCATCATTCGCGGCAAGCACGTCACCGGCCACGCGCTGGAATATGACTACAAAGACGGCACCGGCTTCCTGCGTACCAACCTGAATATGGGTCCGCCGCCGTACCCGCTGGAATTCATCCTGCGTGACGCGACCGCCCCCGATGGCCAGTATCACGGCGGGGTGGGGCACACCATCTCCACTATCCTGGACTATCCCTTCCTGACCGGGCGTTCCACGCAAGACTCGCACCTGGTCGGCGAATTGATGGTCGAAGTGCTCGAACAAGGTCTGCGCCGCTACGGTTGGTAGCCACGACAGAGGATCGGGCGCAGCCCTGGCCGGATGCGCCCACTTCTCTCCCGATCAGTGACATGAAAGAGTAAACAATGCCGAATAAAGCCGGTCGATTTGCAATCATCGAACAATTTCTCGCCGACGGCATGACCTTCATGTTCGGCAACCCTGGCACCGTCGAGCAGGGCTTCCTGGACGCCGTGGATGAGTATCCGGGGTTCCAGTACATTCTGACCCTGCAAGAAACCATTGCCGTCGCCATGGCCGATGGTTATGCGCGCGCCACCAAAAAGCCCACCCTCGTCCAACTGCACAGCGGCGTGGGTCTGGGCAATGGGATCGGCATGATGTACCAGGCCAATCGCGGCCATGCTCCGCTGGTCGTCGTGGCGGGCGAATCCGGGATCAAGTATGACGCGATGGACGCGCAGATGGCCGCCGACCTGGTGAGCATGGCGCGGCCCGTCACCAAGTGGGCCACCCGCGTCGTCGATCCCACCTCGACGCTGCGCGTCCTGCGCCGCGCCGCCAAGATGGCCGGTACAGCGCCGATGGCGCCCGTGTTCGTCTGCCTGCCCGCGGACGTGCTCGATCACCCGATCCAGGAGTCGATCCTGCCCACGTCCATGCCCAGCACGCGTGTCGCACCGTCGTCGGACGACATCAGCCGGGCCGCCCATCTCCTGGCCGGGGCGCAAAAGCCGATCATCATCATGGGTGACGGGATCGCCTATTCCGGGGCGCAGGCCGAACTCGAACGCGCCGCCGAAGCGCTGGGCGCGGATGTGTGGGGCGCGGACAATTCCGAAGTGAACCTGCGCGCCAACCACCCGCTCTACAAGGGCAGCCTGGGGCACATGTTCGGGGCCAGCAGCAGCAAATTCGTGCGCGAAGCCGATGCGGTCCTGGTTGTCGGAACCTACATCTTCCCCGAAGTGTTCCCGTACCTGTCGCCGTCGGACATCTTCGCGCCCAATGCCAAGATCGTGCACATCGATCTGAACGCGTACGAAATCGCCAAGAACTTCCCGGTCGATCTGGGACTGGTCGCCGATCCCAAGCTGTCGCTGGCGGCGCTGGTGGTCGAACTGGATGCCACCCTGAGCACGGCGCAGAAGCGCGCGGCCAAAGCCCGCCTGGAAGCCAGCGGTGCCGCCAAAGAGCAGGCGCTCAAGGCGCAGATCGAGGCGGATCGCAAAGTGCGCGACGAGGTCCCGCTGCACATGTCGCGTTTTGCCGAAGAACTGGCGCATTACCTGCCCGACGACGCGATCATCTTCGACGAAGCCCTGACCAGTTCGCCCCCTCTCACCCGCTACCTGCCCCCAATCAAGCCCGGCACGTTCTTCCAGACGCGCGGCGGATCGCTGGGCGTGGGCATTCCGGGCGCGATGGGCCTCAAGCTGGCGCATCCCGACAAAACCGTGATCGGTTTCACCGGCGACGGCGGCAGCATGTACACCATCCAGGCGCTCTGGACGGCGGCCCACCACAACATCGGGGCCAAGTTCGTGATCTGCAACAACTCCAGCTACATGCTCTTGAAGCTGAATATCCAGCAGTACTGGCAGGAACAGGGCCTGCCCGCGGGCAAATTCCCGGACTCCTTCGACCTGGCCGGTCCGGTGGTCGATTTCGTGAAGATCGCGGAATCGATGGGCGTGCCCGGCGCGCGCGTCGAGCGGCCTGAGCAGGTGGGTCCGGCCATCCGGCAGATGCTGGATCACGACGGTCCATTCCTGATCGATCTTGTCCTCAGCAACAAAGTGCCCTAAGAGGTTACGAACATGGCAACTACTCCCGGTAAAGCCTTCTACGAACGGCAGATCGAGTTTCTGGCCAAACAGGATGTCGAGGGCTTGATCAAGACCCAGTATCACCCGGATGCCGTGCTGGTCGGGTTCGACTTCACCCGGCGCGGCCATGCCGAACTGATCCCGCATTTCAAAGCCTACCTGGCCAACCTGGGCGGCATCAAGCTGCTCTCGACCGACAAATTCACCGAGATCGAAGACGCGATCTTCTTCGAGGCCACGGTCGAAGTCGCCGCCGGGCAGGCCGTCGTCTACGACGTCTTCACCTTCAAAGATGGCAAAGCGATTCGCCACTTCACCGGGCTGAAATCGTTCACGCCGAAACAAAGCTAATCAGGAGATAACGATCAATGGCTAATTTAGCGCCGCTGACCAAAGCGGAAGTCGAAAAGATGGTCACCGACTGGTATCGCGCCCTGGACGTGCACCAGCCCCAGATGGATGTGCAGTATTACGTGTCCGAGGCCGAACTCGAAATGGTGTTCCCCGAAGCCACGCTGCGCAGCCTGGCCGAATTCGAAGGCTGGCTCCAGGGGGTCTACCGCATCTTCTTCGACGAAGTGCACACCATGCAGTCCTTGAACGTCACGTTGTCCCCCGACGGCCAGAAAGCGGACGTCAAGCTGGTCGTGCGCTGGGAAGCCAGCCGGTGGAAACCGCCCGCGCCCAAGTCCGAGCGGCTGCGCATGGATGCCTACCAGACCTGGGTCGTCAAACGCTCCCCGGCGACCGGGAAGGCCGTCATCACCCGCTACGTAGTCGATGAGTTGAAACTGCTGCCGGGTTCAGTAGCCCTGTAACAGGTTGCGATGCGGCCTTGTGCTGCACAACACAAAAAATACATACCATCATCAGCTAGTCACACAAGGAGAGCAAGGCAATGGCAAACACGGAACTGGTTTTCAAGATGTACGACTATTTCGGCAAGGGCGACATGGAGTCCATCAAGCGCGAAATCTTCCACCCCAACATGTCCTGGACCATGCCCGGCCATCACCCGCTGTCGGGCCGCATGGAAGGCGTGGACGCCGTGATCGCGTTCTTCGGCGCCCTGTTCCAGGCGGGCATCCGCGTCGACAATGTGCACTTCGGCGAGCTGGATAACGGCACCGTCGTCGAAAAGCACCTGGGTCACGGCCAGATCGGCAGCGAAGAATTCCTGTTCCCGACCTGCACCACCTACGGCATCAAAGACGGCAAGATCTTCGAGGTGCAGGTGCACACCGGCGACCAGCATACCGTGGACCGCTATATGTGGACCATGTTCAAGCTGAAGGGCATTCCGGCCCGCCTCGAACAGAAATAACGGCAGCACGCACAAGAGGAAAAGATCATGGCTGACGTAACTCCCGAACTGGTAGGGCTGGCCTACACCGCGCTTGCCAGCGGCAATCGTGCCGAAGTCGAAAAATACTGGGACAAAGACATGAACTGGCTGGTTCCCGGCCACAACCGCCTGTCCGGCTGGTATCACGGGCTGGATGCGTTCCTCGCCTTCATGGGCGAAGTCGGGAGACTCTCGGCTCACAGCTTCCACATGACCCCCATTGCCGTGATGACCACCGGCGAATACTCGGCGGATGTCACCCGCAACGTAGGCTATCGCAAGGGCCACGAGCAAAAGGGCCTGATGCCGGCTTCCGGGACTCTCCCCTATACCAAGCTCGACATCGACGTCGTGCATGTCCTGCGCTGGCGTGATGGCAAGGTCATCGAGGGCAAGGGCGCAATCTTTGGCGATGGGACCGACCAGTACGACCAGTTCTGGTCGCCCGTCGGAGACAATTCGGAACGTCTCCAGGAATAACCGTTCGACTATCAACCGCCTGCGGGCGAGGAGCAAAGCAAGCTATGCCTATCATTACGATCCAATTCATCAAAGACGTCGTTGCAACTCCTGAGCAGAAGCGGGAATTGCTCCAGAAAATGACCGAAACCTTCGTCTCGGTCCTGGGTGAAGTCGTCCGCCCCTACACCTACTGCATCATCCAGGAAACGCCCGTCGGCGAGTGGAGCATTGCGGGCGTTCCCATGCCGGATCTCAACTTCCTGGTCACGGACTACTACGAAAAAGTCCACCCGCGCGCCAACGAGATCATGAAGCAGGTGATCGCGCAGCAGCAGGCCGACAGCGGCAAACGCTGAAGAGAAACCGAGGACCGCGCGATGTCACACGCAGAAGAACACCGCAAGCTCTTTGAGCGTTGGTTCGAAGAACTGTGGAACAAGAAGAATTACAGCATCACCAAAGAACTGGTCGATCCGAACTTCGTGGCTCACGGCGCTGGCGGCCAGGACATCAAGCAGGGGCCAGATGGCGTCGCCGAACTGGTCAAAGCGTGGCACACCGCTTTCCCGGATGGCCGCATGACGATGGACGACATCATCACCGAAGGCGAATACTCCACGATTCGCATGACCTGGCGTGCCACCCACACCGGACCCTTTGGCCCGATCCCGGCCAGCGGCAAGAAGATCGAAGTCACGTCGATCGGGATCGACCGGGTCGTGAACGGCAAGATCACCGAAGGGTGGGGCGAACTCAATCTGCTCGGCATGTTCATGCAGATGGGCGTGATTCCGTCGCCTGACCAAAACAAATAAGTGACACGAGGGCCGGTAGGCACCGCTCATCCGGCCCTTTTGCTGTCATTAGTCCAAGAGGGAAAAGACTATGTCGGAGCAAAATAAAGCCGTCGTGCGCCGCCTGTTCGAAGACGTCTGGTCGAAAGGCAACCTGCGCACCCTGGACGAACTGCTCGCACCAGACTTCGCCGATCACACTATGCCGCCGGGGATGCCCGGAGGGCGAGAAGGCTACCGGCAATTAGTCACGGCGTTTCGTACCGCCCTGCCTGATTTGACGTTCACCGTTCAAATGCTGCTGGCCGAAGGTGACCGGGTGGCCGTCCAACTGGCGGCCAAAGGCACCCATAAGGCCAATTTTCTGGAATTCCGGCCCACCAACCGCGTGGTCGCCTTTTCCAGCCTGGGCTTTTTCACCGTGAAAAACGGCCAGATCACGGATCGCTTCGGCGTTTCCGACGTCCCGGCAGTGATCATGCAGCACAACGCCGCCGTCGAAGAAAACAAGAAGCTGGTCCGCGACTATTTCGAGGAAATCTGGGGCAAAGGCAACCTGCAAAGCGAACCCAAGTTCGTAGCGAAGGACATTACCGTGCACGCGCCGCCCTTCCCGGTGCCGGGGGGGATCGCCGGGCCGCTCCAGATCGTCAGCACCTTCCGCGCCGCCATTCCCGACCTGAAGCTGGTCCATGACCTGATGTTCGGGGAAGGCGACAAAGTCGTCCACCGCTACACCGTCACCGGCCATCACACCGGCGGGGAACTCTTCGGCGTGCCTGCCACGGGCAAAGCCCTGGAATTCACCGGAATCAACTGCTTCCGAGTCGCCGATGGCCTGATTGCCGAACGCTGGGGCAGCATCGATGCCATACGTATCGCCCAACAACTCGGTCTAGCCGGGTAATTTTGGAGAGACACTCATGACACCCGAAGAAAGAGAACTGCCACATCGTTCGCACAATGACTGGTTGAGCCAGGGACGACCCGAGGTCGTTGACGAAATCTACATCGAAGACTGCGAAATCATCAGCCCGAACGTGCCGCCCAACCTGCGCCGGGGCCGCGAAGCCTTCAAGGCATACGGCAACTTCCTGCGCAGCGCCTTCCCCGACATGAAGATCACCGACGAAGACGTGATCTGCGAGGGCGAGCTGGCTGCCGTGAGTTGGACGTTCACCGCCACCCACCTGGGCGAATTTTTCGGCGTTCCCCCATCGGGGCGCAAGGTCGAGATCACCGGCTTCGACATCATGGTCATTCGTGATGGCTGGATTCATGCCCTGTACCTGGAGCAGGATTTGATGGGCCTGCTTCAACAAATCGGGGCCTTCGAGCGCCGGTAACCCAAGGAGCGTGGCAAAATGTCTGAAGAAGCAAAACGACTGTACCGCTCGTTTGTCGAAGACGTCATCAACGACGGCAAGTACGATCTCATTCCCGAAATCTTCTCTGAGGATTATCTGGATCACAGCGCGCCGCCCGGCGCTCCGACCGGCGGCTTCGACGCCATCCGCGCCATCCCGGTAATGTTCCGCGGGGCTTTTCCCGACGTCCACTTTGTGATCGACGACATGGTGAGCGAAGGCGATTGGGTCGCCACCCGCGTGACGGGCCGCGCCTCGCACCTGGGCCGTCCCTTCCTGGGGATCGAGCCGACCGGGCTGCGCGCCACCTGGGGATCGCTGGGACTGTTCCGCGTCGCCAAGGGCCGCATCGTCGAACACTTCGGCCAGCCGGATTTCGCCGCGCTGCGCCGCAGCCTGACCGCGCCCATCGTGCCGGGGACCATCGACTATAACCGCTTCGTGATCTCGCGCTACGTGTACGCGACCAATATCGGGGACCTGGATCGCTTCGACGAATTCGTCGATCCCAGCTTCGTCGATCACAACGCGCTGCCGGGCCAACAGCCGGGCATCCAGGGCTTGAAAGACGCCTACCGGATGTTCTCGGCGGCCTTTTCCGAACTCTGGTACACCTTCGAAGCCTTGATCGCCGAGGGCGATCTGGTCGCGGGCCGGGGCGTTATCCAGGGCAAGCATACCGGGAACTTCATGGGAATGCCTGCCACCAACAAGGTCGTGCACTGGACGGGTACCCGCACTTTTCGCCTGCGCGATGGCAAAGTGACCGACGGCTGGATCGACCTGGACCTGTTTGGGCTGATGATGCAGCTCGGCGCGATCCCCATGCCCGGTCAGTCCTAAAGGCGGTGTGACGATGCGTCGAAAAGTCGAATTTTCCAGTGAAGGCGTCACCTGTCGCGGCTGGCTGTACGTGCCCGATGCGCTCAAGCCGGGGACCAAAGCCCCCGCCATCGTGACCGCCAACGCGATCACGGCCCTCCAGGAAATGATCGTGCCGCTGTATGCCGAACGGCTGGCGGCAGCGGGCTTCGTCACCCTGATCTTCGACTATGCCCACTGGGGTGCCAGCGACGGCGAGCCGCGCAATCACTTCGTGGCCTACACCCAGCAGCAGAACCTCCGCGACGCGGCGGCGTGGTTGGCGAGCCAGCCCGAAGTCGATGCGGAACGGATCGGCGGGCTGGGCGTATCGATGGGTGCCAGCCACATGCTCTATCTGGCCGCCTTCGAGCGCCGCTTCAAGGCGGTGGTCTCCATCGCGGCGTACATCAACGCGATTGCCGTCTGGGAGCCGATGCTGAGCCGTCCAGGGCTGCAAGGCTTTTTGGCCCAGGTCAGCTACGAGCGCCAGCAGCGCCAGGCGACCGGCGAGCGGGCCGTCTACGTGCCCGCCGTCGGCCACTTTGGCGAACAGGCCGCCATCCCGCAGGATGAAGCCTACAACTTCTACATGGAAGCCCAGCGCACGGTGGCTCCGGCCTACGAAAACCGCATGACGCTGCAATCCGTCCCGAACATGGTGGAATACAACCCGGACTTCGCCATCCACCTGGCTTCGCCCACCGCGCTGCTGATGATCCATGCCCAGCAGGACATGATCCCCGAGGCGCTGGTTCGCGAGGTCTTCAGCCGGGCGGGCGACCCGAAAAAGATGGTGGTGCTGAACTGCCGCCATACCGATCTGCTGGCGGGGGAACCCTGTGTCACCCAGGCGACCAACGAAGCTACTGCCTGGTTCAAGCAATATCTTTCGTCCTGAATGTCATAAGCAAGCTGATACCAAGCGTCAATGGAGACTATGACCATGAACAAAAAACTGCTGCTTAACATCGCGCTGCTGTTGATCGGCGCCATCGTGGGCGCGCTGGTCGTCCCGGTGCTGGCCCAGGACAGCGGCCCGGTCACGCCGATAACCGACGACAGCGATACGGCTACCGAAGCCCGTAACAAGGCGCTGATCTACCAGATGTACGAAGAAACCAACGCGGGCAACGGCCAGTTCTTCTTCGACCTGCTGGCGGACGACTACGTCGATCACAACTTCGACGGGGGCAAAGAAGCCTTCATGGCCCTGTACCAGACGTTCTACGAGGCGTTCCCCGATCTGCACTTCGACGTGACGCACGTGCTCGCCGATGGTGATTACGTGGTGGCGCGCGGCGTCCAGACCGGCACGCAGACCGGGACCTTCATGGGCATGATCCCGCCGACCGACAAAGCCGTGTCCTGGACCGGGACCGCGATCTTCCGCTTCAACGACGAGGGCAAAATCGTCGAGCGTTGGCAGGACCTGGATCAGTTGGGCCTGTTCACCCAGCTCGGCGTCATTCCGCCGTTCGGGCAGACGGGCGGCTAAGCATCTTCCCGCCGGGGCAACGGGGCCGTAGGGGCAATTCGTGAATTGCCCCTACCCAAACCTCGCGACGGCGGATCAGCATTGTTCAACCATCAGCTACGAGGACAACGACATGGCAGCACTTTCTAAGATTGAACAAAACAAGATGATCATGTGGCGCATGATCGACGAGATCTGGAACCAGGGCAAATTCGACGTAGCCGACGAGCTGTTCGCGCCGGAGCACTGGAGCCCCAGCGCGCCCGATCTCCCCAAGGGAGCCGCCGGAGTCAAGATGCTGGCGCAGATGTTCCGCGCGGCCATGCCCGACTACCGCATGACGGTGGATCTGATGTTCGCCGACGAGAATCAAGTCGTGGGGCGCTTCACGCAGAGCGGCACGCACACCGGCGGCGACCTGATGACCATGAAGGCCAGCGGGCGCAAAGCGACCTGGACCGAAATCGGCGTGCTGCAAATCGCCAACGGCCAGATCGTCAAGAGCTGGTACGAGGTCGATATGCTGGCGATGATCAAGCAGCTCAGCACGCCCTCCACGCGTGAAGTCGTGGACCTGTACTACAAGCACGCCAACGCGGGCGACTGGGACGCCTGGTGCGACCTGTTCGCCGAAAATTACGTGATGGAAGAGCAGTTGGCCGGGCACATCGACGGGCTGCAAAAACTGCGCGACATGATGAAGGGCTTCACGCCCGTCGCGTATGCGCAGTTCCAGAACGTCCCGCGCCAGATCATCGTCGATGGCAACCAAGCCGCCGTCGTGTCGCACATTTCGGCCATCGCCTCCAAGTTCCCGGATCGTCCCATCGAATCGGACGCGGTGAACTACTTCCGCGTCGAAGACGGCAAGATCACCTACATGTCGAATCACCACGATTCGCGCCCCTTCAAGCCGTTCCTGGAACAAATCGGCGCGGCCTAGTTCAAGTTGACCACCCTGTTGAGGGGGAAGGACGAAAACGATGAGCGAGTATAACTTCATTGTCGTCGGGGCAGGCGCAGGCGGAGCAGCGGTCGCGAACCGCCTGAGCGAAAATCCCAACAGCCAAGTGCTGCTGTTGGAAGCGGGCGGACCGGCGATTCCCGATAATGTGCGCGTTCCCTACCTGTGGTACACCCTGTTCGGATCGCCGATTGACTGGGCTTACAGCAGCACGCCGCAGCCCGGTCTGAACAACCGCCAGACCTACGAGCCGCGCGGCAAAATCCCCGGCGGATCGAGCAACCTGTACATCATGATGCACATCCGCGGGCACCGCTCGGACTACGACAACTGGGCTTACAACGGCGCGCCCGGCTGGGCGTATGACGACGTAATCCCGTACTTCCAGAAATCCGAGGACCAGGAAGACTTCACCAACCCGACGGCGGGGCATGGCGGCGCGATCAGCGTGATCAACGCCAAGGATCACAACCCCAACCCGACCTCGCGGGCCTTCATCGACGCCTGCCTGGAACTGGGCTTTCCCTACACGGAAGACTTCAATGGTCCCAACATGGAAGGCACGGGCTGGCATCACATCAACATCAAAGACGGCAAGCGTCACGGCGCGAATGAAGCCTACATCGAACCCATCGCGGGCCGCAAGAACTTCACGCTGAGCACCAATTCCTACGCGACCCGGCTGCTGTTCGAAGGCAACCGCTGCGTGGGCGTGGAATACGTCCAGGACGGCCAGGTCAAGACCGCCCGCGCGACCGGCGAAGTGATCGTGGCCGGCGGCGCGCTGGAATCGCCCAAGCTGCTGATGCTGTCCGGCATTGGCCCGGCGGATCATCTCAAGGAAGTCGGCGTCGGCGTCAAGGTGAACCTGCCCGGCGTCGGCCAAAACTTCCACAACCACGTGCTGACCGGCGTGATCCGCGAGTGCAAGCAGCAGGTGCCGCCGCCGAACCTGAACATTTCCGAGTCGGCGCTGTTCCTCAAGTCCGAGCCGGGTTGGGTCGGGCCGGACCTGCAAATCGCGTTCGTGCACGTCCCGTTCGACATCATCGTCGGCCAGGGGCACCCGAATTCGATCAGCATCCTGCCCGGCGTGGTCCGCCCGCTGTCGCGCGGCTGGATCAAGCTCGCCAGCAGCAACCCCACCGACAAGCCGCTGGTCAATCCCAACTATTTGGGCGCGGCGTCGGATCGCGAACGGCTGGTGCAGGCCGTCAAGCTCTCGCGTGACATTTTCGCCAGCCGGGCTTTCTCCGACTGGGTGGGCAACGAACTGCTGCCCGGCCCGGAATACAAGACGGACGCCGACTTGAACGAATTCGTCACAAAGCGTGCCGACTCCTACCACCACCAGTCCGGCTCGTGCAAGATGGGCCTGGACGAGATGGCGGTGGTCGATCCGCAGCTCCGCGTCTACGGCGTCGAAGGGCTGCGCGTGGCGGATGCGAGCGTCTTCCCGGTCGTGCCCTCCGGCAACTGCCATGCGGGCATCCTGATGATCGGCGAAAAGTGCGCGGACATGATCAAGAAGGATCATGGGCTGAGCTAACTTACGATTGAGGTAGGGGCAATGCATGAATTGCCCCACGGTGTGCCTGCACCCCCACCCAACCTCCCCCGTGCACGGGGGAGGCGAAGGAGGGGGTGAACCCACCGGGATCAAGAAATCCACCCATAGGGCGCGGCCAGCAGCGTCCCTACAGAGGGCAATCCAAGGCGGAGGCACGATGAAACTCCAGGGTAAGAAAATCGGCATTCTCATCGAAAGCGACTTCTACGAGCCGGAAATTTTCTATTATGAGCGGCGCTTCAAAGAAGAAGGCGCGGACGTCCACTTCCTGACCCGCCTGTGGGGCCAGCCGTCGCTGACCTTCCAGGGGCATGAGTTCCGCGCGCCGTTCACCGCTCACGAATCGTTCGAGACCATCGACGACGACGAACTCAAGACCTACGCGGCGATCATCGTGCCGTCGGGCATGGTCTCGGACCGGCTGCGCTACACGGATGACTTGAGCAAGCTCCCGCCCGCGACGGCGTTTCTCAAGCGGGCCTTCGCTCAGAAAAACGTGCTCAAGGGCATCATCTGCCACGGCATGTGGCTGGTCGCGCCCGCGCCGGAACTGGTCAAGGGCCGTCCGGTCGTCGCCCACAACAACCTGTACGGCGACGTGAAAAACATGGGCGCGATCTACACCGATCAGGACGTCGTAGTCGATGGCGATCTCGTCACCGGACGCAGCGGGGGGCACTGCCACCTGTTCGCCCACAAGATCATCGAAATACTCTCCGGCGAGGCTTAGAACGGGCGCGGCAAGCAGCGCTCCTGCACAAGCCAAGCACTAGCCGGTCAAGTACAAGGGGAAAACATCATGGCTTCACTGGTCTTTTCACACATGGCGCTCAACTGCAAGGACATGGCCAAGATTGAGCGGTTCTACACCACCTATTTCGGCTTCAAGCGGGCGCGCTTGATCCCCCTGGGGAACACCAAGATCGTCTTTTTGAAGTGCGGAGACATGTACCTGGAGCTGTTCGACGCGGAAGGGCAAAACCCGTCCGAACTGCCGGTGGCCGACGGCTACCACTTCCCTGGCTGGCGCCACCTGGCCTTCCAGGTCGATAACGTCGATGCCAAGCTGGCCGAGATCGGCAGCGCGGCCCAAGTCACCCTGGGGCCGCTCGACTTTGGGGACTTCATCCCCGGGTGGTACACCGCCTGGATCAGCGATCCCGAAGGCAATATCGTCGAGATCAGCCAGGGCTACAAGGATCAAGACAACCCGCCGGCTCTGGACTAACGCAGACCCTACAGACGAGAAACGAAGATGACCATCTCACCTAAGCAAATGAATTTCACCTTCTCGGATACCGTCGCCGGGTACGTCACCCGCTACGACCAGGGGCAGGATGTTTTCACCCTCAAGACCAGCGATGGCCGGGAATACGACGTCAAGCTCAAGGGCAACACCTACGCGCAGTACGTGCGCAACCTGGGCGATCCCTATCACGATGCCACCGGGCAGATGCGCGAAATGCTGGTGCCGGGCCGCTTCCTGTACGTCTACGGCGTGTTCTATCCCGAACACAACGGCTACACCTACGAAGCGCAGTTTTTGATCTTCGTGGGCCGCCGTCCGGGCGATTTCGTGCCCGAAGGCCCGGATTGGTGGGTGCGGCAGATCGCCGAACTCGGCAACTTCTACCTCAAGGCCCAGTTCCCGGATGGTGAGGTCAACTACGACAACTACCGCACGTTGATCACGCTGGACGGCATCAAAGAGATGGACAACTACCGCCAGGAAACCGACACGATCTCGCGCCTGGTGTACGGCTTCGCCTCAGCCTTCATGCTGACCGGCGATGATCGCTATCTCGAAGGCGCGGAGCGCGGCACCGAATACCTGCGCGAGCACATGCGCTTCTACGACCAGGACGAGCACATCATCTACTGGTATCACGGTATCGATGTGCGCGGCAAGCGTGAAGACAAAGTCTTCGCCTCGGAATTCGGCGACGACTTCGACGCGATCCCCGCCTACGAGCAGATCTACGCGCTGGCCGGGCCGATCCAGACCTACCGCATCACGGGCGATCCGCGCATTTTGCGCGACGCCGAACTGACGGTGGACCTGTTCGACCGCTTCTTCCTGGATCGCGAAAAGGGCGGCTACTTCTCGCACCTGGACCCGATCACCCTCAACCCGCTCAGCGACTCGCTGGGGCCGAACAAGGGCAAGAAGAACTGGAACTCGGTGGGCGATCACGCCCCGGCCTACCTGATCAACCTGTGGCTGGCGACGGGCGACGACCGCTACGGCAAGATGTTGGAGTACACCTTCGACACCATCGCCGCGCACTTCCCGGATTACGAGAACAGCCCGTTCGTGCAGGAAAAGTTCTACGAGGACTGGTCGCACGATACCACCCACATGTGGCAGCAGAATCGCGGCGTCGTCGGGCACAACCTGAAGATCGCCTGGAACCTGATGCGCATGTACGGCCTCAAGGCCAAGCCGGAATACGAAGTCCTGGCCCGCAAGATCGCGGAGACCATGCCCGCCATCGGCGGCGACACGCAGCGCGGCGGCTGGTACGACGTAATGGAACGCGTGACCTATCCCGGCCAGGAAAAGCACCGCTTCGCCTTCCACGACCGCAAGGCGTGGTGGCAGCAGGAGCAGGGCATTCTGGCGTACCTGATCCTGGCGGGCGTGCTGGGTGGGGATGAATACCGCCGCATCGCGCAGGAATCCGCCGCCTTCTACAACGCCTTCTTCCTGGATCACGACGACGGCGCGGTGTACTTCAACGTGCTGGCGAACGGCATCCCCTACTTGATGGGCACCGAACGCTTCAAGGGCAGCCATTCGATGAGCGGTTACCACTCGTTCGAGCTGTGCTACCTGGCGCAGACCTACACCAACCTGCTGCTGACCGGCCAGCCGCTGGACCTGTACTTCAAGCCACAGCCGGGCGCGCTCAAGGGCAACCTGCTGCGCGTGCAGCCCGACATTTTGCCGCCGGGCAGCATCCGTATCAGCGAAGTCTGGGCGGACGACGAACCCTATCGTTATTTCGACGCGAAAAACCTGACGGTCCGCTTGCCCGACAGCAAAGAGACCATCAAGTACCGCGTGCGTGTGGTTCCCACCGGCGAATAACCGGGTTGAGGAGGAGTAAGCATGGAAGTCTTTGTTGATGAGGTGGGCAGTGTGGTGGTGGTGTCCGTCGTGGGTGAACTCGACGGGCACACCTCTCCTCCGGCGCAGGATCAAATTCTACCCTTGATCCAGCCGGGCAGCCGGGTCCTGTTGAACATGACCGACCTGTCCTACATGTCCAGCGCGGGCGCGCGCATGATGCTGCTGATTTACCGGCAGATCAAGGCGAACGAGGGTGACGTGATCCTGGCCGGGCTGATTCCCGAAATCCAGGACATGCTCGCGGCGACCGGCTTTCTGGACTATTTCGAAGTAGCAGCGACCGTCGATGACGGGCTGGCGATGTTCGGCGAATAAGAGAGCGGGCAGAGCATGAGCACCGTGCAGCGGATCGACATCTACCCAACCCACCAACACGGGGAATTCAAACTCCGCCCCGGCAAGCCGCTCCCCTTTGGAGCGAGCACCGTGCCGGGCGGGGTGAATTTCTCGATCTATTCCAGCCACGCCACGTCGTGCACGCTGGTGCTGTTCGAGCAGGGCGAAGCCCAGCCCATCGCCGAAATCCCCTTCCCGGACGAGTTCCGTATCGGCAACGTCTTTTCGATGATCGTGTTCGGCCTGGACTACGAGACCACCGAATACGGCTTCAAGATGGACGGGCCGTTCGACCCGGAAGAGGGGCACCGCTTCGACAAGAATAGAATCCTGATGGACCCCTACGCCAAGGCGATCAGCGGGCGGAACGTTTGGGGCGTCCAGCCGGATTGGAACGACAGCTACCAGCACCGGGCACGACTGGTCTACGACGATTTCGACTGGCAGGACGACCGCCCGCTCGAAACGCCCATCGAAGACCTGGTCTTCTACGAGATGCACGTGCGCGGCTTCACCCGCCACGCGTCGTCGGGCGTCAAGAATCCGGGCACGTTCGCCGGGATGCGGGAGAAGATTCCGTACCTCAAGGAACTGGGCGTCAACGCCGTCGAACTGCTGCCGGTCTACGAATTCGACGAGTTCGAAAACAGCAAGCCCAGCCCGATCACGGGCGAGCTGCTGATGAACTACTGGGGCTACAGCACGGTCGGATTCTTCGCCCCCAAGGCGGGCTACGCCGCGACCGGACGCCTGGGAATGCAGGTGGACGAGTTCAAGACGCTGGTCAAAGAACTGCACAAAAACGGGATCGAGGTGATCCTCGACGTGGTGTTCAACCACACCGCCGAGGGCAACGAACACGGCCCGACCATCTCGTTCCGGGGCCTGGACAACAAAATCTACTACATGCTGACCCCAGAAGGCTACTACTTCAACTTCAGCGGGACCGGCAACACGCTCAACTGTAACCATCCGGTCGTGCGGAATATGGTGCTCGACTGCCTGCGCTACTGGGCCGCCGAATACCACGTGGATGGCTTCCGCTTCGATCTCGCCGCGATCCTGGGGCGCGATCAGAACGGCGCGCCGCTGCCCAATCCGCCGCTGTTGGAAGCCCTGGCCCACGATCCGATCCTCGCCAAGTGCAAGCTGATCGCCGAGGCGTGGGACGCGGGCGGGCTGTACCAGGTCGGATCGTTCCCGGCCTACGGGCGCTGGGCGGAATGGAACGGCAAGTACCGTGACGCGATCCGCCGCTTCATCAAAGGCGACGAGGACATGCTGGGCGACGTCGCGCAGCGCCTCCAGGGATCGCCGGACCTGTACGCTTTTCGCGGGCCGACGGCCTCGGTCAACTTCATCACCTGCCACGACGGGTTCACGCTGTACGACCTGGTGGCCTACAACGACAAGCACAACGACGCCAACGGCGAAGGCAATCGCGATGGGGCCAACGACAACAACAGTTGGAACTGCGGCTGGGAAGGTCCGAGCACCGACCCGGGCGTCAATGCACTGCGCCGCCGCCAGATCAAAAACGCCGTCACGCTGTTGATGCT
>CAYRWY010000041.1:0-21645 GCA_964427955.1 uncultured Anaerolineaceae bacterium
TTGTTCGTGCCCCGGTTGGGCGGCGATCAGCAGGTCGGCCTGGAGCACGACGAGACGCTGGGACTGCTGGTGGTCGGGCTGACCTGGGCTACCGTGATCCTCGGGGCGTGGCGCGCGGCGCGCGGACGGCGGATTCGCCTCGACGAAACGTGGTTCTGGCTGCTGGCGGCGCTGCCCGCCCTGATCCTGGCGCTGGGACCGGACGTGCGCCTCGCCGGAGTCCGCGTGCCGCTGCCCTTCCGCGTCATCCATGAGCTGTTCGGCGGCCAGATGCGCACCCCGATCCGTTTTCTGCCCCCGGCGACGGCGGGGCTGGTGCTGTTCCTGGCCCATCGCTACGATCCGGCGCTGCGGCGCGTGCGCGGGCGCGGCCTGGTGGCAGCGGTCTGCCTGCTGGCGCTGTTGATCGATTATGGGGCGCTCAGCCGCTTACCCACGATCCCGGCGCTGCGGCCCTACCGGTTCTATACGATGATGCGCGGCGAGCACTATCCCGATTACGATTACGTGGTGCTCGACGTGCCGTCGGGACCCTTCACCGGCTGGCGCGGGATCGGATCGCACCCCGAAGCAATGGCCTACGGGATTACACACGAAAAGCGCATGGTGAGCGGCCTGTTGTCGCGGATTCCGATTGACGAGCACCTCTTCTACGAGCAGTCGGCGCTGTTGGGCTGGCTGACCGACTCGCGTCCCCTGGATGGCAGCCGGGCGGCGGTAGACCTCAACCACTATGTTGAGGAATGGCCGATCGGGTACGTGGTGGTGCACCAGGACTGGCTGAGCCTCGACAAGACGCTCGAAGTGCTGGCGTTCTTCAACAGCCAGCCGAGCCTGTGTTTCGTCGAAGTCGAGCGCGATGCGGTGCTTTACCGTGCGGTCACCCATCCCAAAGGCTGCCCGCCCCGGCAGCCCGCGCAGGTGGCGCCGGGGTCCTACACCATCGAATTTGGCGAGCCGGGCGACGAAGGCTTCATCGGCAGCGGCTGGTATGGGCCGGAGAATATCGGCGGCGAGATCGCGCGCTGGGCCGGGGGCCAGAACGAGGCCCTGCTGTATGCCAACCTGCCCGCGGGCAGCAGCTATACGGTCACGTTCCGGGCGGTGGCCTTCGAGCAGGCCCGCCGGGTGAAAGTGGTGGTGGGGACCAAGATCAACGGCGAGCAGGTGGTCCAGCGGCTCGGCTACTTCACGGCCCAACCAGGCGGATGGAGCGAGTACACCTTGATCCTGCCTGCCGATCTGGTGGGCAGCGACCTGACTTTTTCGCTTTCGGCGGATGGCATGATCTCCGCGGCTGACCTGGGACTGTCGGATGATGCCCGCCCGCTGACGCTGGCCTACGATTGGGCGACGTTCCACGCCCTGACGCCGTAAATCGAAGCTAATGCTTTTCAGAATGCCGGACCTCGCGTATGCTTAACGGTAACGGGTGAAACAGGAGGGTGTTTTATGCAAGCGGTGTGGCGGCGGCTGAAAGCTTTTTTGGGGAGTTCAGAAACCCAGACCGTCTTCGTGATCCTGGCCGTGATCATGTCAACGGTCGCGCTGCTGCAATCTTTTCAGAACCAGCGGCGGGTGAAACTCGAACTGGACGAGGACATCAAGCCGGTGGATGCCGAGTACATCCTGGCGCGGGCCAATGATGCCACGCAGTTCGCCGACAGCATCCTGAGTTTTTTGGAAGGGGCGTCGGCGCTGATCGGGATCGTGCTGGTCGTGGGGGGCTGGATGTTCCGCAACAACATCCAGCAGCAGATCGAGAGTCTGCAAGCCAGCGCGAGCGAAGCGATCCAGGAGTCGAGGAAATTCGTCCAGGCTTCCAGGGAGGACCTGGAAAAGCGCAAGACCGATTTGCAGACGATGGAATCTGCCTTACAGCGGCGGATGGACGACCTGGTCCGGGAGACGACCCAACGGTTGGAGGAAACCCAGGTCCAGGCCCGCAACCTGTTCCGCGTGCTGTCGCTGCAACTGCTGGCGGAACAGCAGGTGCGTGCCCACAACATCGACACCGCGGTGAGCACGCTGCAAGCGGCGCTGGCGATCAATGCCGACGATCACGCTACCAATTATCTGCTGGGTTATCTCTACATTCAGCGCAAACAGATCGACGTGGCGCTCCACCACCTGGAGCACGCGCTCGCCATCGAAAGAGCTTTCACACCGGGGATCGCGGCCCTGGGGCTGGCGTTGCGCCGCAAGGGCGACAGCCTGGACACCGATGGTCACCAGGCCGAACGCGACCTGTACTGGGGGCAGGCCGAAGCCCGGCTGATCGAAGCGTTGGGCCAGGATCACCGGCTCACCGATGCAGATGGGGAATCGTATTTCGGGACGCTGGGTGGGCTGTACCGCCGCCAGAAGCGGTACTATGCCGCGCTGGACGCTTACGAGCGTGCCTACCAGGTGACGCCTGACTCCTCGTATCCGCTCATCAACCTGGCCTCGATCCACACCCACGAGGGCAATATGAAGCAGGCCCGGCATTACTTCGAGAAGGTCGTCGAGCAGGCCCTGCTGGCGCTGGACGACGATCCGCGGAATGCCTGGCGGCGCTGCGACCTGGCCCAGGCGAAGCTGGTGTTGGGCCAGAAAGAAGACGCTCTGAAGGAGATTCGGGCAGTGATCAAGCAGGAACCGGAGCGCAGTGTACTGGAGACGGTGCACAGCGGCTTGAGTTTCCTGTCGGAAGCGCCAGAGCCAATCGACGGCCTGGACGAGATGCTCGGTCTGCTGGACGAGGCCCTCCTGGCCCGCGAGGGAGGAGCACTTCCGGCGGTGGGCCAGGATGCCGGAGCATGAGTGCCAGACGTCCCACGGATGACGATCTAGCCCACATTCTGCGGCTGGCGTTTGGACGCTCGGTCACCGCGGTGCCGATGCCGGTCGCATCGGGACACAGCGACTCGGGGATGGCGTTTGCGCTGCACGGGCGGCGCATCCCGCCCTACGTGCAACTGCTGCGCTACCCCTCGCGCCAGCAGATCTGGGCGTACCGGGCGTTTGCCGCCATGCAAGCTCTCCGCGAGCGTGATTTCCCCGTGCCCGACGTCTACTATATGGGCTGGAGCCGTCACAGCGACTCCGTGATGCTGCTGATCGAACTGGTCGAGGGGCGCACCGAGTCGGGCAATCCTCATGCGTTCTTCGCGCGGATTGGCCCGGACTTCGCGTTTACGCTGGCGCGTCTGCACCAGTTGGAGTGGCCCAAGCGGCCCGATCTCCCGGTGACCCCACTGCGCTATGCCCTCGAAGAACTGGGCGGTATCGTCCACCAATTGGATAACTGGCAGTTGGTGGAAATCCACAGTTGGCTGTGGACTCAGCTTGAGTATGTGCAAGAGCAGCCGTACGTCCTCATTCACGGCGACTATACCCTCCAGAACGTGATCGCCGAGGGGGTCCTCGTAAAAACCGTGTTGGGCTGGGATCAGGCGGTGGTCGCCGATCCGCGCTTCGACGTAGGCTATGCCAGCGCCGTACTCGGATCGCACGGCAGCGCCCTCAGCACCCAGTTTCTCGAATCCTACATCACCGCAGCAGGGCCGGTCGAGGACAGCGCCTTTTGGGAGGTGCTGGGGGCCTTGCGCCTGCTGGTGCGCGTCGGTCGCACGCTTTCGACCCTGCGGGCACCGCAGCGCGACCGCTTTTTGGCGCAGGCTGGACCGGCCTGGACCGGGCTGCTGACGTTCGTGGCCGAACGAATCCGCAGGCAGCTTTTGTGATCCGGTGTTACAATCCCGCCAAATTTTTGGACCCTTGCTTCAACATGGGAAGGAAACTCTTTGATGGATACCCGTATTCAAAAAATGGCTTATACCCTCATCAATTATTCGACCGCGGTCAAGCCCGGCGAGCGTGTGTTGATTCGCAGCACCAGCCCTGCCGGTGAGCCGCTGTGCCAGGCGCTCTACGCCGAGGCGCTGCGGGCGGGCGGCTTGCCCTCGGTTTACATTCACATGAGCCAGGAAGACCCGGTGGCGTTGGGCGCGACCGCGAACCTGGATCAGTTGGGCTATATCAACCCGATGCTCAAGCTGATGTACGACGAGGCCGAGGTCGTCATCCGCATCGAAGCGTCCGAAGATATGCGGGATCGATCGCGCTATCCGCTCGACCAGCAGCGCGCCCGTGCCAACGCCCACAGCTCCCTGATTGCCATTCAGATGCGGCGCGAAGCGGCCCAAGAGCTGCGCCGCTGCACGACCCAGTTTCCCACCTTTGGCTACGCGCAAAGCGCCGGGATGTCCCTGCTGCAATACGAAGATTTCCTGTTCAATGCCTGCAAAGCCAACCTGGACGATCCGGTCGCGGCCTGGAAAGACGTCTACGCCTCGCACGAGCGGCTGATCGCCTGGCTGAAGGGCAAAAAGCAGGTGCGCGTCGAGGGCGAGAACATCGATCTGAAGCTGTCGATTGACGGGCGCGTTTTCAAGAACGCCGGGGGCAAGGAAAATATGCCGGATGGCGAGATCTTCACCGGGCCGGTCGAGGACAGCGCCAACGGCTGGGTGCGCTTCACCTATCCCGCCTACTACCTGGGCAACGAAGTCAAAGGCGTCCGGCTCGAATTCCGCGACGGCCTGATCGTCAAGGCCACGTCCGAGACCAACGAAGGGTTCCTCAACTCGACGCTGGACACCGACGCCGGATCGCGCCGGTTGGGCGAGTTCGCGATCGGGACCAACCGGGATATTCAGGAATTCACCGGCACGATCCTGTTCGACGAGAAGATCGGCGGTACGATCCACCTGGCTGCCGGGCAAGGCTACGGCGAAACCGGCAGCGTCAACCGCTCGCTGGTGCATTGGGACATGATCTGCGAGATGCGCACCGGGGGCCGGATCACGGTCGATGGTCAACTCCTGTACGAGAACGGCGATTTTGTGATCTAAACACCATGTTCCTGGATGCGATTGCGCTGATCCGCACGCTGCCCTGCCTGGCGGAACCCGGCAAAATCATCGTGGTAGGGAAGCCCTCGCGCCCGCTGGACGAGGTGCTGCCCTACCTGGCGACGCTGCCGAATACCATCGCGTACAACCCCGGCACGCACACGGTCACCTTCCGCCGCGAGCGGGGCTTCCTCACACTGTATCCCGACCAGGTCTTCATCACGCAGGTGCTGGATCATGAAGAGGGCTTGCAGCTCCTGGCGGCCCTGGTAGAGGCCATCAACGCCACCTGGGAGCACCGCGCGGAACTGGTCGCCGCAACAGCAGCCCGCCGCGTGCCGCGCCCCCTGGACGTCTGGACGCTGCTGCCCCAAACCAACTGTAAAGCCTGCGGCGAAGTTACCTGCATGGCGTTTGCCTTTGCGCTCTTGCAGCAGCGCCGGGAACTGGCGGAGTGTGCCGTGCTGGCGGGCGATCCGGCCTTTGCGGACCGGCGGGCGGCGCTGGAGGCGATGGTCTAACGCTGCGATGCTGCGCCACCTCTATCACCGGGTTTACGTCGTCGAGGATGGCAGCCCCGATCAGGATCGCGCGGCGTTGGAGGCCGCGGGCATCCGGCGGGTGATCGGGCTGCGTCCTGACGATCTGGCCGCCCGGCCCTGGCCGGAGTCGATCCGCCCGATCAGCGCCCCGGTCAGAGACTCGCAGCCGTTGGAGGCCGTCGATCTGGCTCATCTGCTGGCGGCGCTCGACGACGGGGTGCGGGCGGGCGAAGGGGTGGCGGTGTACTGCCCGCCCAGCAGCCGCCAGGCGCTGCTGCTGGTGCTGGGCTACCTGGTGCAGTACCGGGGCATGACGTTCGCCAACGCTTACGTTTTTTTGATCGACCGCTTCCCCCCGCTCAATTTCGATCCCGATCTGATGTTCGCGCTGATCCAGCACTGCCGCCTGCCGTATGCGAAGAGCCAGCTTCACCGCCGCGCTTTTTTCTTCGACCTGTTATCCGAAGCAAGCAGCACGCCTAGCCCGGTGCTGCACGATCTCTACGTGTGCAGTCTGGCGGCGCTGGGAGATCTCCCCGCGACCCGCGCGCTGGGGATTCAGGCCGTGCTGCGCCTGGACGATCTCGACGGGCGCGGCGACGAGCAGTGGCCGGGGGATTTCACGCTGCTGGACCTGCCGATCTTCGATGGAGAGCCGGTCGCCGGGGATCACCTGCGCCGGGGCACAGCCTTCATCGACGCGCAGCGCCGGGCCGGGCATAAGGTCCTGGTGCACTGCGTGGGCGGGGTGAGCCGGTCGGTGACCTTCACGTTAGCCTATCTGATCGAATACCAGGAGATGAGCCTGCCCGACGCCTACGCGCGCCTGATCGGGCGGCGGGCGATGGCCTGCCCCCACGGCGAGCTGTTCGCCTCGCTGGTCCGGCACTACCAGCTTCCCTACCGTCTTGACGAGGCCCGCGCTAATGCTTTTCCGGACCGGCTGCTCCGCGAGGCGGCAGAGTCTTTAGCCCCCTGATCCGGGCATCAAGATCGGAGTTTTAGGGCGCAAGAACAGGGTAGCGCCCGACCCTTGCCTTGAAATCTAAACCCCAGCCCCTCCCCAGGCAAGCGGTACTGTTGGCGAACCGTTTTTTGTAGGGGCAATTCATGAATTGCCCCTACATCGACGTTTCCGCTGCGCTGCCCCCCCTCGCCACCGCGTGGAGAGGGGGTCGGGGGGTGAGGTAAAGTACCGCGAATCTAGCCCCCTGATCCGGCAGGCCCGGCCTCGATCAACTTCTCGATCAACGGCCCCAGGTCGTGGGCCAGGTGGCGGTGTCCGGCGGGGTTGGGATGATCGTCGATGGGCGAGATCCGCTCGTCTTCGGACAGCAGCGACAGGCCCCACACGTCATAGTCCATCTGCCGCACGGTGTGCACCAGCAATTCGCTCTCGAAGCCCACGAAGCGCACGCGCGGATCGCTCCCGATCTGATGGATCGCGGCGGCGAAACGCTCCGCGTCGCGGGGCTTGTCGCGCGCCCACCCGGCCCCTCCCGACCACCAGCCCAGCCGCCAGGCGATCAACTGCGCGTAGCGGACCACGATGAGGCGCGGGGGACTCGATCCCAGGTCGTGCAGGCTGTACATGCCCATATCGTCATTCTGGAACACGAAGTAGATCACGTAATCCATGTTGGCCGGGATCTGCTCGGCCAGCGTCAGGGCGGCCTGTTCGGCGTTGTAGCCCCAGCCGCCATAGTTGTAGAAACACGCCGCCGGGAACTGCTGCGCCAGCCGGTTGGCCCAGGTGTCGCCGTCGCTGACGTTAGGCCCCCAGGTGAACGAATCGCCGATCAGCGCGATGTGCACCTGGCAGTCCGGCCCGTCGTCGGGCACCTGGCGGCTGCCATCGGCCAGGGTGGTCGCCGTCCAGCCGTGCTTGAAATGGATCGTTCCTTCCGGCAGGCGCAGGCGCGTACAGTCCGTGTTGGCGCACTCGAATTTCGTGACCATCTGGTACACGTCGTCGGTGTAGCGCAGCGCCAGCGGATCGTAAAACTGGGGAATGACCACGATCGGCAGCAGGGCGACGACTACGAGCAGGACGAGCTTGGCGATTCGCTTGAGCAACGGTGTTCTCCGTTTATCTGGGGCCTTATGCTCGTTGGGCCTCACCTCTCATCCCCCGGCCCCTTCTCCCCTCTCCGGCCAAGCCAGCGAGGGAAGAAGGGGAGCTAACTTCCCCCTCTCCAACTCGGTTGGAGAGGGGGTCAGGGGGTGAGGCCGGGTGAAAAATCAACGGGCATAAAGGCCTATCTGAGGCTGAGATGAGCGTCGATCCAGCGCGTGATGTCGCTGAACACGTCACCCTGTTCGGCCTCGTTGTGGATTTCGTGGTACAGCCCGTCGTACACCTTGACGGTTTTGTCCGGCGACGCACACTGCGCGCGGATGATGTCGGCGGCGTCCGGCGAACACAGCGGATCGGCGCTGCCGTGCAGGGCCAGGTAGGGCAGGCGCAGGGTGGGCATCTGCCGCACGCAGTCCGCCGAGGCGCGGGACATCTCGGCCAGCAGTTGCATCGTGATTTTGCCGTGAAAGACCAGCGGATCGTCCCGGTAGCCCTGCACGACCGACTGGTCGCGGCTGATCCCGACCGGATCGAGCGGCATCAGGCGGACGTGCGGCAGCACGCGGGCCACGCTCTTGGTCGCGGCGACGGTGGCCGCGTTGGCGCCCACGATTTTCAGCGCGGTACCGGTGGTGATCAGCCCGGCCAGCTCATCCTGGCGGCGGAACGCGAACAGCAGGCTGATCAGCGATCCCATGCTGTGGCCGTACACGAAGATGGGCAGCTTGGGATGAGATGCGCGAACGAACTCGAAATAGGTGTTGAGATCGTCCACGAAGTCGCTGAAGTGCTCGACGTGCACGCGCGGGCCTGCGGACTGCCCGTGCCCCCGGTGATCCAGGGCGTACACGGCATAGCCCTGTTGCGTAAAATAGGCCGCCGCGTGCGCATAACGCCCGCTGTGCTCGCCGATCCCGTGGGACAGGATCACGGCGGCGCGGGGCGGCTGATCGGGTAACCACTGCTGGGTGAAGATGGTCGTATTCGAGAGGCCGGTGAATTTTCCGGTCTGGTGCTGCATAAGGTATCCTCGGGTGAAGTGCGTTCGGTCCAATGAGGGCCTATTATCATCCAGATCAGCCGTTGAGGATAGCCATTATCAGCGGGCGTCCGGTGTGATAAAATTGACGCGCGTTATAAAAAATCGGAAAATCAACGGGATCGCTGCGAATGCCCAAACGCAAAAACACCTATTTCCTGCTCAGCCTCGGCTGCGCGAAAAACACCGTCGATTCCGAGTCGATGGCCGCCCTGCTGGACGAGGCCGGGCTGCGCGGCACGGAGCAGGCCGAACGCGCCGAAGTGCTGATCGTCAACACCTGCGGCTTCATCGAATCCGCCCGCCAGGAGAGCATCAACGCCCTGCGCGAGCTGGCCGCGCAAAAAACGCCGGACCAATACCTGATCGCGGCGGGCTGCCTGTCGCAGCGTTATGGCCAGGATCTCCCGCGCCAGATTCCGCAGTTGGACGGCGTGATCGGGACGCGGCGCTGGATGGACATTGTGGACCTGGTGCGGCAACTGCGCGCGCGCAAGCACCCGGCGCCGATCTACCACCTGCCGGGCGATGCGGTGACCGTCGGGACCGACGAGCGCGGCGTGAGCCGGGTCGCCGTCCAGGGACCGAGCGCCTACCTCAAGATCGCGGATGGCTGCCGCCGTCCGTGTGCCTTCTGCGCGATTCCCGCTATCAAAGGGACTGCCGTCAGCCGCCCGGTCGAGCGCATCCTGGCCGAAGCGCGCGAGCTGCGCGACCAGGGCGTGCAGGAATTGATCCTGATCGCCCAGGACACCACCGATTACGGCCACGATCTGGGGATGCGGGATGGGCTGGCGGCGCTGCTGGAACAGCTCACCGCCGCCGTGCCGGACGTGCCCTGGATTCGGCTGATGTACGCCTATCCCGGCTACGTGACCGACCGCCTGATCGAGTTCATGGCGACGCACCGCCAGGTCGTGCCCTATCTCGACATGCCGCTGCAACACGCCGATCACCGCACGCTGCAACGGATGCGCCGCCCGGCCAACGTGGATTGGGTGCACCGCACCGTCGCCAAAATGCGCGCCGCGATCCCGAATCTGGCGATCCGGACCACGTTCATCGTCGGCTATCCCGGCGAGACGGACGAGGAATTCGAAACGCTGCTCAGCTTCGTGCAGGAAATGCAGTTCGACCGGGTAGGCTGCTTCACCTACAGCTTCGAGCCGGGCACGCCGTCCGCCGAGCTGCCGGGACTGGTCGATCCGGCAGTGATGGAGGAACGCCGCGACCGGCTGATGAGCCTCCAGCAGCCGATCAGCCTGGCGCGCAATCAAGCCCTGGTCGGCCAGACGCTCGACGTGCTGGTCGAAGGGCAGGCCGAAGCCGTGGACGAGGACGGCGATCCGACCGGCGAGACCATCAGCCTGGCCCGCTCGTACCGCGATGCGCCGGAGATCGACGGCTACGTGCTGATCGAGGGCGAACTGCCGACCGGGGAGATCGTGCCGGTGCGCGTCACCGGGGCGATGGTGTACGACCTGGTCGCGACGCCCGATCTCGTACCGCACACGATCATTGCGCCGGGCACGATCCTGGGGCCGAAACCGTAGAACACCATGCTGGCGACGCTCTGGCGCGGGCAGAAGTGGGTGCTGGGCGTGCTCGCCCTGGTGTGGGGCGCGGCGATCAACCTGTTTCTGATCGTCAACCTGTTCTGCCCGGCCTGCGTGCCGCCGATGGCGGTCCTGAACCAGATCGCGCCGTGGTTCATCCTGATCAGCGTGCTGGTGTTTGCGCTGGCGTTCACGCTGCGCGGCTCGCCCAGGCTGCTGCTGTGGCTCGCGCCGGGGGTGGTGGCGTTCGTTTGGTGGTATGCCCCGGCCTGGCTGCCTAAGTCGTCTCCGGATACCTTGGGGATCGAATTCACGGCGGTGACCTACAACGTGCTGGGGTTCACCGTCGATCCCGAAGATACCATCACGGTCCTGCGCGACCTGGAGGCCGATCTGGTCGGGCTGCAAGAAGTGCGATCCCGGCTGGCGCCCCGGCTCGAAACGGAATTGTCCGACCAGTATCCGTATCAGGCCGTCAATGTCGCCCCGCGTGACGGCGTCGCGCTGCTCAGCCGGTTCCCGATCCTCGACTCTCGCTTCGACGACCTCGGCCTGGAAGAGGGGCGCTCTTTGCGCGCGGTCGTGGACGTGGACGGGCACCCGGTCGTCGTCTACGTGGTGCACCCGCTGTCACCGCTGGCCGGGCGCTTCGATATTCCCCTGCGCGAGGTGCTGTACACCTACGACGACAGCCCGCTGCACCCGTATATCGAGCGCACGTTGGACCACATTCAGGCCGAAACGCTGCCGGTGCTGCTGCTGTGTGACTGCAACGCCAGCCCGCGCAGCCGCCAGTATGCCCTGTTGGACGGCGCGCTGGACGAGGCGTTTGGCGCGCGCGGCTGGGGCCTGGGCCTGACCCATCCGGCCACGCCGTTCCCCGTCTTCCGCATCGACTACGTCTGGTACAGCCCCGATTTCGCCGCGCTGGACGCCAAAGTCTGGCCGGACTCCGGCACGTCCGATCACCTGCCGGTGTGGGGCAGGCTCGTGCTGCGGGCGGGGTGATCTCCTGGTTCGTTCGCGCCGTATAACTGGCAGAGCGAATCTTGAGGAGAGAGTAATGATCGATGCACATTCGTGATTTTTCGCCGCATGATTACCCGGCGCTGGTCGAGATTCACCGCCGCCAGCAGATCGTCTGGCCGGAACGACCGCTGACGGCGGAGGCGTGGGCCGACGCCGACCGGCACCGTAACCCCAAGTGCCGCTATCACCGCTGGGTCGCGCTGGAAGATGAGCACGTCGTGGGGTTTGCCTCCTACGGGCAGGACATCTCCGACTATCACCCGCAGAAGTTCTACATCGCCGTCGAAGTGCTGCCGGAATTCCAGCGCCAGGGCATCGGCGCGGCGCTGTACGACCGGCTGATGGACGGATTGCAGCCGTTCGATCCGCGGGTGCTGCGCGCTGACGCTTTTGAAAACCTGCCGCAAGGCTTCCCCTTTCTGGCGCGGCGGGGCTTTCATGAGATCTGGCGCGAAACCCCGGTGCACCTGGACGTGACGGCGTTCGACGTCGCGCCCTACGCCGGGCTGGAGGATCGGCTGCGCGCCCAGGGGATCACGATCACGACCGCGAGCGCCCTCCGTGACGATCCGGATCGCGACTGGAAGCTCTATGACCTGTACCACGCGCTGGAGCAGGACCTCCCCCGCGAGGAAGGTGAAATGCTGCTGATGGGTTTCGAGGATTGGCAGTGGGGCTTCAACGATCCGACCACGCCGCATGACGCCTACTTCGTCGCGCGGTGTGGGGAGGACTACATCGGGCTGAAAGAGATGGGCCAGGAGCCGGGCAGCCGCGTGCTGCAAGGCGGGTTGATGGGCGTCCGGCCCGCCTACCGGCAGCGCGGCCTCGGCTTGGCGATGCAGTTACGGGCGATTGGCTACGCTCGCGAGCACGGCTGCGACCTGCTCAAGTCCTGCACCGGCGCGGCCAACGCCCCGATGCAGGCCCTCTTCACCCGGCTGGGCTATCATCGCGATCCGGAATGGCTGCAATGTGAGAAGATCATCGCCTAACGCCGCGCTCAGAAGGGCAGCAGCGGCGTGATGTCGCGCTCCATGACTTCCGGGGCGAGCACGCCCGCCTGCCAGCGTTTGAGCAGCGTGCCATCCGGCCCGATCAGGAACGAACTGGGCAGCGCCTCGGCCCCATACTGGATCGAGACCTGGCCATCCGCATCCAGCACCACCGGAAAACTGAAGTTGTTCTCCTGGATGAAGGCTGCGACCTTCGCGGCCTCTTCTTCGACATCGACCGACAGCAGCACGAAGTTGCGGTTTTGATACTTCTGGTAGTACGCCTGGAGGTCGGGCATCTCGCGCTGGCAGGGGGGGCACCACGTCGCCCAGAAATTCACCAGCACATATTTTCCTCGGAGATCCGCCAGGGCGATGGGATTGCCGTCCAGCCCGACCAGGGTGAAGTCGATGGCGGCGCGGTTGATTTCGATGGCCGGATTTTCGACCACTTGCTGAGTCTCGCCGGACTTGTCGCGGGTGGCGAAGATGATCACCAGGGCCAGCACGATCACCAGGATGGCGCCCAGGATAATCCAGCGCGGATCGATCTCGGTCTTGGCCTGGCGGGTGGAAACAGGTGGGGTCATGATGCTTCCTTCGATTTCTCTCAACAGATCCAAATACTACCGGATAGATGCAGTCCGAGGCAAGCGCGTTGCACGTATCCCACGCGCCCCTGTCGCAGCCTCGCTCGACACGCTATAATTGGCGTCCGCATGGGAAGTAACCCGGGTTATGATGTAATGATAAGGATTATGTAATGCCGGTCGCCTATTGTCATATCTGCCAGGAAAATGAAGCGGAAAAACGCCAGTATGGGGATGCGTCGTTAAACGAGGGAGATTACTGCCCGGTCTGCTACCGTCCAACCTGCCGGTTCCACATGAGCCGCGTCCGCTGGCGTTGGAAAGAGACTGGCCAGGTCGAAAGTGCCCTGATCTGCCGCGATTGCAAAGTGACCTACCGCCACCGCGAGTGGGATACGCACAACCGGGTGTGGATCAGTTAGCCGGTCAGGAGGAGCTTGCTCTAGAATCAGAATATCCAACGCGCCTTCGCTCTCGAAATAGAAAGGAATTCTGATGCCTGACCTCGAATACGAAATCCTTGAGCCGCACCTCCAGCGCGGGTTGGTCGGCTATGTGCGGGAGCACTTTGCCCCCGAAGATGACGTTCTGCGCACCGTGCGCGAGCAGGCCCGCTCCGCCGGGCTGCCGGAAATTCAAATTCACCCCGAAGACGGACGCATCCTGCAACTGCTGGTCACCCTGGTCGGCGCGCGCCGGATTCTGGAGATCGGCACGCTGGCAGGCTACAGCGGCATCTGGCTGGCGCGGGCGCTGCCGCCGGAGGGCCGGTTGACCACCCTGGAATTCGAGCCGGATCGCGCCGAGATCGCCCGCCGCAACTTCGCGCTGGCCGGGGTGGCGGATCGCGTCGAAGTGATCCCCGGCGATGCGCGCCGCACCCTGGCCGCGATGAACGGGATCGCGCCGTTCGATATGGTGTTCATCGACGCCGACAAAGAAAGTTACCCGGCGTACCTGGAATGGGCGATCAGCCACGTGCGGCCCGGTGGGTTGATCGCCGGTCATAACGCCTTCCGGCGCGGCGAGTTGATCAGCCCGGTGCCGGACGAGAAGGTGATCGGCACGCGGCAGATGTTGGAGACGATGGCCACCCATCCGCGCCTGTTCAGCACGATCATCCCGGTGGGGGACGGCCTGGCGGTGGCGCTCGTCAAAGCCTAGCCAGAAATAAATTGCCCGGTGGTCAGACGGCCACCGGGCATGAATTGCTGCGAGAAAGTGTACTAGGGAGCGGTTTATTTGCGACCCAGGCGGACAACTTCACTGGCCTGCGGCCCTTTCGGACCATCGGTGATCGAAAATTCTACTTGTTCGCCCTCGTCCAGGTTGCGGTAGCCCTGGCCGACGACAGCACTGTAGTGTACGAAGACATCTGGGCCACCTTGACGCTCGATAAAGCCGTAGCCCTTCTGCGAGTTGAACCACTTGACGACGCCGGTCAGACGTTCAGGCATTTTGAAGTACTCCTTCTTGCCCACTGAAGAAAAATAGAGCGGCGGGCGGGTGTTGCTGATAAGGCCCAACAATACACCCGGTGTTATTGGCCGTGCGCCACCGGGTGAGTTGTTTTCGTGCCGGTACTGCAAACAACCTGCTCCACTACAAGGAAAATTGTAGTATGGGTTGAGAGTCCTGTCAACAACTTTCTAAGCTATCCATGCAAGATAGTTATTCCTCAGATAGCTTAAAATCCGCCGTATTCAGGTTGTGCAGCACGCCCTGGCTGTCGTGCGTCAAAAATTCCTGGGTATAGTGCCCCAGCGTGACCTGCTGGGCCCGGTTGTGAATACCCTGGGCGATCCACTGATTACGCCATTCTTCGGATCGCTCGAACCAACTGTGATCGCGCGCAGCATGGGCGGCGCGGATTTCGTCGTCGGTGGGGCAGTGGTAGCGGTTGCGATGCACCACCGCGTCCAGCGGCAGGCGGGGACGTGGGGCGGGCTGCTCATCCGGGTAGCCCAGACAGACCATCCCCGCCGGGAAGACGTACTGCGGCGTCCCCAGCACTTTTTGTGTATCGACCGAGATCACCGTCCCGACGTAGACCGTGCCCAACCCCAGGCTTTCCGCCGCGATCACGAGGTTGTGCAGGGCGATGACCGCGTCCCAGAAGGCGATCAGCAGGTTGGTGATGTGGTTGAAGTAAAACGGGGCGTCGTTGAGTTCGACCCAGCGTTTGAAGCGGAACTCGTCCACCAGCGACACGACGATCATGGGGGCGGTCGAGACGAACGATTCCGGCTCACCCTCGTCGTCCAGCGCGAGCTTGATGGCCGGATCATCGACCACGACCAGCGAATAGTGCTGCAAGCCGCCCGCTGTCGCCGCGCGCGTGGCCGCGTGCAGCAGCGTGTCCACGGTTTCGGGCGCGATGGGCTGATCCTTGAACTTGCGAATCGAGCGGTGATTCATCAAACAGTCGATCACGGGATTGGACATCAGGTCAAACTCTCCTCGGACAACAAGAAAATATTCACGGGCGGCGCTGGCGCATGACCTCGAAACCGATCACCGCCGCGGCGGTCGCCGTGCCTAACGACGGGGCGAAGTCCCGCCCGTAGGGGATCGCCAGCCGCAGATCCGCGCTTTCGAGAAACGAGCGGGTGATGCCGCGCTTTTCGCCGCCGATCACCATGAACAGCGGGACGGTCAGATCGGCGTCGTACAGTGGGATCGCCTTGTCCAGCGTGGCACAGGCGATCCGCAGCCCGCGCCCCTTGAAGAAGTCCGCGGCGTCGCGGGCCGTTTCGGCGATGGCCGTCGGGATGCGTTCGGTGGCACCCGCCGAGGCTCGTGCGACCACGCTGGCCGCCGACAGCCAGTTGCGGGGCCGGACGATCAGCCCATCCGCCCCGGCGGCATACAGCGCGCGTACCGCCTGCCCGAAGTTGAACGGGTCCTCCACGCCGTCGATCATGACCACGAACGGCGCCGGGCGATCCACTCCGATCTGCGCCAGATCGGCAAACTGGCGCGGTCCGGCCAGCGCGACGACGCCGCCGTGCGTGCTGCCGCCTGCGTGTTGGTCGATCACCGCCGTCTCGACGCGCTGCAAGGGGATGCTGGCCGCCTTGGCCTGATTTTCCAGCCAGGCTGCTTCGCTGTCCCACTTGTCGCGGCGGATATAGATGGCGTGCAGCGCGCGGCTGCCGGATTGCAGCGCCGCCTGTACCGAGACAAAGCCTTCGAGCACGACGGGATCGGTCATACGTCCTCCGGGGTGGATTCCCACTCGAAAAAGCCGCGCGTCTGGATGGTGCGATCCGCGATCAGCCCGGCCAGCGCGATCCGGTCGGTGATGTCCGCCGCGCTGTAAAAGTCCCGCGCCAGCCGTCCCAACTCCGGATCGAGTTCGCCCGCCGCCGCCAGCAGATCTTTGTCGCGCGGGATGGGGCGGTTAGCGGCCAGGAAAGCGTAGCGCAGCAGCTCGTGCACGGCACTGCTGAGGATCATGACGGCGCTCGGCGGATCGGAGGCGGCCATATCCAGCCCATCTTCGACCTGTGCGCCGATCATGTAGCGCATCATGCGCAGCGTATCGGGGGCCGGATCGGGCGGCCTGGGCAGCCATTCCCGCGCCTGGGCGCGCACCTGTTCCACTGCCGGATCGCGATCCAGGATCACGGTCCCGGTCGCCAGCATGTGGGCGGTGATGGGACGCCCTTCGCGCCCTTCTTCCGCGAAGTAGCGGGCGATCTGGCTGGGCGGGTTGACGAAAATCTCCGCCGGGACGCCGTTGAACCACCGCTGCACGCGCTGGCGCTGCGGGCGAGCGTGGATCACGTACATATCCAGGTCGCTGGTCGGGCCAGGATTGCCGCGCAGGATCGTGCCGCTGGCGACGATGCCCAGCACGTCGAAGCGGCTCAGGATGAACTCGACAGCGGCGTGCAGGGCCGTGGCATACGGCTCGGCCAGCGGCGGGAAGTGAAGATCAGAGGTCATCGGGCAAATTGTCCATTTCGTGGCAGATACGCTGCGCCAGGGCGCGCATGTCGTCCGGCGGAAGGTCGAGAATACCGCCGGAATGCTCCCACATCAACGCCTGAAACTGCTGATCGCGGTACGGCACGCCGGGCGGCAGGGGCGCGATGTGCCAGTGGACGTGGCGGTTGCCCTGCTGGCTGCCCAGCGACAGCACGTACAGGCGCTCGGTGGGCACGCTGCGGCGGACGGCCTCGCCCACGCGGTAGATCACGCGCTGGAGGGCGAGGTACTCGTCCGGTGTAAAACTGCCCGTCACGTGTTCCAGGTGACGGCGCGGCGCGACCAGGGTATAGCCCAGCAGCGTCGGATACTTATTGAGGAACACGAACGCGACCTCATCCTCATAGATGATGTGATCGAGATCGTAGGCGGGGTTGCGCGCGATCATCTCGCAGATGAAACACGGTCCCGTCTGGCTGCGCTCCGTATAGGCCTGCACCATCGTTTTGCTGACTGGCTTGCGAGGGTACATGATGCCTCCTGCGTTCTTTACACTTTCTGGCGATTGTTCCCCTCCTGCACCATGTTCAAGGGCGGGGAGGCATTGAACACCGGGATTTTTGAGGAACAATTTTCATTTTATCAAAGCCGGGCGCGGCAAGCAGCGCCCCTACCAGAAACGCTTCCGCCGTGCCACTCCCCCTCGCCACCGGGTGGAGAGGGGGTCGGGGGTGAGGTAAATTTCAGCGTATGCCAACAGTTTTCCCTTAAAATTCGGGAGGGTAGGGCAAGCCCTACCCCTACGAAAAAACCTGGATCAACTTGTACTTAGGCCCGGATCGTAAACTGGCCCCCGGTCACGTTGGCGGGCTGCGCGTCGGCTTTCAGATGGGGCTGCTGACCGCCCACCCACACCTTGAAGTCGCCGGGTTCCAACACCCACTGGCCTTGCTCGTCGGCAAACGACAACTGCTCAGGGCGGAGCGTGAACTCCACGGTGCGCTTTTCGCCCGGCTCCAGGCGAATCCGCGTGAAGCCTTGCAGTTGAAGCTGCGGTACCGGCAGCGACGCCTCGACGTCCTGCACGTAGAGCTGCACGACGTCGTCGCCCGCCCGCGGCCCGGTGTTTTCGACCTCCACCTGCACGGCGACCGGCTCTCCGGATGGCACCTCTTCCGGCGTGATGTGCAGATTCCGGTAGGCAAAGCTGGTGTAGCTCAGGCCGAACCCAAAGGCATACAGCGGATCGCCGGTGAAGTACCGGTAGGTGCGGTTCTCCATGCTGTACTCTTCGAAAGCAGGCAGGTCCGAGCGCGAGCGGTAGAAGGTGACGGGCAGACGCCCACCCGGATTGTACTGGCCAAAGAGAGCGTTAGCCACGGCGGTCCCGCCCGCCTGGCCCGGATACCAGGCCTCCAGAATGGCGGGGACATTTTCCTCCGCCCAGTTGACGGAGACCATGCTGCCGTTCAGCAGCACCAGGATCATCGGCGTGCCCGTATCGTAGATCGCCTGGAGCAGATCCTGCTGGATCGGCGGCAGGTCGAGCGAGTTACGGTCGCCCAGGCTGGTCACCCCGCGCGGATTCCCTTCCTGCTGGCCGGCTTCGCCTTCCAACTGCTGCGAAAGCCCCATCACCATAATAGCCACCTGCGATTTTTTAGCCGCCTCGACGGCTTCGGCAAAACCATCGTCGGAGCCGCCCACGATCTGGCAGCCCCGGGCGAAGTTCACTTCGACGTCCGGCAGCACCTCCGCGCGAATGCCCTCCAGGACGGACACCGGCGAGGCGGGCGTGCCCATGTAATTGCCCAACAGCACCTGGGTCTCGTCGGCGTTGGGACCGATCACCGCGATGGCCTTGAGCGTCGTTTTGTCGAGCGGCAGGAAGCCATCCTGGTTCTTGAGCAGGACCAGCGACTGCTGGGCGACTTCCAACGCCAGGGCGCGGTGTTCCGCTGAATCGACGACGCTGGCGGGAATCTGCGTGTAGGGCACACGCTCCGGCGGGTCGAACATCCCCAACCGGAAGCGCGCCATGAACAGGCGTTTGACCGCCCGGTTGATGTCGTCTTCGGACAACAGCCCGTGCTCCGCCGCCTCTCTCAACCCTCCGAAATCACAGGGGATATTGTAGGTGCCGCAGCATTCCAGGTCGCAGCCGGTCTTGACCGCCAGTGCGGCGGCCTCCGCCTCGCTTTTCACCAGCCGGTGGTTTTCGTAGATGTCGGAAATGGCCCCGCAGTCCGAGACGACGTACCCTTCGAAGCCCCACTCCTCGCGCAGAATCTTCTGGAGCAGCGTCGGGCTGGCACAGCACGCCTCGCCGTTGACGCGGTTGTAGGCTCCCATGATGGAGTAAGCCTGGCCTTCCACGATGCACGCCCTGAAGGCGGGCAGGTAGGTCATTCGCAGATCGCGCTGGGAGACTACGGCGTCGAAGTAATGGCGGCTTTTCTCTGGGCCGCTGTGCACGGCAAAATGCTTCGGAGTCGCCACCGTTTTCAGGTAATTGGGATCGTCCCCTTGCAGCCCCTGGACGAAACGAACCCCCAGCCGGGCGGTCAGGTACGGGTCTTCGCCGTAGGTCTCCTGACCACGCCCCCAGCGCGGATCGCGGAAAATGTTGATATTGGGACTCCAGAAGGTGAGTCCGGTATACAGGTCGCGTATCCCATCCCGCTCGGCCTCGTGATGTTTGGCGCGCCCCTCATCCGAGATCGTCTCGGCCACCTGCTGGATCAAGTCGGCATTCCAGGTGCTGGCCATCCCGATGGCCTGCGGAAAAACGGTCGCCAGGCCCGCCCGCCCGACGCCGTGCAGCGCTTCGTTCCACCAGTTGTACTGGGGCACGCCCAGGCGGTCGATGGCCGGGGCATTGCTCCCCAACTGCGCGACCTTCTCTTCGAGGGTCAGGCGTTGGACCAGGTCCTCGACGCGCGCGTCAAGGGGAAACGTGGGGTCCGGATAGATTGGGGGCGGAAAGGTGGGGGTCGGTGTACCGGACGGCTGCGATCCGCGGACGGTCGAGGAATCCTGGCCGCAGCCCTGGAAGACCAGGCCGGTGCCGACGACCAGGCCCGCCAGTAGAAACTGCCGGCGGGTGACTTTGTCGCGAGTGCGCTGTCTTTTCATAAATTACTCCTGTATAAAATGGTGGGGCAGATCAACCGGCAGGCAGCTTAGGCGCTCCGGGAGGATGGCCGTCGTTCCACTCACGCCGCAGCAGGGCATACAGCAGCATATCGTACACCTGCCCATCGCGCATCAAAAATTCGCGGAAAAGACCCTCGCGCTGGAAGCCCAGCTTTTTGTACAGCCGCATGGCCGGGACATTGTAGGCAAAAACCGTCAATTGGACGCGGCGCAGATTCAGCTCGCCAAAGGCAAAGTTGAGCAGCAGCCGCAGCGCGTCGCTGCCGATCCCCTTGCCCCGCATGGCCGGATCGCCGATCCCGATGGACACCCACCCGATGCCCTGCGACCACACGATCCCGTCGAGTTCGATATAGCCGACCATCTTATCGCTGCCGAGCGGGCGGATGGCAAAAATGAATGCCGTGGGCGACTTTTGCTTGCTCTCGATGGCGTCGGCGATCTGCCGCTCAGTTTTGGGATGGGCTGCTTCGGCATCGAACAGGCGCATGAATTCCGCGTCTTGATACCACCCGGTCAAGACCGGCAGATCACGCGGCTCAAAAGCGGTGAGGCGGACTTTTTCACCTACGAACAGCTTGGCGACCACAGGAGCTCTTTCTACACAATCAGCGGCGCTCATCAGCTTTGGACGCGAAGGCCGATAAAACGGCGGCAGAGTCGAGGGTGGCTCCGTACATGACCGGCCACGTGTACGCTTTCGAATATTTTTGAAGGGTCTGGCGATCTTCGTCGTCGGTGATTTTTGAGGATGCCCCTGGAAAATCCACCGCAGATCGTCGCAAGCACACCCCCACCGCCGAACAGCCCGGCGACGGGGATGTAGGGTAGCTGCCGCTGCTCAAGTTCTGTGACGAAAGCCGGACAGCTAAACGCATCGTAGCTGTTTTTGGCGAAGATCAGCGCCCCTTCCGTCGGAATGCCATAGAATTGTACCGCATGTCCGGTGGTATCGGGCGACCAGCCCGCCCAAGTCCCGGTAGGCGGTGATGAACGCGCTCAGCGCCGGGACCATCTGCCTGATTCTGCGGTAGTGGATGTGGCGCGCCGGGACTCGTGGGCGCACGAGTTGATCACGTCCACGACCAGCAGCGCGCTCAACCTCGTTTTCAGGCTCCGGTTTCCCAGCCTTTGGCCCGCTCGACCGCCCGCTGCCACCCGGCGATCAGGGTGCTGCGCTCGGATTCGGACATGCGCGGCTCGAAGGTGCGCTCGATGGTCCACTGCGCGGCCAGGGTGTCGGCATCCGGCCAGAATCCGGCGGCCAGCCCGGCCAGGTACGCCGCTCCCAACGCGGTCGTTTCGGTGATGGCCGGACGTTGGACCGGCACGCCGAGCACATCCGCCTGGATCTGCATCAGCAGGTCGTTACGGGCCGCGCCGCCGTCCACGCGCAGGGCGCTGAGCGTGATCCCGGAATCGTGGTGCATGGCGTCCAGCACGTCTTTCGATTGCAGGGCGATGGCGTTCAGCGTGGCGCGGGCGATGTGCGCACGCGTGGTGCCCCGCGTCAGCCCGACCAGCGTGCCGCGGGCGTAGGCATCCCAGTGCGGCGCGCCCAGCCCGACGAAGGCCGGGACGAAGTACACGCCCTCGGCGCTCTCGACACTGTTGGCCAGCGGCTCGATCTCCCCGGCGTTTTGGATGATCTGTAAGCCGTCGCGGAGCCACTGCACCGCCGCCCCGGTGATGAAGACGCTGCCTTCCAGGGCGTAGACGACTTTTTGCCCGCTGAGCTGCCAGGCCAGCGTCGTCAGCAGGCCCGATTGGGAGGCGACGCCCGCCGCGCCGGTGTTCATCAGCACGAAGCTGCCGGTGCCATAGGTATTT
>CAYRWY010000042.1:0-12960 GCA_964427955.1 uncultured Anaerolineaceae bacterium
TGGGCTGGGGCGGCTATTGGGGCTGGGACCCGGTCGAAAACGCGGCGCTGCTGCCCTGGCTGACCGGGACGGCCTTCCTACACAGCGCCATCGTGCAAGAGAAGCGCGGGATGCTCAAATTCTGGAACATGCTGCTTATCATCGTCACCTTCCTGCTGGTGATCCTGGGGACGTTCGCCACCCGCAGCGGGCTGATCAGCAGCGTACACGCCTTCGCGGAATCCAAGGTCGGCGTCCCGATGTTCGCCTTCCTGGGCCTGGCCATGCTGACCAGCGTCATCCTGCTGGCCTGGCGCCAGTGGAACGGCGATCTGCGCGGCTCCGATGCGCTGGACTCGCTGTTCAGCAAGGAATTCTTCTTCCTTATCAATAACTGGCTGTTCCTGAGCCTGGCCGCCGTCGTGCTGTGGGGATCGTGGTCGGAAGCGATCACGACTATTCTGGTCGATCTGGGCATTATGAGCCGCGTCATCAACCTGGGGCCGAATTTCTACCCGGTGCCGGTGGGTGTTCTATTGATCGGCATCTACATCCTGATGGGCGTCGCGCCGTTGGCGGCGTGGCGGCGCTCGACGGGGCAGCGCCTGGGCCGTGCGATGGCGATCCCGACGGCGGCGGCGGTGCTGGTCATCGCCGTGCTGTTCGGCACCGGCACGCACAAGCTGTGGGCGCTGTTCGGCTATGCCCTGATCACCTTCGTCGCCGTCGCCACCGTGACCGAAATCTGGAAAGCCGTGGCCGCCCGTCACCGTCGCGGCGAAAGCTACCCGGCGGCGCTGGTGCGCCTGGTCGGGCGTGATCGCCACCGTTACGGCGGCTATTTCGTCCACCTGGGCATGGTGATCCTCGGCCTGGGGGTAATCGGCAGCCAGGCCTTCCAGAAAACGACCGCCCAGACGCTCAACGCCGGGGACCGGCTGACGCTGGGCGACTACCAGCTTCAGTACAACGGGCTGTACCAGGCCCAGGCCGAAGATGGCCGGATCATGCTGATCGCGCGCGCGACCATCTACAAAGATGGCCAGATCGTCGATCACGTGCGGCCCCGGCGCGACCTGTTCTACATGACCGATGCGATGACAGGTACCTCGCAACTGCAAACCAATATGAGCATCCCTGGTATGCATCGCACGCTGGAAGGCGACTTCTACGCCCGGATCGAATACAACGAAGGTAACACCGTGACGTTCCGGGTCTATTGGAATCCGCTGGTCAACTTTGTGTGGCTTGGCGGCTTTATCTTGATCTTCGGGACACTGGTGGCGCTCTGGCCGTCAGGGAAACCGTCGCCTATTGCCGAGGCGATTGCCGCCCAATCCCGGCTGGGCCGTGTGGGCGCAGGAGAAGACTAATCGTGAGCGTTCCTAAGAGAGCAGAGGGCAGCCCCCACGCTGCCCCTATCAAATTTTGGTGGGTCGTGGCCGGGGTAGGTGTGGCGGCGCTGCTGATGATCCTGGCGCTGCATTCCCACCGGGCGGCGGCGCAGGGTGATGATACCTTCCAGCTTCCTCCTGGCGTCACCTGGGATAACGTGAACGCCGTCGCGAGCGAAATGTACTGCGACGTGTGCGAGGGCATCCCCCTGGATGAATGCGAGAGCGCCGCCTGCCGCCAATGGCGCGAAGAAATCGCCCGCCAGCTCGGCGAAGGTCGCAGCAAAGATGAGATCATCGACTATTTCGTGCAGCGTTACGGAGACGATGTGTCCGCGATCCCGCGGGATGCGAAAAACCGCACAGTGGCCTATGCCGTTCCGGCCCTGTTGATCGCGTTGATGGGAGTGGCCGGGGCTTATCAGGTCCAACGTCTGCGGCAAAGGGGACAAACCGCAGGGGTCAGCGCCCGGCGCTCGTCGGAACGCTTAGTGACGCGCCCGGTGCCAGACGGGATCGATCCAGAGCTGATCGAACGACTGGAACAAGACTTAGAAAGGCTAGATGCATGAGTGACGAAACCACCCTCGACGCTGGCGTGCAGCCCGAACTCCCCGAATGGCTGCGCGAAGCCACCGACGACTCCACTGAACCTCCCGCCGGGCAGGTGCAGCAGCGTTTTTCGACGTTTGGCGTCGCGGCGGTCCTGGTGATCCTGGCCTTCTTGCTCGCCGTCGGTTATGCGCTCGTCCAGCGCAACAAAAAAACGCCCGACAAGGGACCGGCGCCGCAGTTCGCCGTGACCGTGTTCGACTACGACCAGATCGCCATGAGCGGCCAACCCCTCGACCTGAAGGATCTGCGCGGCCAGGTGGTCGTGATCAACTTCTGGGCCAGCTACTGCGAGCCGTGCAAGGTGGAAGCGCCCATGCTGGAGCGCGTCTGGCAGGATTATAAGGGCCAGGGTGTGATCCTGCTGGGAATCGACACCAACGATCCGCTGAAAAATGCGCTGGACTACCTGGCGGAATACGGCATCACCTATCCGAACGCCCCCGATCAAGGTGGACACATCGAAGACGCCTACCGCATTACCGGCATCCCGGAGACGTTCGTGGTGAACAAAGACGGCCAAATCGTGCGGCACTATATCTCGACGCCGAACGAAAGTGATCTACGGAACCAGATTGAACGCGCATTAGAAAGCTGATTTGACTTATGTCTGTTGAAGCGACTGTGATTGCCATCCTATTTGCCGGAGGGATGGCTCTATTTGTCTTGTTTCCGCTGCTCAACCATCCTGACGTCATCGAAGCCCCCGCAGCCCGGCACGGCAGCGCGCGCCAGAAACAGGCGCTCGAAACCTTGTGGACCGAAAAACTGCGCATTCTGCGCGCGATTCGCGACCTGGACTTCGATTACGACCTGGGGAAACTGGTCACGTCTACCTATGTCGCCCAGCGCGTATATCTGATCCAGGTCTACGTCGCGATCTTGCAGCGCAGCGACGAATTGGAAGCAGACATTGACCGGCAGGTCGCCCGCGCCGAGGCCGCTATCGCCGCCCTGCGCCAGGCCCGGCCTCATTCCTAACCCCTATCATTCAGGACTCGTGCCAACCTATGTTCAAAATTCGCATTGATCGTTGGTGGATATTGATTGTGGCCGTGCTGGCTGCCGCGCTGAGTGGCTGTGGCAGCCTGTCCGGTGAGCCTAAGACCGTCAGCGAGATCGAAGTTTTGCCGGAACCGACCACCCCCGCCCCGGCGGCCACGGCCACGCCGGTTTCTGCGGCAGAGACCACCCCTCAGCCGACGGCGGCGCCGGTTTCCGGTGCTTACGATCCCGCGTCCGCGGACGCTAACCGGGGGATGCAGGTCTACCTCAGCCAGTGCGCCGTCTGTCATGGCGCGGCGGATGGCGTCGGGCCTTCGCTGGGCGGAATGGGCGACCGTGCCGCCACCCGGATCGCTGGCATGGCAGCCGCCGATTACCTGTACCAGTCAGTTGTCGATCCCGGCGCGTTCCTCGTCGAGGGCTACGACAATGTCATGCCCGCGACCTATGGCAGCGACCTGTCCGCGCAGGACATCAACGACGTGGTCAAGTTCATTCTGGACTTCAACCCCGAACAGATGATGCAGAGCGCCCAGCAGGCGACACCCACCCCGACGGCGGTCGCCACCATCAACCAGGAAGACGTCCTGACCGTGCGCGGGCGGCTCGTCCAGGGGACGGCCAATGGCAAGGAGATCCCTGCCGGGCTGGACATGACCCTGTACGCGCTGAACGCCGATGGCGACCTGGTCGGGACGTACCAGACCCAATCCGGCGAGGGCGGCAGCTACCGTTTCGACAACGTAGCCCGCGCTGCCGGGAATGTGTACGTGGTGCATGTCACCTACGACGATATTCCGCAGGGGATGCAGCTCACCGCCATCCAGGGCAACGAACAGGAGCTGACCTCGGACGTGACGGTCTACGACCGTACGACCGATCCCTCGTCCATCGCGATTACCGGCGTGCAGATTCTGATCAATTTCGCGCCGATGCAAGAGTTCGGGATGGAAGTCTGGCTGTCGCTGGAGTTGGCCAACACCGGCGACAAGATCGTGACCACCGATCAGACGGGCGGGGCGAACAACTGGTACATCTCGACGACGATGCAGCTTCCCGTCGGATCGTTCGGCATCCAGCCCATGCAGAGCGAAACCAACCCGCGCTACGACGTCCAGACGGTGGACGGCGTGCCCGAAGTGCGCGACACCTGGCCGCTGGTGCCGGGCCAGGCCCATCTGATCACCGTCGCCTACTACTTGCCCTACGACAACGGGGCGGTGATCGACCAGTCTTTCAGCTATCCGGTCATCGATGCCGCCGTGCTGGTGCCTAACGATACCGTGACCTTCGACAGCCAGCAGTTCGACGTCACCGGCGAGTGGTGCTGCAAGGTATCCCACGGCGGCGTGCGCGTCACGGAACTCCAGTCCGGCGACAAAGTCGATCCGGAAACCGACTTCACCCTGGTAAAGTCGCACACCCTGACGACGCCGCTGAAAGCCGACGAGCGCATGATCTTCGAGCTGACCGGGCGGCCCACGCGTACACTGGACGTGATGACCACCAGCCCGACGTCCTCCTCGGACTCCAGCACGAACAACCTCCTGCCGATGATCCTGGCCGCCGCCGGGGGCGCGATCATCACGCTGGCCGGCGTGCTGTGGTGGCGCCAGCGCAGCGGTCCCCCGCCCGCCGTCGGCCAACCGGTCCGCCCGGCAGACGACTGGGAGCCACCCGCCGCTTACGCGGGCAAGGAAGAACTGCTGCAAGCCGTGGCCGAACTGGACGACGCCTATGAAGCGGGCAAGCTGGACGACGACACCTACCAGGAGCGACGCGCGATCCTGCTGGACCGGCTGCTGCCGCTGATGGACGACGAAAAACCATGATCGAAGTCCGCGGCCTGACCAAAGTCTTCGGCCTGAATCCGGTGCTGCGCGGGGTGGATCTGGACGTCCCGCGCGGCCAGTTTCTCACGTTGTTGGGGCCAAACGGCTCCGGCAAAACCACGCTGCTGCGCATCCTGGGGGCGCTGTCACGTCCCAGCAGCGGTACGGTGAAGATCGGCGGCTGGGAGCTGCCCGGCGAAGCGGATCGCGTGCGCGCCCAACTGGGTGTCGTCAGCCACCTGCCGCTGCTTTACGAAACGCTCTCGGCAGAAGAAAACCTGATGTTTTTCGCGCGGCTGTACAATCTGCCGCCCGGCGAACGGCAGGAGCGTGTCGCCGCGATGCTGCGGCGGGTGGGGCTGTGGAAGCGCGCCCGCGACGCGGTAATGACCTACAGCCGGGGGATGCAGCAGCGGCTCGCCATCGCGCGCGCCATCCTGCACGATCCGGCGGTGCTGCTGCTGGACGAGCCGTATACCGGTCTGGATCAGGATGCCGCCGCGCTGCTGGACGAACTGCTGCGCGAAGTGGCCGTGCAGGGCCGCACGGTGGTGATGACCACCCACGATCTGCGGCGCGGGCACGCGCTGGCCGACCGGATCACGATCCTCAGCCGCGGCAAGCTGGCCTTCGACGCACTGTGCCGTGATATCGATCCGGACGCGCTGCCGACCCTGTATGCCGACACCACAGGAGCCGTGACGACGCGATGAGCAGCGATCACATCCCTCTCGAAGAACAGACCAGCCGTGCCGCCCAGGGGGCGAGCCAACGCCGCCCGGTCACGCCGTACCTCAAGGCGGTCAGCGCGATTGTGTGGAAAGACCTGCGCGCCGAAATCCACAGCCGCGAGCTGATCAACTCGATGGTCCTGTTCACGTTGATGACCGTGATGGTTTTCAGCCTGGCGCTGGAGCTTGACAAAGAAGCGCGCGAAAACATCGTCGCGGGCGTGCTGTGGGTGACGGTCGTGTTCGCCGGGATTCTCGGCCTGGGCCGCAGCCTCGCCGCCGAAAAAGATCGCGGCAGCCTCGACGCCCTGCTGCTGGCACCCATCGACCGCAGCGCGCTGTTTTTCGGCAAGATGATCGGCAACCTGCTGTTCGTGCTGGTCGTGGCCGTGGTGCTGATCGTCCTGCTGACGGTGCTGTTCAATATGTCGCTGTTCAAGCCGCTGCTGCTGCTGATCCTGGTGCTGGGCAGTCTCGGCTTCACCGCCGTCGGGACACTGCTCGCCAGCATGAGCGTGCACGCCCGCGCGCGCGAGGCCCTGCTGCCGATCATCCTGATGCCGGTGGTGCTGCCGGTCTTGATCAGCGCCGTGCGGGCCAGTAATGCGATCTTGAACGATATGCCGCGCGACGACTGGCTGCCCTGGATTCGGCTGTTGGTCGTGGCCGATGCGATTTTTTTGGCCGCAGGTTACGCCCTATTTGACTTTGTAGTCGAGGAATGATCAAACTATGACCTATCCCCAACCACGCACACGCATTTTGCAGGGCCTGATGGTGGTGAGCGCCGTCCTGTTCGTGATCGCCATCTACCTGGATCTGTTCTGGGTGGGCCCGGAAAAAACGCAGGGCGCGGCGCAGCGTATTTTCTACGTGCACCTGGGATCGTTCCTGGGCGCGTTCATCTCGTTCGGCGCGACCGTTCTCTCCGGGATCGCCTACCTGCACACCCGCCACCCCAAGTGGGATACGCTGGGGCTGTCGGGCGTCGAGATCGGCCTGGGCATGTCCGCGATCACGATCCTGACCGGGATGTGCTGGGCGCGCCCGATCTGGAACACGTGGTGGACGTGGGACCCGCGCCTGACCAGCATCACGATCATGTGGCTGGCCTACCTCGCCTATCTCGTGCTGCGCTCCGGGATCGAAGACCCGGAACGGCGGCGGCGCTTCGCGGCGGTGTACGGGATTATCGCCGTGTCCAGCGTGCTCTTTACGATCATCATCATCCGCATCCGCCCCGACACGATCCACCCGGTGGTGGCCGGTCCGAGCGAGTCCGATCCCGAAGGCGGCTTCGACATCGCGGGACGCATCCGCACTACCCTGTTTTTCAACCTGTTCACCTTTTTGTTGATCACCATCACCCTGATCTGGTACCGCATCCGGCTCGAAAACCTGTCGGAATGGGTCATGCGGCGCAAGCTGCAACTGCTGTCGAACTAGGAGAGGTCCTATGGATTTCGGAAAATACGCCGACTACATGGCGCTGGGTTATGCGGCGATGGCGCTGCTGTTGAGCGGGATGATCGGCATGATATACTGGCGCTACCGGCGGCTGTACCAGGAACAGGCGCAGATCGATCAGCTTGAGGCCGAGGAACAACAGCAGTCATCATAACGAGTGCCATGAGTTATCCCTAATTTTGAGGAAGTCATTGCAGGCGAATGTTTCTAGCCTTGACCTCACCCCCCTCTCCACCGGGTGGAGAGGGGGGTGAGGTAAATTGCAGCGTGTGTCAACCGTTTTCCCTTAAATTCCGGGATGACTCATGGCCGGAAATCGTGGGGAGAGTGCTGGCCGCTTACGCGACCGGGTTGAGCAGCCTCTCCCAGTTGATATTCTGAGTGATCCCCGGCGACAGGGTCTCCAGGTAGTTGAGCGCCATGTCGAACGTCGGCCAGAGTTCGGTCGTGCGCCGGTTGTGGTGGGCGTAGCGGGCGAAGATGCCGACAAACATCGACGTATAGGCATCCTGGCTGAAGGCCGTTCCCCCGGCATAGTTCGGATGCGCAGACGTCAATTCCGCCAGCCTGTGCAAGGTCTCCGCATCGTCGATCCGCCCCTCACGCAGATCGGAAAGCAGGTACACCGGCTGTTGGGCCGTGTCCAGGATGTATTTGAGGTCATCCAGGAACGGCGCTTCAGCCGCAGGATCGTCCGATTCACGCAGCCAACGAATGTACACCAGCCGGTCCGATACACAATTGATCTGGTAATCCATCGTTTCATCCTCCCGCGCAAAGTGCATAGTCCACCTCTTTATACGGACTACCCGGCAGGAGGGTTTCGGAATTCTAATTTGACGTACATAAAATGACGGACGGATCGCTTTCCAGCGGGTAGCATCCGGCAGGCGGGAGATACTGCCCGGTCGTGATCGTCACTTCCTCGCTGTAGGTGCTCAGCAGGTCGTTCGGCTGTCCTAACTCGGTATGGGCGAAATAGCCGCACCGGTTCGCGGGCGTGAAGGTTTGCACGACGAAATAGTAGGGCGTCAAAGACGACAGCCCGGTCACCTCGCACGCGGACGCGGTTTTGTCCGCCGTCCGGCAGCCCTCGGTATACGGCCCGCCGGGCGTGGTCGCCACCAGCACCGCGTAGTAGCCGCCGTCGGCGGTGTAGGGGATCGGCGTCCAGGACACGCGCACCTGCACCGGATCGACCCGCTCGACCTGGACGTTCGACGGCGGGATGGTCTGCGTCTCGTCCCAGGTCGCATCAAAGGACTCCAGCCGGGCGATCACGGCGGGATCGGAGGCGGTCAGCATGTTGTAGTCCACGCCGCTGGTGATATAGTAGCGGCGCAGCCGGGTTAGATTCGCGAAACTAGCGGGGATCTCGCCTTCCAACCGGTTGCAGGAGAGCGTCAGATCTTCGAGTTGGGTCAACTGGCCGATTTCGTCTGGGATGGGGCCGCTCAAATGATTTTGGGACAGCCAGAGGGAACCCAACCGGGTCAATTGGCCGATTTCCGGCGGGATCGGCCCTTCCAACTCGCAGCACAGGCTGAGAACGGTCAGGTTCGTCAGGCTGCCGACTTCCGGCGGGATCGAGCCGCTCAGGTGGCGACTCCACACGTAGAGCCGGGTCAGGTTGGACAACTGGGCATATTCCACCGGGATCGGGCCGCCCAGCCCCTCCGGCAGATCGCTGCCCAGCGCCAGGTATTCGAGATTCGTCAGGTTGGCGATCTCGACCGGCAGCGTCCCGGTCCAGTAATAGGCCATCAGGTCCAGGTGGGTCAGGGCCGTCAGATTGCCAATTTCCGGCGGGATCGGGCCTTCGAGCAGGTTGCCGTAGAGGTCCAGGTATTGGAGCTGCGCCAGCGTGGTCAGTTCGAGAGGCAGTCCCCCGGTCAGGCGGTTTTCTCCCAGGTCCAGCTTTTCCAGGTACGTCAACTGTCCCAGTTCGGGCGAGAGCGTGCCGGACAGCCAGCCCTGGGGATAGGGATAGTCCCCGTGCAGTTGGAGTTCGGTGACGTGCCCCGCCGCGCAGACCACGCCGTTCCAATCCGCGCAGGGTGTCAGCGATTCCAGCCAGTCCCACATCAGGTGATCCTGCCGGAAATCGCCGCCGGGATTGGCGTCATAGAACGTCAGCAGCACCTCACACTCGCTGCGCGGAATCTCGCTCACGGCCTCGCAGAACACGCCGGGCGTCGTCACTTCGACCGAGGTTGTGTAGGCACTCCGCAGATAGTTCTGCTGCGGCCAGAAATCGCCCAGGGGATCGCTGTGCGCCGGGGTGTAGGTGCGCATGTCGAAATAGTAGGTCAGGCCGGGCAGCACCTCCACCGTGCAGCCGCTCGCCGTCTTGTCGGGCGTGATACACCCGACATGGTACGGACCTTGCGGGTGGATCGCGTAACGGACCTCGTAGTATCCGCCGTCGCCGGTATAGGCAATCGGCGTCCAGGTCAAGTCGGCAGTGCGATCATCGCTCAAGCTCACCGCGAGATCGGTGGGCGGCAGGGTTTGGGTGCTCGACCACAGCGGCGAGTCGGTCCGGTCCAACAACGCCTGCACCGCCGGATCGTTCGTCCACAGCATGTTGAAGGTCGTGCTGGCAATCTGAAGCTGCGTCAGATTCGCCAGTTCGGGCGGGATCTCCCCTTCCAGTTGGTTCGCCATCAGGTACAACCGGGTAAGCTGGCTCAGGTTGCCCAGTTCGGGCGGGATCGGCCCGCTCAGCCGGTTGCCATAAAGGTAGAGATGCGACAGGCCGGAGAGATTGCCCAACTGGGGCGGGATCGCGCCTGACAATTGGTTGGCCTGCAAATACAGAATGTCCAGGTGCGACAGATTCCCCAGTTCCGCCGGGATCGTCTCTCCCAGCCAGTTCTTATCCAGCATCAACACCTGCAACAGGGCGAGATTGCCCAGCGTCGTCGGGATGCTGCCGCTGAGATCGTTGCTGCGCAGGCTCAGGTATTCCAGATTGGCGAGATCGCCCCACGACGAGGGGATCGTCCCGGTCAGCAGGTTATAGCCCAGATCGAGCTTTTTGAGGTGACCCAGGCTGCCCAGGCTGGCCGAAAGGCTGCCGGTCAGGTCATTTTCGGAAAGCGACAGGCTGGTCAGTTGGGACAGGTTGCCCAGTTCCGGCGGGATCGGCCCGCCCAGCCCGTTGTAATCCAGCCGCAGCGAGGTCACGTGCCCGTCGCGGCAGGTCACGCCATCCCAATAACATGCAGCCAGGCTTTGCAGCCAGTTAGTCGAATGCTTCCAGGTGGGACCGCCGGTCTGGTTGTACAGCGCCGTGAGGGCCAGACACTCGGCAGGCGGGATGGGGACGACCTCGTCACACGTGAACACCGGCCCGCCCGTCCTGACGGCGACTTCCGTCCCGTAGCTGCTCCACAGCTCGTTCTTTTGATCGTAATCACTGGGCGTGTAGGTGCGCACGGCGAAATAGTAGAGCGTCTGGGGCAGCAGTCCCTGAACCCCGCACGTCGTTTTCCATTTGTTGGCGGTCACACAGCCCGAAGTATACGGCCCTCCCGGTGTACTGGCGTAACCCACCTCGTAGTAGCCATTGCCCTCCAGAAACCGGTCCCACGTGAGATCGACGCGCGACTGGTTGATGAAGTTCGGCGTAACCCCCGTGGGAGGCACCGTCTGCGTGAGTCGCCACTGCTTACTGACCCGGTCCAGAAAGGCTATCAACGCCGGATCGGAGGCGGTGAGCATATTGTTCCACAAAAAGATCTTCTGTACCTGGGATAACTGCACCAGGGAGGACGGGACCTCTCCTGCGAGCATGTTGCTATACAGCGAGAGGAACGTCAGATTACTCAGATTGCCCAGCGTGCCGGGAATGCTGCCGCTCAGCCGGTTGTTCGACAGACTGAGCGATGTGAGCGACGTCATCGTCCCCAGTTCGGGGGGAATCGCCCCCGTCAGTTCATTGCTGTCCAGATCTAACGATTGAAGAGGCAGACTCGTCAGCGCCAGGGGGATGGGGCCGCTTACTCTATTGGAAAACATCGTCAGGGACGTCACGTGTCCCCCGGTGCATTGAACGCCGCCCCAATAACAAGGGAATGACGTTTGGAGCCATCTTGGTTTTGAAGTCCAGTGCGGGCCATCGGTCTCGTTGTAGAATGCCACCAGCGCGTCACATTCCGCGCGGGGGATGGTCGTGACACTGTCGCAGATTCCGGCCAGGGCCGCCGGGCGCTGCTCCGGCGCAGGACGGCGGTCGGCGTGGACCAGATGAGGCCGGAGCGTCACGATCCCGCCCAACAGCAGGAGGCCCACCAGGATAGAGCGCCAGGCATATCTGGAATTAAGCCAATTTTGCATCATACTAAATCCATTTAAATCCCACTTATACCCATTATGACAATTCTAGCTTGGTTATTTGCTCGGAACAATCGATGATTGGGCTACGCTAGGGGGGAAAAACATAACGCCGGTGGGGTGAGCACCGGCGTTATGTTTTCTGGTGGAGGCGAGGGGAGTTGAACCCCTGTCTAGAAGATTCGACCACAAACGTCTACAAGCTTAGTCGGCTTATCAGTTTCGCGGGCGGCAACCCAAGCCAACCCAGGTTCGCCGCGCGCTAGCCGATAGTGTCTTTGTTACCCTATATCGGCTTCGGGGTAACGCACCCTGTCCTTTGTCACGCCTGCTTGCCACCCGGACAGGTACGGTTAGGGCAGACGGATGACCCGCAGGCCATCAGGTTGTCCGCTAGGCTTACGCAGCCATCGCGAGACGAGGAGTGCTCTTGGCACTTATGGTTTTGCTCTGGATTTACGAGGGTAGAGCGCCTCGGCTTGCAGTCTGAGGCCAGCCTCCCCTATCGAAGCCATGTCGCCCCCTACTACTCTTATTATAACAGGATTCAGAAGGGTTAAAATGGTGGAAATCTCAAAAAGATGTTAGAACGGAAACCATACGGTCAAACACGGAGAGTGCGCTGTACTCCGGCTCGAAAGGGGATCAGCCATGCCACCAGCGCGTAAACCATCGGGCGGCCCGCGCGTCCCACGCGGCCCGCGTGTCGTCCCGTCGATTCCTGAAGTCTACAAGGGCGTGCAGTTCCGCTCACGGCTGGAAGTGCTGTTTGCCCAGGCCCTGGAACAGCGCCAGATCAAATGGACCTATGAGCCGGAGCGGATCGGCGGCGGGCGCTACCTGATCGACTTCTACCTACCCGATCTCAAGTGCTGGGTGGAGGTCAAAGGCCGCTTCGAGGCGCGCGACGACCTGCTGCTGCCGAATGCCGCCGGGCATCTGAAAGCCGAGCGCCACGAGCGGCTGTTCCTCTACATGAAGACCAAAGCCTACCGCGTCACCTGGAAAGGGTTCGAGCCGCTCTCGCTGGACGACTTCTGGCAGGCGATCCAACAGCCGCCCGACTCCGGTGACGAGCTGCGGCGGCCCGCCAAAGAATGATGGAGGACCTCACCATGCGCGTTTATCTCGTCCGTCACGGCAAAGCCTCTCGCGATCCGTCCATCCCCACCGATGCCGAGCGCCCCTTGACCGGGCGCGGCAAATCCGACGCCGAGCAGTTGGCCCGCTGGGTGGCAGCCTCCGGGGCCGAAGTCCAGCAGATCCGGCACAGCGGCCTGCTGCGCGCGCGCCAGACTGCCGACATTTTTGGGCAGCACCTCCACCCGGCGGGCGGCGTGATCGCCGTCGAGGGGCTGACCTACGAGGACCCGGTCGAGCCGCTGGCCGCATCGCTCGCGCTCGAAACGGACTCCGTGATATTCGTCGGGCACAACCCGTTCATGGAGCAGTTGACCGGCCTGCTGCTGACCGGGGATGCCAGCCGGACGCCGGTGTCGTTCGGCACGTCGAGCACCGTCTGCCTGGAGCGGATCGAGGGCCAGTGGGTGCTCAAGTGGGCGCTGCACCGCGAGTTAGTCGGCGGCGGGGAGAAGGAATAAA
>CAYRWY010000042.1:13060-21567 GCA_964427955.1 uncultured Anaerolineaceae bacterium
TTCCCGGCAGTCTGAAGGGGCGGCTGGTAGTGATCGACGGTCAGCCCGTACGCCTGGGCGACTAACTCCACCGGGTGGATCGTGGTGGCCCCGGTCAGTGACTTGATCTGCCAGCGGCAGGTCTCGGTATCGCAGACCACCGTATCCGCCTTCGCCTCGTACACCTGCTGGGCAATCGGCCAGCCCATCGCCTCAGAGATGTCGCGCTTCTCCGCCTTGTACCCATACGTCCCGGCAATGCCGCAGCAGTCGGCGTCGATCTCCCAGCAGCGCAGGCCGGGGATCAGGTCCAGCACGTCCAGCGCCGGACGGCCCATGCCGTGCGCCTTCAACTGGCAGGGGGCGTGATAGGGTAATTCCCGCTCGATGGGCCGAAAATCGGTGGGCAGGCGGCCCTCGGCGTGCAGCTTCCACAGAAATTCCATGAAATCGTAGGTATTCGCCGCGACCAGCCGGGCATCGTCGTCTTCCAGGCCGAGCACGTGCTGGTAATCGCCCTTGATGGCCGTCATACAGCTTGCCGACGTGCCGACAATCGGAATCCCGCGCCGGGCATAGTCGATCAAATAGTCGATATTCGTGCGGGCATAGCGCCGCGCCGCCTTGAAATCGCCGTTGGATTGGGCGGGCAGCCCGCAGCAGGTTTGCGGCGGGATTTCGACGTGCAGCCCGATGTGTTCCAGCACCGCGACCGCCAGCTTGCCGATGTGCGGCTCGTAGGTGTTGGTCGAGCAGCCGTGGAAATAGACCACGCGCAGCGCGTCCGACGCCGGTTCGGGGCGCGGATGCTGCTTGATCTGCTTCTTCCACCAACCGCGAAAGGTATAACCTGCCCAGCCGGGCAGCGGCCCGCGCGCGGAGACTTTGAACACCTTTTCCGCGATCAGGCGCAGTGCCCGCGTCCGCACGCCGAAATTCAGCAGCGGCGCGAAGGGCGTCCCCAACCGGCCCCATAACTCGTTGCGGCTCAAAAACCAGTTGCGCAACGACATGCCGTGCGTCTCGGTCAGGCGCGCTTTGGCCTGCGTGTTGATCTCCATCACCTTGACGCCGTGCGGGCAAACCAGCGTGCAGATCCCGCAGCCGGAGCAGTAATCAATCGAGTGATCCGGCGATGGCTCGCCCGGCTCGCGCATCCGCTGCGCCTGCGGCCCGACGGTCTTGGGACCGGGAAACAGCGGGGTCACCGCTGCCACAGGGCACGCCGCCGTACAGATGTTGCACTTCAGGCAGTAATCGGCGGTGAACGGCGTGTGATCGATCAGGTGGAACTCGTTGGGATTCGCCATAAGTTGCTCAGTGATCAGTTTTCTAAGCGTCGGTCCAGATTCAAAGACACGGCAAAAAGTCCAGCCAGGGACGCTGCGGCCCGGTGATTTCCGGCAGGGCGCTGACCGGCGACCAGAACAGCGTGAAGCGGTGCTGGTCGATGTCCACGGTCCAGCGCGGCGGCGTCTCCACCGGGCACACGAAATGGTAAAAATAACGCAGCGCCTGCCCGGCTAAGGTCTGCGCCGCGACCCAGCCGGTGATCTGGAAGCTGACGTACTGCGGGCGCAGGCTGTGATCGTATTCCTGGTAGGTCACCAGGGCGTAGCCGTTTGCCTGCCGCCCCTCACGCCGCACCATGATCCCTTTGCGAAGGTACGCCCAGTTGAAGCTGCCCGGATCGGGCCGGGCATACACCTGCGCGTCCGTCAGGGTAGCAGTATGCTGCTCCGGCCAGTGGTCCGCGCGTTGGCCCAGAAATCCGGCCAGGATCAGACCGCTCAGGCCGGTTTCTTCGGCGGCTTCGCGCTGCGCGGCGGCTTCCGGCGCTTCGCCGTCCTCGACCGTGCCCGCCGGGAACTGCACCCCGGCAAACGGATGCTCGAACAGCAGCAGCTCGCGCCCTCGCGCCGTCTCGCGGGTGACGATGGCGGTCACTTTTTCCAGGACGGACGGCACGTCTACCCGGCTCCCAGCGCCCGGCGCATGTGCTCCAGCGACGTATTGCCGCCGGAACACACGATCCCGACCTTCTGCCCGGCCAGGTCGCCGCGCCGCGAATAGGCTGCCGCCAGCGACGCCGCCCCCGCCCCTTCGGCCAGGGTATGCGCGCGCTCGATCAGCCAGACCATCGCTTGCAGAATCTCCTCGTCGCTCACCAGCACGAAATCGTCGAGCTTGTCCCACAGGATCGCCTGCGGCAGATCGAAGGCCGATCCCGTCGCCAGCCCTTCGGCAAAGGTCTGGTTGGGCGCGGTCAGCAGCTTTTTCGCCTGCCAGGACTGGTAGCCCGCCGGAGAAGCCGCCGCCTGCACGGCGATCACGCGCGCTGCCGGGTGGATGGCTTTCGCGGCGATGCACGCCCCGGCGGCCCCGCTCCCCCCGCCCAGCGGCACGATAATGACGTCCAGGTCCGGTTCATCTTCGAACATCTCCAGGACTTCGGTGCCCACGCCCGCGATCAACAGCGGCTCGTTCCCGGCGTGCACGTAGCGGTAGCCGTGCTGCTGCGCCAACTGCTCACAGTGGGCTTTGGCCTCGTCGAAGCGCGCGCCGTGAAAGATCACCTCGGCGCCCATACCCTGCATCGCGGCCACTTTGCCGGGATTCGCCCCTTCGGGCACGACGATGCGCACCCGCACGCCGAACAGCCGCCCGGCGTAGGCGATGGACTGGCCGTGATTCCCGGTGGACGCCGCGATCAGCCCGCGCGACCGTTCTTCAGGCGTGAGCCGCGAGACGAGGTTGATCCCGCCGCGCACCTTGAACGCGCCGATGGGCTGGTAATTCTCGTGCTTGATATACACTTCTGTCCCGACCAGCGCATCGATGGCGGGATAGCGGTGCAGCGGCGTAGGCCGCAGATAGGGACGGATGCGCTGCTGGGCGCTCAAAATGTCCTGAAAGGTGGGCCACTCGTTCGTCATTTGTCCTCTATTCCATTTGCAGGGCGGTCTCCACCGCTTTGTAAGCCGTGGCCACGGCGATCCCCTCGGCGCAGCCATCGGTCAGCGGGTTGAATCCGGCGATCAGGTGCCCCACTGCGTAGACGTTCTCCAACACCGGCGCGCCGTCGGCGTCCAACGGGCGCATCTGCTTATCGACGCGCAGGCCCGTCAGGCGGTGAATCGGGTGGCCGCGCTCCTTGAGCAGCGTCGGGTGGTACCACCCTGCACGCCCTTCGCCCGGCGGAGTCATGACGGGCAGATCGAAGATCGGCTCCCACAGGTGGCCCGCCTCGTCGCTCTGAATCCCGCCGTTATACAATCCCCCGGTCGCCAGGATGAACTGGTCGGCGTAGAACGTCGTGGGATGGCCCAGCGCCGCGACTTCGACCCCCTGGCAGCGGCGATCCTTGACGATCCCGCGCAGCACCGGATGGCCGATCTGGACGCGCGCCCGGTGGCGCAGCAGCCAGCCGCGCACCCGCGTGCTCAGGCGCGTGCCCGCCGGGCTGGGCGGCAGCGTCGGAATCTCGAAGCACAGCCGCTCCAACTGCTCGCTCAGGTGATTGAGCGCCTCCGGGTGCTTGTCCATGCCAAGCACCGCCGGGAAGCCGACTTTTTCGACACCTTTGACGTGCGGCAGCACCTGCCGGATCACGGCGGCGCGTAGATCGGCGCTGTCGAACTGGTGCGCCAGGTCACCCGGCCACAGATCCCATGCGCGCGGGCTGATCGGCAGCTCGATCCGGATCGCGCGGGCGTCGATGCCCCGCGCCTGCAAATTCCCGACGGCCAGTTCCGGGTGAAAATCGCGCCAGCCCGTAAAGCCCACCAGCAGCAGCGCCCCGGTGAGTCCGGTCAGATCGCCGTTGGCGATCCCGCGCGGGGCCACCAGCGGCGTCTGGATCGCCCCCAGCAGCGTCGCCAGGCGCAGGTTGTGGCCGTCGCGCTGCCGCTGATCGTAAGGCAGTCCTACCCTGGCCGCGATCTTGTGGAACGCGTCCAGGCCGTGCACCATCGCATCATCCCCGGCCAGGGCATACGGGTGATCGGGATGCAGCGCCGCATAACCGCGCACTTCCGCGATCACGTCGTCGTCGGCGCGGTCGCACACGCTGAGCCAGCCCGGCGAGACGATCTGCTGCCCCCAGCCCTGGGCAATCAGGCGTACTTTGGCACCCGCCTTGACCGCCTGGACCGCCGCCAGCAGTCCCGCCAGCCCGGCCCCGATCACGATCACGTCGGTCCCTTCGCCGGGCGCAGTGACCCGGCGTCCACGCGCATGTACCGGATCAGGCATCGTGCGCCTCCTCGCCCGACGGCGCGAGCAGTTGGTCCAGGCCGAGCGTGCGCCGGTAGATCAATTCGTCCAGGTAAAACTGGCGGAGCTGGTGTCCCCACAGCAGGGGCCGCACCCCCCGGTAGCGTTCGTCGACAAAATCGGCCAACGCGCGTGCCACCTCGGCGCTGCTTTGGCCTTTCACCTGCTGGAGCAGCCCCGCCGCCCGGTAGCCGCAAAAGCCCGCCTGGCAGGGTCCCATGCCCAGCCGCAGATCGCGCCGCAGGTCGTCCAGCGCGACCGGCTGATCGCCGTAGGTCGTGATCGTCTGCTCTACCTGCGGGCGCGTGACCATCTCGCACTCGCAGATCAGCTCGCCCGACAATTCGCCATGTTCCAGGCGGTGCAGGCGGTGATCCAGGCGGTGGTAATGCAGCGGGCGTGATGGTAGGGGCGCCCTGGGCAGAGCAAGCTCTGCCCCTACAGGCAGAACTTCTTCACTCGTGGTGCACGGTTTATTAACCTCCAACTGCTGGCACACTACGTCCACAGCTTTTTCGGCCATCAGGCGGCAGGTGGTCAGCTTGCCGCCCACCACCGTCACCAGCCCGCGCACGCCGTCGCGCTCCACATGATCGAGCACCGAGAAAGTGCGCTTGACGTCGCGTCCCGCCGCGTGATTAGCCTCGGTCGGTTCGTACAGGGGCCGCACGCCCGCCCAACAGCGCAGCGCCCGCCCCTGCCGGATGCCCGGCACGACGGCATCGGCTTCGCGCAGGATTTTGCTCACTTCCCAGGCTTCGATCCGGGTGTCGTCGGGCTGTTCGGTGATCACCGAGGTCGTGCCCAGGACGCACACCGTCCCCACGGGGACCAAAATATCGCCGTCGGTCGCCGGGCGTAGGCGGTTGACCACCGTATTGACCCAGCGGGTGTTCATGGCGATCATCGCGCCCCGGTCGAACTTGACCGGCACGTTCAGTCCAGCCAGCCCGGCCACCACGCCCGACCACGGTCCCGCCGCGTTGAGCACGCAGGCGGCGTGAATCGTGCGTTTTTCGCCGGTGCGGACGTCTTCCAGGTGTGCGCCGACAACGGCATCCCCGTCGCGAATCAGGCTGGTGACGCGGTGGTAGATCAGCGTGTCGCTGCCGAGCGCCCGCGCCGCCGCGACGAAGCCGTGGATCATGTCGAAGCCGTCGCACGAGCCGTCCGGCAGGCGATAGGCCGCCGCGATCTCCGGCGAGAGCGCCGGTTCCTGCGCGCGCGCCTGCTGCGGCGTGATCTGTTCGATGGGGATGCCCGCTTCAGCGCAGCCTTTCACCCACTGGTCAGGAAAATCCACCGGATCGCCGGGCACCGCCACGAAGAGGCCACCCGTATCCTCGACGGCAAAGGGCACGATGCGGCGCAGAATCTGGTTCTCAAGAATACATTCCCGGGCGGTTTCGGGATCGCGCACGGCATAGCGCCCGCCCGAATGCAGCAGCCCGTGGTAACGGCCCGACGTCCCGGTGCACAGGTCTCCCTGCTCGACCAGCAGCGCCCGCAGCCCGCGCCGCGCCAGGTCATACACCGCCGCGGCCCCGGTGGCCCCCCCGCCGATCACCAACACATCCACGGATGAGGTGGTCAAAATCCTGCTCCTCAGATCATAAAAGATATTTTGCGCAGCATAACACACGGCGTGGGGCGCGCACAGTAGCAAGTGTCACGATTTAAGCCGGGGGATTACTGCGAACTACCGTTCATGAACACCAGCCGCAAGAGCACCAGCCCACCCAGCGCCAGCCCAATCGTGCCGAGGGTGTGTTCGCCGCCGGTATAGAGGATCGCCCCGCCAATCGCCAAGCCCGCGAAGATCACCGCCGTGGCCAGGCGGCGCGCGACGTGCTCCAGGCGTCCGATCTGGCGCTCGAATTCCGGCGTCGGCGCGGCCCGCACGGACAGATCGCCCCGGTCGGCCCGGCGCAGCACGTCGTCGGCCAGCGCGGGCAGCAGCAAGGCCCGGCGGCCAAAATCGACCCCGGTCTCGATCAGCCGCTCGGCGTTTTCGGGCGTGAGCAGCGCCCGCACCACCTGCGGATCGAGCAGATCGCGCGGCGTGAAGTTCAACAGCCCGGCGCGCGCGGTGCCGTCTTCGTCCAGCAGCGTCGCCGCGAACGGCGCGACTTCTCGCCAGGGGTTGAAGTCGGGGTCCAGCCCGGTACACAGGCCAACCAGAATCCCAATGCAGCGCGCCAGGTAGAGGAAATCCTGCGGGACCTGGAACGGCATGGAGAAGATCAGATCGCGGAACTCGCGCCCCAGTTCCAGCGCCTCCCCGAACTGCATGTGGCTGATCTGCGCGAGATTCATGCCCCACACGCGGTCGAAGGCGGCCCGGCTGGCCTGTTCCAGCCGGTCCATGTCCGCGCCGGGCAGCAGGATGCCCAGCCGTTGGTAGGCCTGGATCAGCCGGTGCGGATCGCGCGCGGTCAGGGCGATTAGCGCCTCGCGCAGCCCGGCCTCGATGGACGGCGTCAGGCGTCCGACCATGCCGAAATCCACGAAGATCAGGTAAAACGGTCGGCCCTTCAGCGGGTGGCCGTCGTGATGGGTGCCGCTGCCCCGCGCGGCCTCCGGCGGCAGGGGGTAGACGAACAGGTTGCCCGGATGCGGATCGGCGTGGTAGAAGCGTTGGACGAAGACCATGCCCAGGTAGGTAGCGATCAGCCGCCGCGCCACGTCCCGCCGGTCGATCCCCGCCGCTTCGATCCGCTCGTAGTCGGTGATCTTGATGGCCGTCACGTCTTCCAGGGTGACCACCCGCCGCGTACACAGCGCCCGATACAGGTGCGGGATGTACACGCCGGGATCGGACGCGAACATCTGCGCGAAGGCTTCGGCGTGATCGGCTTCGTGCGAATAATCCAGTTCTTCCCACAGCACGGCGCTGAATTCGGCCAGTAGGGCAGGCACATCCGCCCGGTGCGCGATGAATGGCAGCTTCATCGCCCAGCCCGCCACCACGCCCAGCGCCCGCAGGTCGGTGTGCACCACGGAATGAATGCCGGGCCGCTGGATTTTGACGACGACGCGCTCCCCATCAGGAAGCTGGGCACGGTGCGCCTGTCCCAGCGAGGCCGCCGCGACCGGCGTTTCGTTGAAGGTCGCGAAACGCTCCGCCAGCGGCCCGATCTCGTCTTCGAGCGTCTGCCGGATCAGCGGAAAAGGCACGGTGGGCACTTCGTCTTGCAGCGCGGCCAGTTCTTCGATCACTTCCGGCGGCAGCACGTCCACCCGGCTGGAGATGAACTGGCCCAGCTTGATCATCACGCCGCCCATGCCGACCGCCATCAGGCGGAATTCGTGCGCCCAGCCGCGCAGCCGCCGCGAGCGCCCGCGCCCGACGTAGTGCTCGCCGCGCAGCCGCCGCAGGAACAACTCCCAAAACAGCACGCGCGCGAACAGCCAGGCCGCAAAGCGCAGCGTCCGGCGGTAGCGCCGCCCGTCGAGCGTCGTCGCATCGTCCTGCATCATATCCCCCAGAAGATGATCATGCCCAGCAGCAGCGTCACAAACGTGATGATCGTCATCCCTACACCCACCTTGAAAAAGTCGTTGAAGGTATAGCCGCCCGGCCCCATCATCAGCACATTGACCGGGTGGGCGACCGGCGTCAGAAACGCGGTCGAGCAGGCGATGGCGACCGCCACGGCGACCGCCTGGGGATTGACGCCGAGCGCCAGGGACGAGGTCACCGCGATGGGACCGACGATCAGCGCAGCCACCTGCCCGCCGATCACCTGGGTGATGCCCATCGTCAGCAGAAACAGCCCTGCAATCAGCGCCAGCGGTCCGTAGGGCGACACCGCCTTGACGACCGCATCCCCGATGCGTGCCGCCAGGTCGGTGTTGACCATCGCAATGCTGATCGGCAGCATCCCGGCAATCAGAAAAACCACGCGCCATTCGATGGTGCGGTAGGCTTCGTCCAGGTCGATACAGCCGGTCAGCGCCATCGCCGCCGCGCCGATCAACATCGCTTCTGCCGTCGGGATGATCTCGAAAATCGACAGCATCAGCACCAGCGCCGTGATCAGCAGCGCCCAGATCGCCTTGTCGGGATGCAAAATCTGGGGAGCCTGGGGATTGTGCAGCACGAGAAAGTCGCGATCTTTCGCCAGGGAGGCGATCCGGCTGGGCACGCCCATCACCAGCAGCGCGTCGCCCACGTCGAGCGGCAGCTTGCCCACGTCGGTGCGGACGCTGCGCCCCTCGCGCCAGAGCGCCAGGACCGAGAGATCGTACTT
>CAYRWY010000043.1:0-21208 GCA_964427955.1 uncultured Anaerolineaceae bacterium
CCACCCCCCACCAGACACGCCCAACCATCGGTTTTTTGGTGCACTCGATTTCCGACTCCCACGGTTCCGCCTTATGGTCCGGCATTATGGACGCAACCAGGGCCTATGACGCCAACGTGATCTGCTTTCAGGGCAACCATTTGGAAAGCTCCGAAGGTTTTCTGGCACAGGGAAACATCATCTACCATCTGGCAAACGCAGAAAATGTAGAGGGCCTGGTGCTCAGCAGCGCTACATTAGGGTTGCGCATCAGTCTGGATGGGGTGCAGCACTTCGCTGATAAATATCGCCTGCTGCCGAGGGTAAGTCTGGGACTGCCGCTGAAGGGCATAGCGAGCCTTACGGTAGAGAATTACCAGGGTATGCGCGAGGTAGTCACCCATCTGATTGAAGTGCACGGCTTTCGCCGGATCGCTTTCATCAGCGGCCCTCAAGGGCACCCGGAGTCAAAGACGCGGTACCAGGCCTACGTTGATGTCTTGACCGAATACGGCATTTCTCTTGATCCTGCGCTTGTTAGCCCTCCCACGCCCTGGGTTGAGGAATCCGGGCGAGAAGCTGTTGGTTTCTTGCTCGACGAACGGGGGTTACAGCCGGGCCGCGGTTTTCAGGCAATAGCTGCCAGCAATGATGAGACAGCCTTGGGAGCCCTCGCCGAGTTGCAGGCCCGGGGATTCCATGTGCCTGGAGATGTCGCGGTGACGGGTTTTGATGGTTTTGTGAAGGGGGCTTATTCCACTCCTTCCCTGACTACTGTCCGGCAGCCGGTCTATGAACAAGCCTACCTGGCAGTAGAGATGGTCCTCGCCCAACTTCGCGGCGAGGAGGTCCCTGCCCAGAAAAATATGCCGACAGAACTGCTGATACGGCAGTCGTGCGGCTGCCCCGATCCCTTGGTTGCTCAAGCGGCGGTGGGGACAATCCCCCAGCCACAGAAGAAAACAAACAACGGGGAAACCCTCTCAGTCACTCTGGACAAACACAGTGCTCAAATCCAGGCCGAGATGATTAAGACCGCGGGAACGGCGTTTGAGGGACTTGATCCGGACTGGCCTGGGAAACTTTTGGATGCTTTCGTTAGCGACGTGATGGGGAAATCGACCAACGCGTTCGGAGTAGCGCTGGACAAGGCGATACGCCAGATGGTGATCACAAACGGGGAAGTGAAGGTTTGGCAGAGCGTGCTATCGGCCCATCGCCGCCAGATCTTACCTTACCTGTCAGAGCGCGAGCACCTGTACCGGGCGGAGGATCTGTGGCAGCAAGCGCGAGTGATCATCGCCGAAGCGACTTATCGCTTCCGGGCCTATCGGGAGACTAAAGCCGAGCAGCAAGCAGAGATCCTGCGCCATATAGGTGAGACCCTGATCACCACGTTCGACCTGACAGAGTCAATTGAGGCGCTGACTACCGGCCTGCCAGGGCTAGGTATTCCGGGCTGCTATCTGGCATTGTACGATTTTCCCGAACAGCCAGAAAAGTGGTCCAACTTGATATTTGCCTATACCCAAAACGGGCAAATCGACATACCGCGCGGTGGTCTGCGATTTCCTTCTCTTCAACTTATTCCGCACAGTCTGCGACTGGCTCAAAAGCGGCTGTCTGCGATCATTGTACCCCTTTACTTTCGCGAGTTGCAGCTCGGGTTTGTGCTCTTTGAGACGGGACCGTCAAACAGCACGATTTTTGAAAGTCTTCGCGGGCAGATCAGCAGTATGTTGCAGGGGGTGCTGCTCATGCAGCAGGTGCAACAACATACGGCGCAGTTGGATACCATTGTGACAGAAACTCTGGCCACGTCTGAAGAGATGCGAGTTACCATTGCTGAAACCTCGCGGCAGGCCCAGGCAGTGGCGAATGCCGCTCAACAGTCGGTGGACGTCTCGAAATCCGGCCAGGATGCTGTCACTGCCACCGTAGCTGGAATGGAAACCATCCAGAATCAGGTGTCTGATATTGCTCAAAGTATTTTGGCCCTCTCCGAGCGAACTCAGCAGATCGGGGAGATTATAAGCGCGGTCGAAGAAATCGCAGATCAGTCCCGGTTGCTGGCACTGAATGCGAGTATCGAAGCGGCGCGAGCCGGAGACGAAGGTCTCGGCTTTGCCGTGGTGGCCAGAGAAATGCGCCACCTGGCTGGCCAATCGCGTGAGGCGACCGCCAAGGTGAGCGGCATTCTTAACGAGATCCAACGGGCGGCCAACACCGCCGTCATGGTTACCGAAGAAGGCAGCAAAGGCGCGCAGGCTGGCATGGACCTGGCGAATCAGGCCGGGGTAGCCATCCGTGACCTGTCGGCCATTATTGAAGAGGCGGCACGGGTAGCCGTTCAGATTGCGGCCAGCACCCACCAACAGTCTAACGCCATGGACCAACTGGTCGCCGCGATAAAGTCGATCAAACAAGCCAGCGCGCATACCATTGCCAGTATCGAGGAAGCCGGAATCTAATCCTGTTGGGGTGAGCACTGCAAAGGGGACCGTAGGACAATTCGGGGAGCGCCCAGCAGGGTGTTTTCTCACCTGGCGCTCTGTGGAACACCAATTACCCTACGGCAGGGACCAGTGACGAGGCGGTAGGAGGACAACGGGCAGTCTCCCCCACCTCCGCGCGTTGGTCAAGCCCCCGGATCTCAGTCCCCAATTATCTTATATCCCCCCGGGTGAGTACCGCCGTTTTTTCTCCCAATACATATCATATTTCTTCTGCAAAAATGAGGCTTTGCGCCTCATTTTGAATTACCCCTCTGTCCGATATAACAACCGAAAGCTGTCGGTTAAGTACTGCAACTGCCGCTCTGCTCCGGCGAGCCAGGGATCGGCCCCACGACCGCTGCCACCTGCTGCGCGCCTTGTCCGCTCGAATAATCCGCGCCCAGGAGGGTTGATGGATCGATCTCGGTCCAGGCGGTATCCTGCATGGCAAAGTAAGCAGCCAGGGTGATGTAGGTGTCGGGAAAGGCGTAGCGGTTGAATGCCAGCGCTGCCTGATACAGGGCTTGCTCGTCTGCGCCCTGCGCCGCCAGCAGTTCCAGGAGGCCCAACACGGCCATCCCATGATTGCAGTCTGGGTAAACAGTGGAGTTTCCACAGCAGGGGCGGAAGATATGCTCGGCCACCTGATAAACCAGGTCATCCTGTTCAGGGGTGAGTGAGATCAACTCGGCGCTGTTGTAGAGGTCTACGGCATCCTCGCTGCCGAGAGTCCAGCCGCCGGTCGAGGCATAATTGCCTAGCGGCACTTGCTGGGCGCGATCCATCATTGGCCCGTCGCTCAACACCAGGCTGCGCTGCGTCAGCCCCAGCGACCATAATACATTCGTCCAGAACTGGATATTTTCCCGGGTGAAAGTAATCTCCTGCAAGCTGTCGCCCTGCACGATTTGCCGCTGTTCAGCGCTCAACCCGGCATATTGTCGCTCGAACTTGTTCAGGTCAATCGCCCCGGCCTCGACCAGTTTTTGTCCCATATCCCCCCAGCTTACGGGTACGGTGAGGCCCTCGGATGGGACGACCTGTTGAACCAGATCGTCATAGTTCAGGTGCAGGACGACCGGAACCGGGGTTGGGATGCCCGTGGGGAAAGGCTGCGCGGCGAGCGGTGGGGGATTGAGCACTGCAAGAATTCGAAACACGATAAATAGCAGCACGAGCAGCACACCCATCCTGGCTGATAGGACCAACAGTCGCCGCATCGATCATTCTCCATCTGGTTTGTCTGGTATTCATCCCCACTATAATGCGAGTGAGGCGCGGCTGGTATACGCCAAATGGCTCGAAAAATGATCGGTCAAACCGTCGGGATATGGACCTCCAACCGAGTGCCCTCACGCGGGCTTGACGTGAGGGCGAGCGTGCCGTTCGCCAACTGCACCCGCTCAGAGATGCCTACCAACCCATAATTGCCGGAATTGACCAGTGACAACAGATTTTCAGGAATCTGAAAACCCCGGCCATCATCCTGAACGGACAAAGATACCTGGTCCGGTTTGAACCCCAGGACGACCGTCACCCGATGGGCCTGAGCATGTTTGACCACGTTATGGAGGGCCTCCTGGGCCACCCGGTACAGGGTAAGTTCGAGATCGTCCGGCAGGCGGTGTGCCTCTCCTTGTATCTCGAAATGAGTGCCCAGACTCTCCGACTGCCCGGCCTGAACCAACGCCCGCAGGGCTGATACCAGCCCCAGATCCGCCAGGTAGGTGGGACGCATAGCCTGGATCATCCGGCGTACATCGACGATGACCTGATCCACCATGCTGCGCAGCTCGTGCAGACGTTCTTCGGCCTTATCGGGATCGCGCTTCAGCGTGCGCTGGACCATTTGCACGCGCTGGTTGAGGGCAATGAGCGCCTGCACGGTGTCGTCGTGCAGATCGTGCGCCAGCCGGAAACGCTCATCTTCCTGGGCGCGGGTGATGGCTCCGATATAATCGCGCAGGGTATCCTGGGCGTCACGCAGCCGAGTTGCCATTTCGTACAGAGTTTTCTGTAACTCGGAGATCTCCCGGATGCCACCGACGGGTACTTGAAAGCGCGTGAGGTCTCCGTCCGGCAGCGCAGCGGTTTGCTGGCGCAAGCGCTGCAACGGGCGCACGACCCGCACGGTGCCAAAACCAAGCACCAGCACGCTGAGCAGCGTCACTGGCAGCACGGTCAGCGGGGCTGACTGCGACCAGCGCAGCCGCGCATTGGTAATGGCGTGCCAGGGTTCGGTCATGATGATCGTCCAGCCCGTGTCCGCGATGGGACTGTAGGCCATGACGGTCCCGCCCTGTTGAACTTCGGCGGACCCGGCTTCTCCTTTCAGCGCCCCCGCCGCGATGTGTTCCGCCATCATATCCGCCGACTTGCCGCCGGGCGTAGTGAAACGCAGCTGTCCCCGATCATCGACCAGATACACCATCACGGCATGATTGGTATGAAGCTGATCAGTCACCTGGGTGATACCCAATCCGGCCAACGTGACGCAGCCGGAGAGGCCGGACGCCAGGGTGATCTGAATCACGTCCACCGAGTCCCGCGTGCATGTCGCAGCAGCACCGGACGGCCAGGCGTCGCGGTCGGTCACAATCCCCCCGTCGAACATCCGCACCAGATCAGGCTCCTCACCGGCCAGGTCGGCCAGGGTCAGACCAAACTCTAGATGCTGCTGCACCAGCGCCAGTCCCATCCGGTGCTGCTCGATCCGGGTGGCCAGGTCGTCCGCCGCCAGTTGAATCGCGCGTTCGTCGCGGGCGCGCACCAGGTCTTGCATCGCGTTTTCGTGTAAGCGCACGCTCAAAAAGGCCCCTGCCGACAGCACAACGGCCAGCGGAATCACCAGAAAGAGTACCAACTGGACCGGGAGCGCGCGCCACAAGGTTCGATAGTGGGTCATGAGAGTGGCCTCGTGAAAACTAGAATACGCCATTTGGCGTATGTTTTCCTGACTTAAGGCGGATTATAGTCGTTTGTGAATTCTGTTACCGAAGTGAGGAGCCTATGCGTCCCCGAAAACGGTTTGCGGCCTTGATATTTTTACTGCTCGGCACGGCGCTGGTCTTGTCAGCCTGCGGCCAAAAAAGCAGTTCATCCCCGGAATCGAAACTGCCTGAGTTCGTCCAGAACAGCCCGTCCCGCGTCAAAACGGCCTACGAATATGCCATCGCTCACCCGGACGAACTGGCCAAATACCCGTGTTACTGTGGCTGCGGCGCGATGGGACACACCAGCAATTTAAGCTGCTACATCAGCGACCAGGCGGCAGATGGCACGCTCACTTTTGACAACCATGCGACAGGCTGTGGCATCTGTGTAGATATTACCCAAGACGTCATGCACCTGCGCGATCAGGGGAAATCGTCCCCCGAAATCCGCGCCTACATCGACGCGCAGTACAGCCCGTTCGGTCCTTCGACCAATACGCCGCTGCCGCTGGAATAACCGGATGCGCTGGTTTATGGCCTTGCTTCTGCTGGTGGTGGGGGTACTCATCGTGCCTTTGCCAGGGGCGAGTGGCTCGACGACGCGCCATATTACCCTGGATACCCGGCAGTTCGAATTTACGCCGGGGCGAATTCATGTCAACCAGGGAGATCGAGTCGTAATCACGCTGACGGCCTCGGACGTAGTGCACGGCTTTTACCTGGATGGCTACGGCTTGAAAACACGCGTCGAGCCGGGGTTATCGCAAAAGATCGAATTTGTAGCCGACCGGGCGGGCAAATTTCGCTACCGCTGCGCCGTGAACTGCGGCTCACTCCATCCCTTCATGATCGGCGAGCTGGTGGTGGATGGCAACACCCCTTACTGGCGGGCGGTGGGCCTGGTGGTACTCGCCGCGCTAGGGATGCTGGTCTATTTATGGCAGTCCGGCAAATCTCAGGAGGTTAGACAGCATGGGACATACCAAACATCGTAAAAAGCAGCCGTCGTTCTACAAACCGGCTTACTGGCTGCCGCTGGTCGTCGTGGGAACTTTGCTCCTGGTTGGGGCCATCGTACTCGTTTCAGGACAGAGAAACCAAAGTAAATCATCGTCAGGCGCGACCCAATTCGCTCCCGACTTCAAACCCGAAGTCACCGGCGCGCCGCGGGTCCAGGTGCAGCAGGACTACCTGGATTACGGGGATGTCAAGCTGGGAACGACCGTCACGACCGTCTTTGAGGTGCGCAATACCGGCGATCAACCGCTGGTTGTGCTCGGCGAGCCGCGGGTCGAACTCGTCGAAGGGTGTTGACCGCCTCGCGCTGTCGTCAGTTCGACGACCATCGAGCCAGGCTATCAAGCAACCGTGACCCTGCAATTTATGATGCACGGCAGTATGGGCGGGCAGCACGAATTTCGCGTGCATCTGTTGACCAACGATCCTGAAGAACCGGAAAAACTGCTGACAATTCGATCTAATTGGGTTGAGTAATCATGGTTGTACCGTCGCGCTTTAACCTGCTGGAACGACTGCCGCTCCTCAAGACGATCCTGAAATCGCGGGCATTCCAGCCGGTCTTCATGCTGATCACGCTGTTCGTGTTCATGTTGGCCATCCTGACCGGGTTGGTCGGCACGCCAGCAGGCAGCCGCAATTTCAACATCATCTTCGTGTGGATCGTGTGGTGGGCGCTGCTCATCATCGTGCTGGTGCCGTTCTTCGGGCGGCTGTGGTGTGCCATCTGCCCGATCCCCGCACCGGGCGAGTGGCTCCAGCGGCGAGGGATCATCCAGCGCCGCGCCGGACGACTGCTCACGCTCAACCGCCGCTGGCCACGCCGCCTGAAAAACATGTGGCTGCAAAACTTCGGATTTCTGGGCGTAGCGATGTTCAGCACCATCATCCTGACGCGCCCCCAGGTGAGCGCCTGGGTGCTGCTGGGCTTTCTGGTGACCGGGGTGATCCTGAGCGCAGTCTATAAAAACCGCATCTTCTGTCGCTACGTGTGCCCGGTTGGGGGCTTCATCGGACTGTATTCGATGGTGTCGCCGCTGGAACTGCGCGTCGAAGATCCGGACGTCTGCGCCACACACACCACGAAAGACTGTATTACCGGCAACGAGCACGGCTACGGCTGTCCCTGGATGGTATTTCCCGGCAGCCTCACCCGCAACACGTACTGCGGCCTGTGCGTGGAATGCCTGAAAACCTGCCCGAAGAATAACATCGCGATCAACCTGCGGCCTTTTGGCAGCGATCTGCTGGTGGCGAAAGAACGCCGCCTGGACGAAGCCTACAAGGCGTTCATCATGCTGGGCTGTGCCCTGCTCTATTCGGTGGTGCTGCTCGGTCCCTGGGGCTGGCTCAAGAATTGGGCCAACATGGACACCCTACCCCACTGGCTCACCTATACCGCCGGATTTCTGGCGATCAACTTGCTGGTGCTGCCCGGATCGTTCTGGCTCGTGACCGCTGTCTCCCGCCAGTTGGCCGGACAGGCTGCGCCGCGGCGCCAGTTGTTCGTGGACTATGCCTACACCCTGGTTCCGCTAGGATTGGCCGGGTGGATCGCGTTCAGCCTGGGGTTCGTGCTGGTCAACGGCAGCTATGCGCTGGGGGTGATCTCCGATCCGTTCGGCTGGGGCTGGAACCTGCTCGGCACGGCCCGCAGGGGGTGGACGCCACTCTGGCCGACGCTGACCGGCTTTTTGCAAACGGGAATCTTGACGGCGGGCCTGCTGTTTTCGCTCAATACCGCCTATAAGATTGCCCGCCAACACTCTGCTGTGCCCGCCCTGGCCCTGCGGGCCGTGCTACCGGTCGCCGGATTTCTCACCCTGGTCACGCTGGGATTTTTGCGACTCTATTTGGGATGAACATGGAACGACGAGAACTGCTCGCCCTGGCGGCGGTCGTGCTGATCCTGGTCGGGCTGCCGGCGGCGGCACTGGGCTACCAGTATGGGCTGCGTCCGGCCCTGTCTTCGACGCGGATCATCGAGATTCGTGCGGCGGCGCCTGAAGCGGGCGGCTTTCAACCCGACGCGATCCAGGTGCGAGCCGGGGAAAAAGTCACCCTACGTTTTTCTTCGGTCGATGTGACGCACGGGATCGCCATCGGGCCAGGGCTGGGGATCGACCTGGGGCATGTCGATCCCGGCGAGGTCAAGGAGATCACGCTGACTTTCGAACACGCCGGAACCTACACGTTTTACTGCAACAGTTGGTGCAGCCCGGATCACTGGCGGATGCGCGGCACGGTGCGGGTAGACGATCCGGTCCAGGCAGAAATATTCCCGACTCCCCAGCGCGATCCGGTCATCGAAGCGTTAGCCACAGCAGGCGTAGACATCGATGATCAGGTTCATGCCGCGGCTGATCATGTGATGCCTGCTATCACGCTCGACCGGCCCCCTACGGCGGCACGCGGGGAAGCACTCCTGTCATCGGTGCAGGTGCCCGCCGATCTGCAAGACACGGCCTGGCGGCGCTCGCATACTCCGGCCCAGGCGCTCGAGCGGCTGGTGGCGGCCAATCCCACACAATCCCGCGCCGATCTGGCGGACGTCGTGGCGTATCTCTGGGCGGGCGATCTACCTCAGTTAGACGCCGCGCAGACTCTGTACAACAAAAACTGCGCGGCCTGTCACGGCGAAACCGGCGCGGGAGACGGGCCAGTGGCCTCTTCGACGGCTAACCAGCCGGTAGTGTTTGCCGATGCGGGATATATGTTCACCCGGCGCGACGACGTGTTGTATGCCAAAATACGGCGGGGTGGCATGGGGACGGATATGCCCAATTTCGGGACGCTGTTCACCCAGGCAGAAACCTGGGCGGTGGTGGATTACCTGCGTTCACTTTCCATGACCGGGGAAAGTACCTCACACCTCATGGCTGGGAATTGAGATCAGCCCAAGCTGCACGGCTTTGGTCACCGCTTCGGTGCGGGTTCCCACGCCCAGCTTGGCGTAAATACTCGCCAGATGCCCCTGGACGGTGCGGGGACTGATCTTCAGTTGGTAGGCAATCGCTTTGTTGGTCAATCCTCGCGCGGTCCAGGCCAGAACGCTTAGTTCGCGCTCGGTCAACTCGCTCGATCCTGGCTCTACCTGGAGATTGCCGAACAGGCGCGCAATCGTGGGATCGAGCACGCGCTGGCCTTCGTGGACGTCGCGCACCGCCTGCACGATGTCGTCGGCATCGGCGGATTTCATGACGTAGCCATTGGCTCCCGCTTCCAGGGCGGCCAGCACATAGGGATCGTCGTCGAACGCGGTCAGGATGAGCACGCCCACCGCCGATCCCATCGCCAGGCGGATTTTCTGCGCGGCTTCGATCCCATTGCAGCCGGGCATTTGAATATCCAGCACCACGACATCAGGCCGGGACTCTTTGGCGAGATCGACCGCCTGGAGGCCGTTTTCAGCTTCGGACACGACCTGAATATCCCCGGCCTCTTCCAAAAATTCACGGATACCACGCCGTACCACGCCGTGATCGTCGGCCAACAAGACTCGAATTGGTGCTCTCATGCTTTTACCCTGGCTGTATGGTCAACAGTTCATCCTATTATGACACCGACTGTTCCCAGCAACGATACGCCATTTGGCTGATCTACCGTCGGCCCGTGGCGAAGAATAATCGACCACCCTGCTGGCCCGGGTGTGCCAACGCTCCCCAGCTTGACACTCGACTAAAATGCACACAATTGTACAGTTCGGGCATTTCGCCCAGTCTTTTCGACACGATCTGTTTGGGATTCATCAGGAAAGAATGTGTCGTACGGCATTTCGAGGATATGAAAAGTCGCCAGCCATCGGTCGAGTACGCTGTGTTCCCCCCTACGGGTACCTCCATATACCTTTAGGAAAACACACGTTTTTTCCCAGCCATCTGTATCCTGAGTTGGCTGGAAGGCTGCATTCCCAGAGTTTCCCTTGTGGGGCACGCATCCCCTGGATGATCGCCCTACGCTATCGTAATAATGACATTGCCTCGTTTATGCCCGGCGTCCACGTAACGGTGCGCTTCGACAATATCGTCCAGTGGATAGCACCGATCAATGATCGCTTTGAATTTGCCTCTCTCCAGCAGGTCTGCGAACAGGCGTATATCATCAAGCGTGTGTTGGGGATTGCCGCCATCAACCGAAATATATCTGCCGGTGAGCGACTGTTGGCACTGCTCTTTGAAGGTCGAGTTTTTGCGATGGCCCACTGCATCGAAGATCAGATCGTAGTGTTCGCCCAGCGTGGTGGCGTCCTCTTGGGTGTAATCAATCACGCGATTCGCGCCGAGCGACAGCACCAGGTCGAGATTTTTCGTGCTGCATACTCCGGTCACATCCGCGCCGATATGATACCTGGCAAGCTGAACTGCCGCCGTCCCTATCGCGCCGGACGCCCCGTAGATCAGAATCTTCTGCCCGCGCTGAAGCCCGCCTTTCTTCAGAAAATACAGCGCCATTCCGGCTCCATAGGGCACCGCAGCGGCTTCTTCATAGCTGACACTCGCGGGCTTAAGCGCCATGATGGAGTCCTGCGAAAGACACTTATACTCGGCATACGTGCCAAAGTTCATCCCGCTCTTGATAGTCGTGCCGAACACGGCATCTCCCGGTTTGTAGCGTTTGACCCCCTCACCCACCGCTTCGATCTCTCCGGCGAAGATCATGCCCAGGATCGGATTGCGCGGCCCGCGAAACCCGATGATCGCCCCCATCATGATGCCCATCGGACTCCAGCGTGATAGCTTGAATCCGCGCACTATGCAGTCACTGGCATTGACATCGGTGGCGTGAATTTTGACCAGAACCTGGTAGTGTGTCGGGGTCGGCTTGGGAACGTCGCGAATTTGCAGAACTTCCGGCGAGCCATATTGGGTACAGATGGCGGCTTTCATACAGTCCTTCCTTGTTACGGCGCACGGAACGGAAAACGCATAGCCTGTTCCGCCGTGAGGAAATTATTCCGGTAGAGATGAAACACGGACCGTACCGCGATGATCACCGCACACGCGCTAAATGCGGTGCTGTCGTCTATGGTGTTGGTCAGCGCCAGCACGAGCGGCATCCAATAGGCGATATTGTAGACCACGTAGATCGGATAACCAAGCAAGCTCGGCGAGATGGAGTTCTTGAGTTGACGCGCGAACCGCGCGTTCGAGTGCTGCTCGGCAATCCCTCAGTACAGTGCTCCTAAGGGCAGCGTCAGCACAACGACAGCGGTGAGAGTCGGATCGTTGGATCCCCTGAGAATGATGATCACATAGATCAGGATGGGCAGGCCGAAAACTACGGTCAGCAGGTTATTCCAGCCTTTGGTCAGATATTGGTCACTGATCTTCATCGGCTACCGCACCCGGATCACGATATTGCCGCGTTTGCGCCCGGTATCCGCGTGGCGGTGGGCGTCGGCGGTCCGGTCCAGGGGGTACGATTGATCGATGAACGGTTTCAAATATCCCGCTTCTGCCAGTTCTTTGAGGAAATTGAGGTCTTGGTTGTGTTCGCCCCCCGTACCACTGATGACTTTTTTGCCGCCGCGCAGAGATGTCCACAGCGTTTGACCCATCTCGCGCAGTCCACCCGCCACCGCGAGATAAAGCCCGTCAGGTTTGAGCGATCCCTGGTACCGGGCAAACGACGTCTTGCCGCACACGGTATCAGCAATGACGTCATAGGTTTTGCCGTTCTTCGTAACATCTTCCTGGGTGTAATCCACGACGTAGTCCGCGCCCAGCGATTTCACGAGATCCAGGTTTTGAGTGCTGCATACCCCTGTAACTTCAGCCCCGTAGTATTTAGCAATCTGCACCATCGACGTTCCGACTCCGCCCGACGCGCCGACGATCAGAATATGCTGCCCTTTTTGAAGTTTCGCCCTATCCCGCAGAAAATAGAGAGCCGTCAGGCCGCCAAACGACAGGGCTGCCGCTTCTTCATACGTCAGATGAGCGGGTTTGAGCGCCAAGGCTCTGTTTTCGGGCCAGCACACATATTCCGCATACGCCCCTAAGCGCAGCGCGTTGCTGCCGAAGACCTGATCTCCCGGCTTAAATAACGTCACAGCACTGCCTACCGCTTCGATTTCTCCGGCAACTTCCCCGCCCAGAATCGGCTTTCGGGGTTTGCGCAGGCCGAACATCAAACGTGGCAGGAAACCGAATCCGGGCGGGACAAACGTAAACCCGCGCATATTACAATCCCCGGCGGTGACCGTCGCAGCGTGAACTTTGATCAGGACTTCGTTAGCTTTGGGGGTCGGCTTTTCGACCTCTTGCAGATGCAGTACTTCGGGCGGGCCGTATTGGGTGTAGACAACCGCTTTCATGAGCTTTCCCCCTGGAGAGATTCGATTCGTTTATGACGATGTAGCTTATTATACGGCAGACATCAGTCAGAAGTTGCGCCCGTAGTGTCCCAAATTAACTCACGGGGACAATCAGCGCCAGACGGCCTCCGGCAGTTGTCTCGGCGATGCCGCTAAGTGCCTGGCGTGTATTGGCTCAACATCCTCTACAGCACAATCGAAAAACAAGCCGTACTTGCAGACTTTTCCCCCCCACCCCACTTGCTGCATCGCACCGCACTCCTCGCCCTTTTCCCCTCATTGGGCCGCGCTGACCAGTCCTGGATTGCGTAGCTTCTTTGAGAGCATGAGCTTGTGCCGCTTCTGAATTGTCTCCCCTGTCCGGTAGAACGACTCAGAATGACGCGATCCTCTTGACAAACTTTTGAGAATCCGACAATAATAATGGTAGAGAATTTGAGAGCGCTCCCAATTATTGCCGACGTCCTATCAAAAATTGTTGTGGTGGTGGGATCTACTACTGTTTTGACCAAACGGATCGAAGGCGGTGCGGTAAAAGCTAGCATCTCGTGGTCAGCGCTCGTTACCCGCCACCCGCCAACACCTGGTGTGATTCTGCCAGTGCCTCTCACGTTCTTCAACGACGTCTCCTGTTTTGCACAGGGTAGCTCCAGAATAACCAGCGAACGTGATCATGCCGTGTTGTGGCGGCTCCTCCCAAGCGGCGAGGAGACCGAGATTTGTTGCGGGCACAGCCCGATCACAGCAGTGGTTCTCATCAGGTGACTCGTATCATCGCGCGCGAATCGTGCAGGGCGGGGTGAATAATCGGAATTCAGGTGCTATCTCTCCTGAGATTAGTAAAAAAATACGGGGAAAGGAGAACCTATCGGTCATTCCCCGGTACTCCACCACCGAGCCTATTATTTTTTCAAGGAGATGCTGCTCATGAAAAAGCGTTTTATGATCCTGGGTGTGGTCCTGGTGGCGATCATGCTGGCCAGCAACACGCTGGTGACGGCCCAAGAACCCATCGTGCGGGGCGGCACCATCGTCGTCAGCGAAGGCCAGCAGGCGGCCTTTGTGCGCGACTTCAATCCCTACGCTGCCAACCCGATCCGTTGGGCGCGCGGGGCCGTCTATGAACCGCTCATGATTTTCAATGCTCCCCAAGCCGAGTTGACCCCCTGGTTGGCCACCGGCTACAGCTACTCGGACGACCTGCTGACCCTGACGTTCACGCTCCAGCAGGGCGTCAAGTGGTCGGACGGCGAAGACTTCACCGCCGCCGACGTCGCGTTCGCGCTGAACATGGTCAAGCAATTCCCGGCCCTGGATCGCAACGGGGTGGTGCCCTATCTCGACAGCGTCGAAATCGTCGATGAGTACACGGTCGCTATCCACCTGACCCAGGTTTACACCCTGGCCCACTACTCGTTTGCCATGACCTGGCCGCTGCCCGAACACATCTGGTCGAAGATCGCCGATCCGACCATCTATGTGGACGAGCACCCCGTGGGCACCGGGATGCTCACGAATGTCAAGACCGTCAACGAGCAGGTGATGGAACTCTGCCGCAACGAGAACTACTGGCAGATGGGCGAAGATGGCCAGCCGCTGCCCTACATCGATTGTATGCGTATGCCCGTGTACCCCGGCAACGATCCGGCCAATCTGGCGGCTGACAACGGCGAGATCGACTGGATTGCCAACTTCATGCCCGACATCGAAATCACCTTCGTTTCCGCCGATCCCGAACACAACCACTACTATTTCTGGCCGGGGTCGAACGTCGTCTCGCTGTATTACAACACCACCAAGCCCCCCTTCAGCGACCTGGCGTTTCGTCAGGCGTTGAGCATGGCGGTCGATTACGACTCGGTCGTCAACATCGGGATGTACGGTTACGCCGTGGTCGCGTCGCCCGTCCTCCTCAGCCCGGCGTTCGAAGCGAAGTGGAACCAGGACGCCCTGGCGAAAGCCGCCGAAATTGGTCTCGGCGTGTACGATCCTGACCGTGCGATGGACGCGCTCGACGCCGCGGGTTACAAGGATGCCGATGACGATGGGTGGCGGGATAACCCTGACGGGTCGGAGCTGTCGTTCAAGGTCCAGGTGGTCACCGGGTGGACCGACTGGGTGACCAGCGTCCAGATTATCAGCCAGAATTTCCAGGATGTGGGACTGAATGCCAACATCGACGTGCTGGACCAGGGCGTGTGGCTGAACAACCTGCAAACCGGCACGTACGACAGCTCGATTGGCTGGGGCACAGCGGGTGATCCCACCGGGTGGTCCACGATCCGCAATGTGATCGACAGCGGTATGATCGCCCCCGACGGCACGGCGCAGGCGCAGCTTTGGAGCCGCTGGACCAGCCCCGAAACCGACCAACTGCTCAAGAACTTCGTGAGCACCATCGATCCCGAGGTTCAGAGCGACATTCTGAACAAGCTCCAGATGGCGATTGTGGACAACGTCCCGGTCATCCCTCTTTTCCCTGGGCCGACCTGGTACGAGTGGAACGACTCGCGCTTCACCGGCTTCCCGACGGTCGAAGACTACTATGTCCAGGGCAGCTCGTGGACCCAACAGCCCGATCAATTCATCATCGTGCTGGCGAGACTGCACTGCATCAGCGAGAAAACCTGCGAGCAAGCCCAATAAAGTAGATAGGAGCTGGAAGGGCAATGTAATCCAACAATTGAGTGCGGAGATCCGGCCTCACCCCTAAATCCCCTCTCCAACAGAGTTGGCGAGGGGACTTGTCCGGCGTGCCAACCACTCGCGATCTCCGTGCTATGTTATCCCTTCCAGCCCTCTTTTTTTGGAAATTTTGAGGATATCACCATGCGCTTTCTAGTCCGGCGTTTTATCTTTTACCTGATTGCGGCCTTTGCGGCGATAACGATCAATTTCTTTTTGCCTCGCATGATGGTGGGCGACCCGGTACAAATGATGCTCGGCAGATTCCAAGGGCGCATGGACCCGAGTACCTACGCCTCCCTCAAGGAAACTTTCGGTTTTGTGGATGGGCCTATCACGGAACAATATTTCTCTTACTTGAAACACCTGGCAAAGGGCGACCTGGGTCTCTCGCTGGCCTACTATCCGTCGCCGGTATCGGCAGTGATTGGTCCCAGCGTCCTGTGGACCCTGCGCCTGCTGGGACTGGCGACGATCATCTCTTACGTGCTCGGTACCGGATTGGGAATGCTCGCGGCGTGGCGCCGGGGGAAGTTCATCGATAGTTTTGTGCTGCCGGTGGCGAGCGCCTTGAGCGCCTTTCCATTCTTCTGGATAGCGATGCTGGTGGTCTACGAATTTGCCTTTGTCAAAGGCTGGTTCCCTATCACCCACTCGTATGATATCAAGCTCGACAAAGACTGGTCCGACCCCAGTTTCGTACAAAGCGTGATCAAACATGGCTTCTTGCCGATGATGACCGTCGTGGTGACGGCGCTGGGCGGGTGGATGCTGGGAATGCGCAACAACATGATCGGCGTGCTGGCGGAAGACTACATCACGATGGCCCAGGCTAAAGGACTGTCGGATCGCCGGGTGATGTTCACGTATGCAGCGCGAAATGCGATCCTGCCGAGTCTGACCGGGTTTGCCATGTCGCTGGGGTTTGTGATTGGAGGGGCGCTCGTCGTCGAACTGGTCTTCGCTTATCCGGGCATGGGATATACCTTGTTGGCCTCCGTCACCGGGCGCGATTACCCCTTGATGCAAGGGGTGTTTTTGATGATCACGCTGTCGGTGTTGATCGCGAATTTCCTGGCTGACGTGGCGTACGTGCTGCTCGATCCGCGCGCCCGCTAGATTTTAGAGAAGAATTGGACACTATGGAACACAATCTGCCAACCTCACAGCCGGTCGTGGGTCGCTCCCAACGAGGACTGCGGGTTCCTAAATTCTACGTCCCGGACTCAGTACACAGCTTCGCGCGGAATAAAAAAGCCTTGTTGGGTACCGCGATCATGTTGTTTTTCATCTCTGTCGCCTTGTTGGCCCCGGAAATTGCCCCGATTTCGGGCCGCCAGGGGGCCAACAAAATGGTCGGGCGACCTCATGAAGCCCCCAGCGAAGAACATCGCTTCGGCACGACGCGACGGGGCCAGGATGTTTTCACCCAGGTGGTATGGGGGACGCGCAAATCGCTGTCGGTTGGCTTCGGCTCCGGCACAGGGATCATCATCATGTGCATTCTCGTCGGCGTGACTGCCGGGTACATGGGCGGCATCGTCGATGAAATTCTGTCCTTGTTCATGAATATTTTCCTGGTCTTGCCAGCCTTACCCTTGATCATCGTCGTTTCCGGCTGGGTAGAACAGCCTGGTCCCACGACGGTGGGGTTGGTCTTGACCGCTACCGGTTGGGCCTATGGCGCGCGCGTGCTGCGTTCCCAAACGCTCATCCTGCGCAACAGCGAATTCGTGGCCGCCGCCCGTGTGGCGGGCGAACCAAGCTGGCGTATTATTCTGTTCGAAATCCTGCCGAACATGATCTCGCTGACCGTCTCCAGTTGGATCGGCGCGGCCATCTTCGTCATCGTGACCGAAGCGACGCTGGCCTTCTTGGGGTTGGGCAACCCGAACGCCGTCTCCTGGGGCACCTCGTTGTACTGGGCGCAGAATGACCAGGCCCTGCTGACCCACGCCTGGTGGACCTTCTTCTTCCCTGGGGCGTGCATCGCCCTGGTGGGGTTCAGCCTGACGATGATCAACTACGGCATCGACGAAATCTCGAATCCGCGCCTGCGTTCGGGCGAAGGAGCATAGCGTCATGGGCAACTTTGTCGATTACACGACCGACCCGCTGCTGTCGATCCAGGATCTGCAAGTCGAATACCGGACGCGGCGCGGCGCCGTGCGCGCGGTCGATCATATGTCGTTCGATATCTGGCCCGGCGAGGTCTTCGGGTTGGCCGGAGAATCCGGCTGCGGCAAATCCACCACGGCCCATGCTATCGTGCGCCTTCTCAAACCTCCGGCGTATATCACGGGCGGCAAGGTGCTGTTCATGAACTGGGATGTACTGGCCATGAACGCCATGAGCCTGCAAAAATTCCGCTGGGAGAATATTTCCATCGTGTTCCAGAGTGCGATGAATGCCCTCAACCCGGTGTTGACGATTGGGACCCAGATCACCGACGTGATCCAGGCCCACACCCGGCAGCGTAAAGCCCAGGCGCGCGCCCGCGCCCTTGAGCTGCTGGAAATTGTCGGGATCGAGGCCCGGCGTCTCAACAGTTACCCGCACCAACTGAGCGGCGGGATGCGCCAGCGCGCCGTCATCGCGATTGCGCTGGCCCTCCGGCCCCAGATGATCATCATGGACGAGCCGACCACCGCCCTGGATGTGGTGGTTCAGAAACAAATCTTACAGAAAATCCGGCATCTCAAAGACGAGTTAGGCTTTTCGATCCTCTTCATCACCCACGATCTGTCGCTCCTGGTGGAGTTTTCGGACCGGATCGGGATCATGTATGCCGGGGAACTGGTAGAAACCGCTTCCTCGCAGACGATTTTCAACGACCCGCAGCACCCCTACACCTACAAACTGATGAACTCGTTCCCCACCGTGCGTGGACCGAAACAGGAATTGCTGGGCATTCCCGGCACACCGCCTAACCTGATCGCTCCACCCCGCGGCTGTCGTTTCCATCCACGCTGCGAGCTGGCGATCACCGGGACGTGTGACGTGGTACGGCCCAGGATGGTCGAGGTCGGGCCGAAAAACAGCGTCGCCTGTCACCTCATCGACCACCCGGAACAAACGCTTCATCAGGGAGAAGATCAGGTCGTACCATGAGCGCGAACGAGCAGCCCATTCTCGAAACTTACCAACTGACGAAGCATTTCCACACCGGAAATGCATTCTCACACACGGTGGTAAAAGCCGTGCGCGATGCCAGCCTGCAACTCTACCCGGAAAGAGTGACCGCCCTGGTCGGCGAAAGTGGCAGCGGCAAAAGCACGATTGTGCGGATGTTGGCCCGGCTGTACGAGCCTACCAGCGGCAATATTCTCTATGCGGGTAGGAGCGTCCTCAGCCAACGCAGCCGCCCGGCGCTGCTGCGCTACCGGAGCCAGGTCCAGATGATTTTCCAGGACCCCTTCTCATCGCTCAATCCGGCGCACCGGGTCAGCTACATTTTGGAGCGCCCGTTGCGCCTCCATCACAAAGCGCCGCCCGGCCTGCTGCGTGCCACGCGGCGCCAGATTATGGAACTGCTTGAGCAGGTGGCGCTCACGCCGGTGGAGGATTTCATCGATAAGTACCCGCACCAGTTGAGCGGCGGCCAGCGCCAGCGGGTCGCCATTGCGCGCGCGCTCGCCGTCGAGCCGAAAGTCATCCTGGCCGACGAACCGATCTCGATGTTGGACGTCTCGATCCGGCTGGGGGTGCTGAATCTGATGGATCGCCTGCGCCGCTTTCATGGCATCGGTTTCCTCTACGTCACCCACGATCTCGCCAGCGCGCGCTACTTTGCGGATGAAATCCTGGTCATGTACGCCGGAAGTATCATCGAAAAGGCCGACAGCGAAGAACTGATTCAGAATCCCAAACATCCCTACACGCAGCTCTTGCTGAGCGCCGTGCCCGACCCCTCGCGCGGCCTGCGGACCAAGGATGTGGAGATTAAGGGAGAAATCCCCGACCTGGCCGAACTCGGCGACTACTGCCCGTTTGCCGCTCGCTGTTCCCAAGTCATGGATCAATGCTGGCAGACCATCCCGCCGATCACGGCATTCGCGGACGGGAGTTGGACGCGCTGCTACCTCTTCCCCAGCGAGAACACGGGGGAAGCGTGACGAGCAAGCCCATGTATTAAGAAAACCGCCCCCAGATCGGGGGCGGTTTTGTTTTGGACGAGAGTAGTTGTTACTTGTTCTTAGCCGGACGCGGGAGCGATCCGGCGCGGCTGCCGTCTTCCTCGTTCGGGTTGTTCTGCGGGAACTGGTCGGAGTACTGCTCATTCGTGAGCTGCGTCGCCTGGGTCAGAACGTCGATTGCGGGCGTCTCCATCGGCAATGTGTCGGCCTTGAAGAGGTTGGAATCTTCCGTAATGTCGGACGTGAAGATGACCATCGGCGCCGAGCAGTCCCAGGTCGGGGCATAGTCGGCGATAGTGTTGTTCGTCAACTGGCGCGTCTTGCCGGTGGCGACTTCATAGATGTAGATATCCAGATCGCCATCCGCGTTGGACTGGTAAGCGATCAGACTGTCGTCCGGGGAGTATACCTGCAAAGACGCATCACCCGCCGGATCAGAGATGGCATGGACATTCGTGCCGTCCGCGTTCATCATATAGATTACACCATTTTCGCCGTCACGGAATGAGCGGAAGATGATCGTCTTTCCGTCGTGCGAATACTGCGGATCGAGATCGTCACCCGTACCATCGCTCAACAGCGTGACTTCCAGCGTGCTGACATTCAGCTCGTAGATCTGCCAGAAGCCCGTGCGATCACTCTGGAAGAGCAGAGTCGAGCCATCGGACGACCAGAACGGGGAGATGTCGCTGGCGGGATCGTTGGTCAGGCGCTTTTCGACGCCGGTGGCCACATCCATCATGTACAGTTCCCAGTTGCCGTCCCGCGACGACTCGTAGACGATGAAGTTGCCTACCGGCGCCCAGACCGGATGGATATCCATCGCATCGGTCGTATAGGTCACACGCTGCTGGAACTTGCCATCCGCCGTGCCGACGTAGATTTCCCAGTTGCCGTCGCGCGTACTGGCGAAGGCGAGCCACTCGGAGTCCGGCGCACGCGTGGGCGATACGTCGTAGGCACGCGGCCCAGTACCTTTCGACAGATTCGCATCGGCGCCTGGTTCGCCAGGCAGTTCACCCAGCCGGAAGATTTCCCAATCGCCGGTCTGGTTGGTGTGGTACACGAACCAGTCAGGGCAAACCGCCGCACCGATGGAGATCGGCGTCCAGGGTGGACGAGTTGCTTCAGCAGGCCCGCAGTTTGCCGGATTCATATCCACAACCGGGAACCCATCAGGGCCGGTTTCGAAGGTTGCACCGCAAACCTGCGACGGCGGCTGCACGCAGTTGCCCTGGTCGTCCATCACCATCCCGTCCGGGATCGTGCTCTGGACGCCGTCGATATTCGGGCACACATCCTGCGGCGGTTGCACGCAGTTGCCCTGGTCATCCTTCACCATCCCGTCCGGGATCGCGGTCTGGACGCCATCGATATTCGGGCACACGTCCTGCGGCGGTTGCACGCAGTTGCCCTGGTCATCCTTCACCATCCCGTCAGGGATCGCGGTTTGCACGCCATCGATATTCGGGCACACGTCCTGCGGCGGTTGCACGCAGTTACCCTGGTCGTCCATCACCATCCCGTCAGGGATCGCGGTTTGCACGCCGTCGATGTTCGGGCACACATCCTGCGGCGGCTGCACGCAGTTACCCTGGTCGTCCATCACCATCCCGTCCGGGATCGTGCTCTGGACGCCGTCGATAT
>CAYRWY010000044.1:0-21196 GCA_964427955.1 uncultured Anaerolineaceae bacterium
GGGCGCGGGCGGCCCTGTGTGGCGTGCTCAAGAGATCGCGGCCATTGCAGATGGAACGCTCACTGAAATCAATATCACACATGATTCAGCGGTCGGTAGCCCATCGGGCACAATGACTGTTGAATTCCGATCTAACAATAGTGGCAACCCAGGTAGCGTTTTATGGAGCGGCACATATACGGTTGTCAATAGCTCAACCAACACGATTGCAGTGACGTCTGGCCCGGATGTCTCCGATGGCACGACATATTGGCTGGTCGTCAGGCCAACATCGGTCCAAACGGAGGGGAATTATTGGCGACTGACAGCCAGTAGTAGTTCAGTCTATTCATCTGGGGTTACTGCCTACACGCTCAATGGCAGTTCCTGGACGCAAACGAGCAGCAATGATCTGGCCCTGTCGTTGGATTTTGCAACCGGATTAGTTGCTGCCCTGGATTGGGCATTCACGCCGGACGGGGGCGGCGCGGCCCTGGCCGATGGGGAGCTGACTCCCGGCTCTAATTGGGAGATCATCCAATCCAGCCCCTTCAACATTTCCAGCCCGGCCAGCGCGGCCGATTTCGAGATCAGCAGCGCCGCGGATGTTGAGGTGGATTACGTCTGCCTCATTCCAGATAGCCAGCCCACTGCCCCGCCCGTGGTCGACTATCCCGACGTGCGCGATTGCAATAGCTGTCCGATTCGGCTGACTGGCGAGTCTCCCCATGACATCGTGGAAACGCTCCAATGGCACGACTGCCGGGCCAGGCAGCTCTACTATTGCGACTTCCGTAAATTGATGGTCGACACAAAGAACGGCGTTCTCAAGACCGTGGAGGGGATCGGCATGTTGGGGCGCTGGCTGGCGGCCAGTGGCACAAAACAACTGACCTGGTTTCGATCGGCGTTCTGGTATCTGGGCGGCCTGCTCAACAATGTGGCGCTGGGCATTCAGGACTCGATCGCCTGGTCGGGCGGGGCCAACACCGTGATTGTCTCCGATACCCCGCTGGGCTTGCTGGATGTCCTGGGGATGCTGATCACCGGACTCCGGGATGTTCTGGTGACAACGATGGAATCGCTGGTTGAGCTGACAGCGATGATTCTTGGATTTCTGGCCCCCATCGTGACAACGATGCTGGAGATCATCACGTCCGCCGTTTCGGTGCTCGTACAGTTCATTCAATCCATCCTCGATCAGGTCGGGATCGTCCACTACATGATCGCCAGCATTATCGACGGGGCGAACAATGCCACTCCGGCCACGATCGAGGGAGCGCCGGATTGCGCCGCCAGCCCAGAGGGGTTGTGTTGGGGATTCTACATTCTGGACAATACGATCTTCTCTGGCCCGGTTGCCGACTTGCTGCCCATCCTGGCCGGGGCGGCCACGCTGAATCTGCTGGTCTGGGTTCTGGGGAAATTCAAAGATGCGTTTGCGAGTCTGTAGAGTCTGTAGCGTGCTCTTGTTCGCCCTGCTTTTGCCGGCCGGCCAAGCGTCGGCTCAGAAATGCGGCGATCCGCTCAACCCATGCGGCCCGCTTCCGTGGTCTCTTCCATCCCTGCCATTGCTGACCAGCCCGACGCCTTACCAGCTCAGGGATACCCCTACCCCCCAGGTATTCACGGCCACGCCAAGCCCTGAGCCAACCGCGACGCCCTCGGCTACAGCGGGCACTCCCACCGCGACGCTCGATTCTGGCGAGCTGCACGAGGACATGGCTACCGCCGTGATTGGCGGAATCGATGCGATGAATGATCTGGACATCGATCCCGAAATCGCGCTGGGTGGGCCATCCGATCCGATTGCCACGACCAGCGCCAGTCTGAGCAACTATAGCCGGACGTTCTTTTCCTACGTACGCGGGTTGACCCTGTTCAACATGCGGGGCACGGGCGGCATAACCGGCTGGATTCTGCTGGCCCTGGCCGTGGTGGTAGGCACGGTGATCGCCACAACCCTGATTCCGATCATTGGAGCGATCTACCGGCTGATCATCAAAGTGATCGAGCTGGTCGCAGAGTTCATTCCGTTCTGAGGTGTGACGATGAAACACGCTCTGATCATCGTTGTGATGTTGATTGTAATGGTGTGGCCTATAACCGTACAGGCACAGTCAGCGAATTGTGCCTATCTGGATTTCGGCCTTGGGATGCACGGGTTCACGATTTACTATGGGGTGTGGGATTCCGGGATCGGGCTTCGCACGGTTGACGTTTATTCCGAGTTCTTGCATATCCAATACGATGCCATTGCGACGATCGACACTATCGATCTCGTGTTCGATGTGACGAGCTGGGGCGGCGGGTCAACCGTCCAATATGACCGGGTGACAATCGACCCAGGATCGGCCCCATCGGTTGACGTGGTGTATGAAGCCGCATCAGAAGGCAACCATAATTACATCTGGACAGACGATCCGGTTTCCGGCCAGCTAATCATTGAGATGTATTCGAGTTATCTGGGCGGATCGGGCGGCATCGGCCATTTGCGATACATGACTATCTGCGGTTCCGATTTGCCCTCCGAATGGAATCCGAGTGGTGATTATACCTACGTAGACCCATGGCCCACTGAGGAGGGATGGACTCGGCCTACCCCTACCCCCTGGCCTACGCCAGAGGCAACCCTGCCATTCGGCGTGCATGAGGATGATCTAGACGGGCTGGCCGATACGGCGATCAACCTCTACAACTTTGCCAACCAACAAGGGGCGCTGGATACCCTGATCTGGATACTGATGGTGCTCCTGATTCTGGGTCTGATATTCCGGTTCATGAAAAAGGCAAAAGCCGAAAGCTGATGGGCAAACAATATATTCTCTTGAAGCCGGGCCAGGACCCGATCACAGACTATCCTACGGCCGGCCGTGCGCCCCGCTCGATCGCTATGCGCTGGTCTGGCCCGTTCGTGCTGGCCGTGCTCCTGGGGGCCGGGGTATTGTGCAGCCGGAGCGCATCGGCCGCGCCTGCACCCACGCCGATTCCGACGTTGGCGGACCTGCCCACAGTCACAGTCACCCATACACCCACCGCCACAGAGACGCCCACGGCCTCGCCCACGCTGGCCCCCAGCGCAACGGCAACGGATACCCCCACGCCCTCGCCCACGGCCCCGCCAAGCCCGACGATAACGGCCAGCCCCACGATCACCCTGCCCCCGTACATCCAGGGGATTGTGGCGGGCGCACGCGAGCTAAACGCCCGGTTCGGCCCCGGCCGCGAATACCCCGCCGTGTTGCAGCTCGCGGAGGGCCAGAGTGTGACTCTGGTCGGGCGCGACCACGGCGCGACCTGGGGGCAGATCGAGATCAGCGCGGGATCGTTTCTGTGGGTCAGGATGAATTACATCCTGACTGTCAATGGGGAATCAATCGCGCGGTTGCCCATCGTGGCCGCCCCGCCTCAATAGGTCAGCTCGCATCGTCTGGAATGACGATGCTGGAGCATCGTTGAAAATGGCGGTGATACTGCCGGAGGAAAATCATGATAGAGAATTTTGTTGCGTTTCTGTGCATCTTGTTTGGTGTGGCATGGCCTCTCCTATACACGCTGGCAAAAACCATCGTCCTGATGGTCAGCATGGGCCTGCCGTTTCGCGGCGCATTCAGCAGGGTCAACACGCCGGAGCACCGGGCCGGGATTGATCGGATTGAGCCGATCGTCTATTGGACTGCTGTCCTGACCTGTGTCATCTATGCTGAATTGTTGTTGGTGCAAACGGCATCCACTGCCCTGATGGCAGGCGGCGCTCTTGGCTTATGGATCGTGATGGTGTGCGCACGGACGATCAATGAGAGCATGACAGACCAGGCGACTCGCGTCACGGCCGCGATCTTCTACGTGACTACGTGTGCGCTGCTGACTGTGCAGACGTGGAATCTTTCATTCTCTCTGGGCTTCACTCTGGGGATGGTGGTCCTCGATCTGCTCTGGCTGGCCGCAGGGACGATTACCGAACGGCTGCTCTCGAGGGCCGTTATTCGCCGGCGAACACCGCCAGAAAAAGCGATGGGGTCCTGATTGATGGGCAAACTTTGGCAATACCTCAACCGGCGCGATCCCCGGCCCCTACTCCGAACCGGATACTACCGCGCGCCAGAACGTGTTCCGACGCGAGAAGAATCGGCGTTGATCGCGCGCCGCTTGGCCCGCACGCCGAATGAGGCCGCCGCGCTGCTGGCCCGCTACGGCACGCTGGCCGCCGTGCTCAAACACGAGAAGCCCCCCAAACGAAAAAGCCCGCCGCGATTGCGGCGGGCCTGGCGAGCTTTCAGGAAGCTATGGCCTTAGATGCGTAGCCCCTCTTTCCAAATGGCGACATCCATCAAGGCATGTTGCCCCGTTTGACGGTGCTTCGACCGTAGCCGCGGACGATCCTCATTGGCGTAGAAAACAGCAGCCTGATAGCCTTCTTCATCGTGACGGACTCGGACTAGATAGCGGCCGAATCTCAATTCAATCTTGTCATACATTGCGAGCGGAGCGGAGAGAGTTTGGAACTCGCCATAGTACAGAGTGATTTTCTCTGTTGAAATCATAGCCTAACCTCTGCCGGCCGCCCGGCCGGCGCACCATTGAACGCGGCCACTGCCCGGCGCAGCTCGGCCACGCCCTGCACCGTGATCGCCAGTTGAGCCAACCCGGCCTCCGTGTATCGCAGGGCGGCATAGTCGCAACGAATGAGATGGTGCATGGCCCGCGCGTCAACGCCCGGTCCCCAGAACACCCAACCGCCGAATAGCTCATTCTGGGCTTTGAGGGCAGACAGCGCCTGGTACTGCTGGAAGGTCAACCCGTGGTCAGCCATTGCGATCATCCTCGTGACTGCGCCCGTATAGCTCACGTGCCTTGCGGCGCGCGCTGGCGCGGCTCTTGAATGTGTATCCACCCCCGGCGACATATTCCAGCGGTCCGAAGGTTATAGAGCAACCCGTCAGCATTTGCACGGCGGGTCGCTGGAAAACGCAGAATGCGCCACCGACTTGCTGGGCAACCACGAACCGCCCGTCATGCTCAAACACGTAATCATCAGGATTGAATGTGGTGTCCATCCCTACCGCCTCCCTTGTTTCAGCGCCCCGGCCAGGCGCTTGACGTACTCATCATTCGGATCGAGCTGGCCGCCCCCGCCGCTTTCGGCGGTGCGGTCCTGGCGGACCTGGGGGGCCGTGGTGATCGTCGCCGTGCTCAGGCTCCGTTGGAACTCCCTCACAACATCGTCCGCATACCAGAGCTTGCCGCTCATGTAATCCGCAATCAGGTTGCGGACTGCCTCGCTCGCGTTGGAGTTGTCAGCGATGAAGCGGCGCACCAATTCATCCCGCTCACTGAGATCGAGCGTGAATTGAAAGCGTCGACGTGTGCCCCGGCGTCGCGTGTTCGGCATGGCTTACGCTCCCTGTTCATCCAGTATCTGCATAAAGCGGCCGTAGCGAAAGCCCCCCTCACAGTTGAGCGACCAGGACGTTTTCGGCAGCTCGGCAACCTGGGGGAATTCGCGCCGGAGGTAATCCCACACGTAGAGCGCACCCCCCCCGGCGATCACGATGTTGGAGACATCATCCCCGCCATTCCAGAGCTGGCGCACCTGGCCGGCGATTGTCCCGGCCAGGTCTTCCGACCAGGCCCGCCGCTCGTTGGTGAACGAAACGCGCCGCCCAGCTTTCGGGAACGTGCCAGCCTGTAGAATCTCATCGGCCTTGTACGGTTCGATGTTGTAGCCCTGGCTCTGGGCATGGGAGCGCAGCGCCTGATGGATACGGCTCAACCCATAGGCGAGCGAGCTTGTGCCATTGCGGATCGGAGTGAGCCGGTCAAGCATCAGGAAATCGGTGGTATAGGTTCCGACGTCGATCACCCCAACCGTATCAGTGAACACAGCCCGGCCGCCCGCGTTGGGAACGATGTTGCCCTTCTTATCCAGGGCCATCACCATCGCGGCCCCAAAGCCTTCCGGTATCATCACGAGTTGATCATCGGGCACGATGTAGGGGTTAGGCCGGTTGCCATTCAGGCCGATCACATACTCGCCAGCCAGGCGCTTGATGACCTTTTCAGAATCGAAGTACATCAGTGGGGGAAGGCTTACCACAACCCGGAAGACGCCCCCGGCTTTGTAGAGCCGCGAGAGCGCTCCGGCGAACATGATCGAGTAGAACTCGGATTCGATCCGGCTATGGTGGGCAATCGTGACGGGCATAAGCCCGTGGCTGTAGACTGTCTCCCCCAGGGCGTAATCATGCCCCCGGAAGTTGATCAGGAATTCCGAGTCGTCTGTCAGCCCCCGACTGTGAAAATCCTTGAGGGTGCTCAGTTCGGTACTGTAGACAGCGGGGAAGCTGGCAACCCCGCTATTCTCACTCCGGTACTTCACCGCGCCATTGCCGGAGTCAATGGCGACCAGTCGCAGGTCTTGCCGGTTGTAGGATGCGCGTTTCATCTCTCAGTCCTTTCTAAACCGAATACACATTGAATGCACAACACACAATGTACATTCAATACGCATAATAGCATAGGTCAGAATCTATTGTCAACACACTCATCAATTGCCGGCAGGAGGGGGCGGGGAAGGGGGCGACGAATGTCACAGAGATTAGTGACGTTCGTCCGGGGGCGACCTGATAGACTTCAGCTTATCATTAGTTATGGAGACGGTTGTTCGTCATCGGTGTAAAAATATCCGACCGGCACATTTAGAGCGTCGGCCAGCCTGATCAGACTCAGCGTATCCGGGAGCCGCTTGTTCAACTCCCAATCGGAGATGTCCGGTTGAAACCCGCGAATGAGATCAGCCAGCTCATATTGCGTCAACCCGCGATGCACGCGGGCGCGCCGGATTTGCAGACCAATATTCATGTGTGCTTTCCCCAGGTAGTCTAAAAACAGGCTATTGACCAAAAATAGAAATGAGTCTATTCTGGAATAGTCGCAGTTCTATTCAATCGTACCACAAAAAACGGCCAGCGGTGCGCGCTGGCCGGGGCGGGCGACTGAGAGGTTTCCCGCCGCTGGAAACAGTATACCATAGAAAGGACTGAGGAATGTCATTCGGCAATGCGCAGGTGGTCGGGCTTGGACGGATTCAGGATGTCGGGATGTTCGCGATTCGCCATGAGGCCGGGACAGCAGCGGTCGTTCGCTACTGCGACCTGGGGATCGAGATCGTCATCGGAAGCCCCAGCGATGGGTGCGTTGGGGGTGTTCGGCCCGTCCAGCGCGAAACCATCAAATTCGTTGACGCGCCTGAATTGCGGACTCTCTGGGGCGTCAACGGCTGGAACACGCGCGAGATCGAGGCTTTGCTAGAAAACGGAAACGGCCCCGCCCATTAGGCGAGGCCATCGTTTTTTCCCTGGCCGGATAAGGGCGGCAACCCCCGGCCAGGGTTTGCCAAAAAACTATGAACGATTATACAGCGTTTCGCCGCTTTCCGTCTATAGTCACAATGCTAGAACAACTCCCGGCCGATCTGCTAGGGAACGTTCTGGCGATTTGGAATTCCCCACAGACTCCAGTTCAACAGTTGATATTCATGGCCCGCCTGGCCCGGCATGACGACCGGATCGCGGCCATCGTGCAGGCGTTGATTCCCGCTCGACTGGTATCCTTTCAGGACAGGATGGCAGTCGAGCGCGAATTAGCGTGCGCTCGCCAGCTCGTCCCCCAGGTAGTAGCTGGCGTCCCCTCTACAGCTCCCACCGCCTTGCCGGGCGGTGGGGCTGTTCCCCCCCGCAGTCTCCCGGTTCCCCCCGTGCCGGGCGGGCCGCTCCACCCCAAGCGGCCCGCCCCTGGGGAGCCAGGGCCGGGAGAGTCAGAGGATGATCCCCACGCGGACGAAATCAGGATCGATCCTGAGATCGCCCGTATCTGCATTCACCGTGACGTGAGGCGCGATTCGGAGCTGCGCCTATGGGCTGTCCTGAAACGATGGGGGGCAGCCCGCGGCGGTTTCATGGACGTGGATCGCCTGTATGAGCTGATCGGCCAGCACGTGACAGACTACACGCGCCGCCATTTCCGGCGCTTGCTGGCGGCCGGCAATGGCCTGTTCTGGAAACTGGACGGGCGCGGCCGGGTGTTCCTGATTGGCAGCGTGGAACTATCGCGCCGGCTGGTTCGCTTGGCTGGCCCTGGGGTAGTGGGCACGAACCGGCCAGGCGCGCGGGATATGTGGATTCCCATCGGGGAAAACATTCAGCAGTTCAGGGCGCATTGCCTGGCCGCATGGTATGAGCACCGCAACGGGCCAACCATCAGCCGGGCCACGCTGGAGTCTCTATGGGGCAGGTCTGATGATACCTTGCGGGCGTGGGAGCGGTTGCTCCCCCGGCTGCGCGTCATGAGCAACTATGGGCAGGTCGTTGTCACCCAGGACACACCGATAGACCCAGGGGCGCTACCCAACGCGATCGATAACCCATCCGTGAGAACCTTCCCCACGTGGCAGGGCGACCCACTCAGGACCTGCCAGCTTCCGAACACTTACGTTTCTTTTGGCTACCGCCAAGCCCCTCACAAGGGGCGGGGTTGTAAGCGTCGACGTGCGAGCTTCCCCGTGTCACATGGGGCGGGGCAAACGAAGCCCGCGCGCCTGTACTGGACAGACCCAAAGCGCTTGGAGCGGCGCAACCGGCGATCAGACCAGCCAACCCCCGGCTGGCTGTTCATCGGGGAAACCCGCCACGCCCGGCGCGTGTGGGAGTTGACGACCGGCCAGCCGGAGACACGGCCGGATTGCATCGCTCGCGGCGAGCGGGCGCGGCGTATCTGGTCTGAATGGAGTTTTCGAGTACGGACATTTTCTAGGCCCTCTATCATGGTCAACAAAATGACTACGCGAAGGGGTGGAGCACCCGATCAGTCGTCTGGGGGTGGAGTGGGGCGCGGGGCGGGGCGGGGGTTATCCACAGGTGGACAAATCCCGCCGAAAATGGCGGGGCTGGCCGGGAGGATGGCATGAAAATCATCGCAGCTTACGATCACGATCCCGACGTCGTGGCCTGTTATAACTTGAATCGGGAGCCGGTTTGTCGGGTAGCGGACCTGCAACATTGGCGAATGCTGGATATCCCAACATCGCACGGAATCATTGCTGGCCCGCCCTGTCAGGATGCATCGATAGCCAGTAATGGCCGCGCTGATCGTGGCCGATCGGCGCTCTACGTCGAAACAGCCCGGATAATCGCCGATCGGCGGCCAGAGTGGGCGCTGATCGAAAATGTACTGACGATGCGCCGGCGGTCGGAATACCGCGCAGCGTTGGACATCCTGACCAACGCTGGCTATTGGATCACGGTGCACACGATGATCCATGCCGATTTCGGGGGGGCCACTACTCGTAAGCGTTTGTTTGTGGTTGCCAGTAGACGAATGCTGCCAATGCCGGGCGCAACCTGCCGGCGCTCGAAGTGGACAGCCCACGGGCCATTGTTGGAACCGCTTTTAGCCAGGCGCGAACCGGATGGATGGGGTGGATGGAGCCTGGATAAGGCCAGAGTACACGAGTATTCAGGAGATGCAACCTGGGGGAACAATTGGGGTGGGGAAGGGCCGACCTTCAGACCGTGGAATCAACCCTACTTCACGATCATGGGGGGCGACAAGGCCCGCGACAAGTCGCGCTGGGGGGGGGAAGTCTGGGCATTGACTGAAAGTGAGAGGGCGATGCTTCAGGGGTTTCCGGACGGTTATCAGGGTCTGACCCATCAGATGGTGGGCAACGCCGTGCCGTGGGAGATAGCGCGTGCCTGGGGATATATGGTTAAGTCTGTATTCGGGGATGCTCAGGAGATCGTCAGTCTGTTCTCCGGCGCCGGTGGATTCGATAGCATGGTGGATGTTTGATGGCGGGGCTGGCCGGGAGCGCATCATGAAACAGGGTTATCCTCCTGAGTGGGAAAGCGGGGAAGTCCAAGCCGTGATGTATCAGTTCGCGGGCTGGCGGTGCGAGCATTGCGGCATGGAATTCGAGCCGGGCAGTACGAAGACGATCACGGCCCGCAACGCCAATGGGCGGCCGGTGATCCTGACCGTGCATCATCTGGACGGCGATCCCTCGAACTGTTCCTGGCAAAATCTGCTGGTATGTTGCCAGCGCTGTCACTTGCACGTCCAGGCGGTCTGGAAGCCGGGCGACGCGCTGCCCCTGGTTTGGGCCGGCCGTGCTCCTGATTGGCTGGTCAGGCGCGGATTACCCTACCAGGTCAATCCTCAGCTCGCATTGTTCGATCTGGCGGTGGCCTCATGAACAATTCTCAATTTCAGCTCGAACACCTGGCCGCGCTGCTGCTGGAAATCCAGTTGCAGATGCTGGCCGGTGACTACCGGATCGCTGCCCGCAACCTGAGCAAAACGCGGGCCAGGTTGGAGCTGCTCTCCAAGCGGGCCGCGATCGTCCAAGCCGATCGCCAGCCCCAGGATGTACGGACGTATGCGCGGGCGCTGGCAAAGCGCCGGCCGTGGCACGAACGGGGCCGACTCATCGGCTAGAAAGGACTGAGAGAATGCAGTGTCCAGATTGCGGGTCTGAGGATGTAGAGTACATCGGAATTGACGACGGGGGCGGGGACTATGGCGACTGCCTGGTCGACCTCTGGTACTGTGTTCATTGCGATGGTGAATTTGAAGGCCACGCGATTCCGATCATCGAATACGATGGTGACACCGGGGAAGATGTCGACTGGCCGGAAGTGCAGGGATGGGGTGAGTGATGAAACCGCGAGCCGCCTACTACTTCGAGATCGTCAAGGCCGGGGCAAAGGTGATCCGCTGGTCAGTGGTGATCCGATCCCTGTTCGCCGCTCCCTGGGTCGACGTGCATGGCAACACGTGGGAATACCAGGGGCCGTATCCACTCACTGAGGCCGAGTCGATCTACGACCTGATGGAATCCAAGTTCGGCGCACCGGCGCGAAGGGCGTGGTGAGTGATGCGCATGGCGGCCTCAGCTCGCACCGCGCAATCTGGCGGTGCTGGCCACCCCGATCAATGACCTGGTGCGCTCGCCATAAACAGCGATGGGCGCGACTACCGCCAGATTGCGCGGTGCAGGCCCTGAGGACCGCACCAACAAAAACAGCGATGGTCGACCATCGCTGTTTTTGTCGATAATGCGGCGGATCTACCGCTGTTTATGATGGTAGCGGACCGAGTAGCCCCGATTCCTGAATGGCCCACAGGATAGCCCAACGCTCGTGTTCATCCATGTTTTCCAGGCGGGCAACCCAGCGCGTTTTCCGGCGTTTGATGCGCTCCCGCTCCCGGTAGTCTTCCCCCAGGAAACGATAATCATGCAGCATGGGCGGGGTGGGGTAGTTCATCCACAAACATTCCGTTGCCAGCGATCCGCCCCGTGTCATGGCCTGAAACTGGTACAGCCGCCACAGGGCCAGACGTTCATTGTAGAGTGCTGATTCGTAACCGGAAAGCGCGGTGTTGCACAGGTAGGTATCTGCAATCAAACTGAGCAGAGACTCATGGTCCTCAGCGTTTCCCATCTCGCAGTGATAGAGCGCCTGGCCGCCGCGCCTGGCTGTCATCAGATACGGTGGATCGAGGTAGAGCAGCTCGTCACCCTGGAAATCATAGAACGCCAGCAAGAGCATGGCCGAACCGTGAAACCAAAACCAGTGCGGTCCGGCATCATCACTTTCGACGCGGGCGGCCGCCGCGATCAGCTTCTGTGGATCGTCATGGATAATCACGCGGCCCGGCTGGATTCGACTGGCAGTGTCTTCCAGAACATCCCGATCGAGATCGCCCCCGATGTTGATCGCTGCTGGCCGTTTGTGGCGCATGATCGCGCCGCTACCCAGGAACGGTTCGATATAGACCCGATGCGGTGGTAGCTGATTGATGATCTTCTGATACGTGCCCGCCCCGTTTTTGCCGCCTGGATACCCCATCGCTTTAATCCTCCGATAGATGAAAGTCTATCTGCAGTATCGTCTAAAATGGCGATGATGTCAAGCTGCTGGAGCATCGTCACGAATGGAGGGGCGCGCCGGCGGGCATCGTCATGATTGGCGATAATGCCGGCGGGTGGATCGCCGGATATGGCGGTGAAGGCCCGGTCCCGCCACGCCGTTTCCGGCGTGGCTACCAGGTCATTGATCGGGGTGGCCAGCACCGCCAATCATGGCGAGCCTGCACCGTAGAGCCTCGCCAGCAGTCCGCCAGCCACGGGGGCCAGCACGATCATCAGCAGGCCAATGAGGATCGCCCCGGCGACTGGCCGCGTTTCCCTGGGGGAGCCGATTCCGATCAGCATGGCGGCCAGGATGGCTATCACCGGATGAAGGGCGGTTGCGTCAACGAAACCATGCACCGCCAGCGCGGCCAGCCCGGCCAGCGCTGGCCCTCGCACGTTGTAGGCCACGTAGACGAACACCACGGCCAGGGCCAGCAAGCCGATGATCCCGGTTTCGGCCAACACATGCAGGTAGAGATTGTGGGCGTGGGTATAGTGTGCCCACCATGCCGATCCGATCAGTTGATTAGCCCCCGTGGGAATCTGGTTAACAAATGTTGTCTGAATCCATGACGACCAAAGAACCGGTGTTGACCCCGGCCCGGTTCCGGCCAGTGGGGCGATCATCGTCTGGCGTAGGGCCAGCTCCCACAGCACGAGTCGGTTGCTCCGGCGATCCCATCGTGGAGCAACCATCGGCCAAGCGATCATCATCCCGATCACAACAGCCACGGCGGCCAGCTTCCAGTTACTGCACAGAAACGCTCTGACCCTGGAAGTCTGGAAGGCCAGCGCCGCCAGCCCGGCCCCGGCCGCCAGCACCCCCCCCACAGACCCCGATAGAATCAGCCCGCCCGCAATTACGGCCGCGAACAGCCACTGGCGGCCCGCCACGGCCAGGGGCAGGCAGATTGCCATGAAAGAGGCGTATACATTCGGATTGCCCAGCCAGCCAGCCAGGCGCGGCCCTGCGGTTGAAATCGGGCCATAGACCGCATGGATCGCCGCGGCGGTCACGATGGCAAACAGCGCCGGTTCGCGCTCGAAGCGTTGCAGGCTGGCCGTGGTCAGCAGGAGAATGACGACCCACCAAATCATCCCCGCCGCGAGAACGCCATTCAGCGCGGCCCCCAACACGGCGGCCAGCCCGGCCAGCAATCCCGCCCATGCCAGCGGTTCAGGCGGCCAGTTCGATCGCAGGATGATCAGCATCCCCAGGGCCAGGGCCGGAGCGGGCCAGGCATTGACCAGGAACACCGGAGCCGTAGCGAACAGGCAGAGGATGATCACCGACTCGCCAACCATCAGGCGCACGGCGGGGCGGGGCAGGGCGGGCGTGTAGATCATGCCGGCCGGGATGCACGCGAGCGGCGGTAGACGTGCCAGCCGCCCATGCCAATCAGGACGCCGATCAGGATTGCCAGGTAGACAGACAGCACGAAGGAAACCGGCAGGGAGATCATCCGAGTCAGGGATTGGTCCATGACCGTTTCGAGGATCGCCCCGGTTGCGGCCCCCTCGATCAGCATCCCGGCCAGGAAGATCGCCCCGTAGACGAGGGTGTCTTGCAGGGTCTGGCGTTTCCCGGTGCGCTCAACCCAGACCCCGGCCACGATCCCCACCATCAGCAGCAATACGAGAATCATTTCTCAGCCTTTCGTTTGAGGTAACTCAGCCCGGCCAGAGACAGGGCTAGGAAGGCGATCCACGCGGCCCACGAAATCAATTCAGCGTCGGTCATTTCCAGCCCCGCACTTTCGCCCATGCCTCTCGAAACACGGCGGTACAGACGACTACCCCCGGCCCCCAGATGGAGCGCGTCCAGAGAAAAGCCAGCCCGGCCAGGGCCAGGATTGCCAGGACGTGCGCCAGCCCGCCGCGCTTTCGGCCTATGCGCCGGATGACTGCCCCGGCCAGGATGGGGGCCAGCATCAGCAGCGCCAGCCGTGGATCGCGCGTGTAGAGCCAGCCGCCAGCCACGATGTAGGGCAGGAGGGTGATCACGACAACGACCAGATCGCGGAATCCCTGCGACCGGCGCAAACGGCGGTAGCCCTGCCGAATGGCGGTTCGTTCGATGTTCCGCCAGAGAGCAGTACCGATGATTCCGACGATGGCGGCCAGCGCCCCGCCTTGCAGGAGGGTGGTTAGATCAGGCACGGCCGCGCCTCCATTTGAATCGGTTACTCATGTGATCGGCCTCCATCTTTTATCGATCTGAATCAGCCGGGCCAGTTCGTCCACTTCCAGGCGGTGCATGTTTGCCAGGATGGTATCGAGTAGGGGGGTCGGGCTGGCGTAGACTGGCCCAACGTAGCGCCGTGTTTTGCTCCCCCATGCTAAATTCAGGTAGGCTCGCCTGTTCTTCTGCCAGTAGATTTGAAGTGTGCCCGGCGTGTTCATATATATACTTAACTCTTGCGCTCTTGTGGCTGGTTGCCGGTCATGATCGGGCGCACGGGCGCGGGGGCGCTGGCGGTCGTTCTGGTCAGGCGCGTATCATTCACAGCGGCCCCGGCCTGGTCGACGCGGACGATCCGCACGCGAGCCGACCAGCGGCCCACGAAAAAACCCAGGAAAAAGAGCACGGCGGGCGCACCACAGAAAATCCCCAGGACTGGAGTCAGGTCAGTTTGCACTTTCGATCTCCCTGTATCGAAGGCCACGGCGAGCCGGGACGGGCTTGCTGCCATTACTCGCCGGGGCGGTTTCTGTTTTCACCGGGGCAATCTTGAAGGACTGCCCCGACTTCACCACATGATAATGAGTACCGTTCTGGACGAACGTTGCTCCGATGGCCCGCTGCTGGAATAGCGCGGCTTGGCCCTGAGTAACCCCCAGGGTTTCCATAATCGTATGGATGTCCAACCGCCCGCCCGCCACAGTCAGCATTCTGACCAGCGCCGCTTCCATGTCGGGGAACGCGCTGGTTTCTTCTTCCAGCATAGACTCCGCCACTTCCAGGCCGGGCAGCTCCAACTCAAAGGGCGGCATGGCCTGGGCTATGGCGACACTCTCCAAAATCGAGGGGCGCTCAATCAGGGGCGGTTGCACCTTGATCACGTCCGGCCCGATCCGGTAGCAGCTCCGGCCGGGGATCGGCTCCAAGAGCGCCGCGTCGCCCGTGCCCAGCACGGTGGTGCTATCCCACTGTTGCGCCATGCGGCCAGAGAAGCGTAGATCGAGCTGGGCGGTGAAGTTCGTGGTGACGACCTCTTTTGATGGGCGCTGGGTACAGCAAATGAGATGTATCCCGGCCGCGCGTCCGAGCTGCGCGATTCGGATCAGCAGCCGTTCGGCCTGCTCTGCCCGCTTGCTGTCAATGTCCAACATGATTTCGGCCAGCTCATCGATGATCACCACGACGCGGGGCATAGTGACCGCGTGCGCGCGGTTGTACTCATCAATGTTGCGGGCCGTGCCCTTCAGGATTCCGTACCTGATTTTGATCAGGGCCAGAATCCGTTTCAGCATCCGGTTCGCGTCCGTGGCTTCATCTACCACAGGGGCGGCCAGATGGGGAATGGGGAAGGGGGGTGTAGCGAAGTAATCCCAAAGCTCAACCTTTTTCAAATCGAACAGAATCAGCTTGATTTGCTGAGGGGTGTTGTTTCTGATCAGGCAGCAAATGAGATTGTTGAGCATCACGGATTTACCGGAGCCGGTCGACCCGGCGATCAGGGCGTGAGGGACCTTATCCAGCCGGGCGATCCTGATCTGCCGGCGCGACGAAACCCCCAGGATGATTTCGGGCTTATCAGGGGTCAGCTCCCCGATCACGTCCGCGAACCTGACCAGAGTCGGAATGTCCGCCTGATCGGCATTGCGGAACACTCGAATGAACAACCCCGTGCCCGGATGGTGCTCAACCATCAAATGCCGGTTGACGGTGATCGACAGATCGGTTTGCACCTCCTGTTCCAGCAGCTTGCCCACATTGGAGCGGTAGGGCAGCATGGATTTTGTACCCAACAGCCCGGCCCTGGCCGTGAGCACGCGATAGACGAATTCCGTTTCGGACATCATGACGTAGCGATCGAACCGGATTCTCGAAGTGAACCGCTTCTTGTGTTCGACTACTTCCAGATGGGAATGGCCTAACATAGCCAGCCGGTGTTCCAAGAGCTTGCCGAACAAGGCGGCCTCCGGCCGGAGGAGCCGGGCGACTCTGTGCTCCTCTTTCGCCAGCGCGATCGCCCGGTCATGTTCGGCCAGGCGGGCGCGGGCGGCCCGCCAGTTGCCCACGGAGAAGAACACCAAGAGGATCGCCCAATAGCGCCGGAGCAGGGGCAGGCGGCGCGGTTCCTGCCCCTGCTCGGCCTGGAGCTGCGCAGCGGCCAGCACTTCCAGCCCATCCAGATAATCAGGCGGGATCGGTGTGGTCATGGCCCGACCTCATAGATGGTGAATTCGCGGATCGGATCGCGCTGGGTGGCGAGCATCCGTATTCCGGGCAGGGCACGGACGCGATCCATTTCTGCCTGCTGGGCTGGCGTGGTGAATGGTGTTTCACAGGTGACGACCAGGCGGCGGCCGGCCGGGGGGAGCCGATCATAGACCGTTGACGCCAGCCCCATCACCGCTCGCGTTTCGGCGGTCAGGCTCTGGCTCAGATCGGATGGGTAGGCATAAAGCCAATGGTCAGCATCGGGCGTATAGTAGCCCATCAGAATCCGGCTGGCGATCTCAATGTGGTAGACCTGATCGCCCGGCTGAATGTCGGCTTTCTTGATCAGCCCGCGAATGTCAGGCGACTCCTGGGCAGGCCAGTAGACGAACATCACGGCCGCGATCAGAGCGGCGGCCGCCGCGCCTCTAACCCACCCTTGCCGCGAGATCAGCCAGGCAACCCACAGGATGGGCAGCACGTAGATCGCCGGGATGAAAGCGCGGGGCAGGTAGACCGGCTGAAACACGGCAGACGCGAGCGCGGCCAGGATGGGCGGCACAATCAGCACGGACAGCAGCGTGACACGGTACAGCGCCCATGTGAGCGGCGTTCTGGCGCGGATTTCTGTACAGAAGTCTGAAAACAGCCTGGGATACATCGTCAGGATGGCCCATACTCCGGCCCCGGTGAGCAATAGGAACAACCCCAGGAGTCCAATGGTCATCAGGGGCGGGGCAGCGTAACCCGTGCCCACCATCAGGGCCGGTTCAAACAGCCGCCAGAACGTTCCGGGCTGAATCCAGAATCCCGATCCCACGTGTGCGAGCTGCTGGCTCAGACCGGTTAACCCCCAGGGTAAATAAAACAACCCCACGGCCCCCAGGGCCAGCCGGCCGCGCCGGTCGAGCGCCCACAGGGGAGCCAGGGCGACGATGTAGAGCCAGGCGTAATTGTGGGTATAGGCCGCCAGCCCAGCGGCCCCCACGAACAGCAGCCAGCGCCCATTCAATGCAGCCCAGAACGCGGCCAGGATTAGCGCGGCCAGCATCGAATACATCCGGGCGGTCTGGGCAAACAGCAGGAGGCCGGGCAGCACGGCGGCCACGGCCCCGGCCGCCAGCGCGTGTCTGGGGGCCAGGTAGCGCAGGCCGATCCGGTAGACCAGCCACGCGGCGATAGCAGCGCAGATCGCAGGCCAGAGTCGGAGGGCAGACTCCGACGCGCCGAACACGAGCCGCACAGCTCGCACCGCCAGATAGAACGCGGGTGGATGCACATCGCCCGCCGTTGCCAGCACGATCCCATCCGGGGGCAGGGTGGTGATCGCGGCGGTGAATGCCTCATCATAGGAGAACTGGCGGCCGGGCATGAGCAGCGCGGCCCCCAGGACCAGGGCGGCCAGGGCCAGGCCGGGCGGGATGGCAACGCGCCGGAGGATGGCTCGGACGGGATCGCGGGCCAGCACCACGGACACGGCCAACACCATCGCAACCCCGATCATTCCGTCCACATCGGCCAGGGCGGCCCGGTATGCCTCAAACATGAATGACCTCATAGAGATAGCCCTGCCGGACCCGGCAACGGCGCAACGTGCCCAGTTCGACCATGCGCCGCGTGGCGCGGCGGATCGTGGAGTCTGAATAGCCCGTGCGCTCGATCAGCGCCGCCACAGTGATCGGCGCGTCCGGTTGAGCCTGTTGCAGCGTGGCGATTTCCAGCGCGATATGCCGATCACGTCCAAATAGGTTCATGTCTATTTCAAATCCCGACTACTGAACACATAGACTACTCTCATTATAGAACAAATGTGAGACTTGTCAATTTGCCTAGTCTCAAAAACCAGGAAACTATTCTAAACTTAGAGTATGCGGAATTTAGGGTACTGCGCACTCGTGTTTGTTGGCGGCCTGTTGCTGGTCCTATCGCTGATGGCCTCGGCCGGACCTGTTGCCGGACAGGAGCCGACGCCCACCCCAACGGCTACGCCAACCGCAGCGCCCTATGTTGACATCGTGCCCATGAACGGGCAGGAGGTGTTATTCAAATATTCGGTCGACCTGGGGGACTTTGCGATCGTCGCGGTCCTATCGCTGCAATTATTCGTCCTGGTATTGCTGCTGGTCGTGATGACTCTGAGGAAGCGCTATCAATGATTCAGGCGCTGGTTATTGCCGCTGGCGCGGTGATGCTGCTGGCCGTGGTCCTGATGGCCCTCTCGGATTTTGTGGCGGATATGCTCAGTGGAATCGGCGGCTAATCAATTCAATGCTGTGGCGCTTGCCGTGTTCCAACCGGTGGTGATGCTGGCCGGTGGTGGGGCGGTTGCCCTCTGGGTGTTCCTGAGCCTGGTCATGACGATCCGCGATCGTTTGCAGGGAGAATAACCGTGTCATTCGATCTGAACACTCAAACGCTGTTGGATGGCGCGGCGGAAATGTTCAATGCCCTCTGGCCGGCGTTTGCCGTGATCGTCGGGCTGGCCCTGGGGGTGAAACTCGTGCAGCTCATCCGCAAGGAAGTCACCGGCGCGTTGTAACGCGATCGTCGCAGTTCGTGAAATCTCTATGCCCTGATGTGAGAGTGAGGAGCAATCCAGATGTCATTCGATATCAATGTCGATACCCTGATGGACGGGGCCGCGCAGATGTTCAACGCGCTGTGGCCCGTGTTCGCGATCGTCGTGGGCTTGGCCCTCGGCGTGAAGCTCGTCCAGCTCATCCGCAAGGAAGTCACCCAGGCGTTCTGACCATGTCCGACGCCCCGGCCCTCTGCCGCGCCACCCACTGGCCCAAAGCCCGCCAGCCGCCCCATCTGGCGGGCAAAGGATTCCCCCGATGAAACGCCTATTCCCCATCCTGCTCATTGTCTGTACTCTGGCCGGCCTGCTCAGGCCGTTTTCTGTTTCTGCCCAGGGCGATCCCGCGGTGCTCTTGTTTGAATTCGAGGGGCGCGGTGATGGTTCTGCCCAGGGCTGGTTTTACGATGATGAGTTTCAGCAAGAGCCAGGCTATGAGGAGGGGTTTTGGATCGATGATGGGGTGAGCGATGGTTACCTGGATGACTACTGCAACGAATACTGCATGATCCACGGCGGTTCTCAGTCGGGCCGCTATTTCACGGCAGTTTATTCGTTGGGTGACGATATCGAAATCCAGGAAATCTCATTCCTCTGGACTAACAAGGCGGAGGGCGTCGGCTCCTATGTGCGCGTCCTGGTCTACGATAGCGCAATGGAGGTGGTCTACTCCGATCAGGATTCGATCCTGGCCGCCTGGTCGGGAGAAAAGACGTTCGATCTAACTGATGAGGAAGAGCCGGTTGTCGGTCAGTACATCGTCATTCATGCTCACCATTCCTGGGCAGTGGCGATCGACTGGGTAGAGCTGACTCTAGACGAGGCCCCCCAGAAAGAGGGGAACTACACGCTGCCGCTCAGGTCAGATGATGAAGCCGCTCCAATCCAGTATTCGTTTGCTGGGCTGGCTCAGGTCAATCCCACGTTTGAATCTGATACCACGACGATCGCCTATGCCAGCCATGCCCCCGGCGCGTTGGTGCATAGCCCAACGGCTGCCCTTGTGAGTAGCATTGCAGACTTCACCACGGCGGATTGTACGGGGTACGGGCAGATTTATGATGCGCCCGGCCTGGCCGATCTCCTCACTCTGGGGTTGAACCTCGCCACTGGAAACTTTGGCGATCTGATGGGATGGGCGGAAGGTGGGCAATACATTTGCACGCCCGGCGCACTCACGAGTTTCGATTCTGGTTTTGCCACGCCGTTTGTGTTGTTCAGTCCGGCGTTTGCCTTCCCGGTGATGGGGCAGATCATCGAACTAACTGATCTGAATAGCGGTCGGCTGATCTACTACATCGTGTCAGACTCCGATCTCTTTATTGAGGTTGGGCAGGTCATCTCTGCCGGGTGCGTCCTGGGGTACACCCTGCCCCTGTACTATTCTGAATCGTCGCTCCCCTCAATCCCCGGCAATTCGTGGGAATACTCTGGGGGCGGTGTAGGCATTATCTGGGCTAAAACCCCATACGATGCATTTGAGCCGATCCTGAGCGAATACAAAACCTATCCCAACTCTGACATCCCGTGCAACGCCAGCACGTTTGTTGAATGTCTGAATGAGAATCCCCGGTTTACCAACGCTGGGGCGGCTTATTGGGCGTGGGTGTTTGATGGCAGCGCCGATCGCAATCCTCCCGGCGAATTGGAGGGGTTGCTACTGGATGACACCGGGGCGAACAGCGCCAGCCAGGCGCTTATGCTCAACACCGAGAACCAGTATTCGATCAAGGTAGTGGCGCACGTCGAACACCCCAACGATGGTTTCACCGATACCGATCTCATTGTGTCCCTGGGTACGGATAGTCACACGATCTCCCTGCCTTATGGCGGGGATGAAGTTGAGGAAGTGATCGCGCTCCAAACCTATGAACCGGACCTGGCCGGAGGAATCTACACGCTCCGAGTTGAGCTTGGCCCGGATGAAGACGGGGCCGAAGTCGTGGCCAGCTTCATTTGTGTGGATGAAGACGCGGACCCGATCAGCGCCCTGCCGAGCTGCCTGTTCTCGAATGCCGGTTTCGATTCGGACTCCGACTGGACGTTGGACGATGCGACGATCACGGATGGGGCATTGCGCCTCCCGGCCAGCGCAATCCAGGCGATCGATCTGGCGGTCGATTCGTATGTGCTGGAAGTACGGGCGCGTGGATCGTCCAGTTCCGCGACTGAGACATTGACGATCAGCGCTAGCGGGACAGTGTTGGGGGTTGGCGGTGTGTCGGGCGCGGGCGGCCCTGTGTGGCGTGCTCAAGAGATCGCGGCCATTGCAGATGGA
>CAYRWY010000045.1:0-7091 GCA_964427955.1 uncultured Anaerolineaceae bacterium
CCGGTCGCCGGACGGCGCAGGGGGGACAGCGGCGCGGGCGCCGCCTGCGAGGCCGGGCCCATCAACCCCGCCGACCGCCGCACGTCGGAGGGCTGGGGGCGCTCGGCGTCAGAACCGGGTTCGGCAGAAGCCGCGGGTTCCGCCTCTGGCTCCGCATCCGATCCGAAGGGGCGGCGCAGACCAGGAGTGGGGCGCCCCAAACGGCTCCGCTGCTCGCTTTGATCGATGGGATCGCCGCCGAGCGGGTCTTTGATCAGGACATCGTCGCCGGTCCGGCCCGCCGGAGATTCATCCGAATCGGGCTTGCGGCGGAAGCGGTTGAACGGGCTGGAAGCATCGGCTTCACCGGACGCCGCTGAAGTGTCGGTCGTCGCCGGAGGTCCACTGCGGCGGAATGACCCTAAACCACCGTCCTCACCCTTGGCGGGTGCCTCGGATTCCCCCGAAGCCGCCGGAGTCTCGGCAGTGCCAGGCGTGGACGGGGGGCTACTGCGGCGGAACGACCCTAAGCCCAAACCACCACCCTCGCTCTTGGCAGGTGCCTCAGCTTCACCCGAGGCCGCCGGAGTCTCGGTCGTCGCGGGCGTAGATGGTGGGCCAGCGCGGCGGAAGCGACCTAAGCCGAAGCTGCCTTCTTCGCTCTTGGCGGGCGTATCGGCCTCGCCGGATGCTGCCGGAGTCTCAGCAGCGGCAGGCGTAGATGGTGGGCCAGCGCGGCGGAAGCGACCTAAGCCGAAGCCACCTTCTTCGCTCTTGGCCGGGGCGTCAGCCTCACCCGAAGCCGCCGGAGTCTCGGCAGCGGCGGACGTGGAAGGTGAGCCGCCACGGCGGAAGCGACCCAGGCCAAAGCCACCTTCTTCGCTCTTGGCGGGCGTATCGGCCTCACCCGAAGCCGCCGGAGTCTCGGCAGCGGCGGACGTGGAAGGTGAGCCGCCACGGCGGAAACGTCCTAAGCCCAAGCCACCTTCTTCGCTCTTGGCAGGGGCCTCGGATTCACCTGAAGCAGCGGGAGTCTCGGTCGTCGCCGATGTGGCGGGCGAGCCTCCGCGGCGGAAGCGTCCCAGGCCGAAGCCGCCTTCCTCGTTCCTGGCCGGGGCGGGCGTGCTCACCGGCGCGGTTTCAGTAGTGGTGGTGCTGTCTCCACTCTCTCCGCGGCGGAAGCGTCCCAGGCCAAAGGGCTTGTTCTCGCTCTTTTCGGCGCTGTCCGGTGTAGTACCGGTGCGCGCAGGGACTGGAATCCCCGGCACGTCTCCGGCTGGAGTATCCCCCGCCGCCGGGTGCGCCAATGACGAGCGCCGGACGAGCGGATCGGCGGGCGCGCCGGACGTGGGTGGTTTAGCCGGGGTGTCGGGTTGATCTTTGCCGCGCCCGAATAACCCCCCAAAACGGCGGCGCCCCGTATCCTCGGCTTCTTCGGGCTTGGGAGCGTCGGCTGGCTCAGCACCGGACACCGCGTCCATCTCTTCGGTTCCGCCTCGGAAGTGGGGCAGGCGGCGGCGGCCCGGTCCCGACGACAGCTCATCGCCTGCCTTCGCATCTGCTTCGGGCGTTTCGAGAGGGGTGTCGCCATTACCCAGGCCGGTCCGGCGGTTGATGACCGGGCCAGGCCGCGTCCCGGATGGACGGGGTCCTACCCCCCCGGGGGTAGCGGTTTCCCCGGCAGGCGCAGGCGTTTCTGCGACCGCGGGCTGGGTCGAGGTGGTCTCGGCAGCACCGGGCGACCGGCGGAAGAGTCCTCCCCCGGCGGTATCCGTCGCCGCGGGGGCCTGCCGGATCGTGCTGCGCACCGGGGTGCTGGCGATCTCTGCCGCCACGGCAGCCCCGGCCATGACGGCGGCTTCACCGGGCCGGATCGCCGCCATGTTTTCAGTGGAAAGTGCCTCGCGGGCGGCGCGTTTGCGGGCGCGCTGTTCGTCGCTGATCGTGAAGACGGACAGCACGCGGGCCACGTAGCCCCACAATTCGACCAGCGACAGGTCGAAGGTCAGCATCAGCGACATCACCAGCCAGGCCAGCAGCACGGAGGCCGTACCCCAGTCCAGCAGTTGGCTGAGCAGGAACATGTAGATCGTGTGCCCCAGCCATCCTCCTCCCTGGCCCTGTTTGATCGCCAGGTCGTAGGAAATGGGCTTGAACGCTTCGACGGTGGGCGCGGTGTCGTTGATCAACTGGAACATCTGGAGCCAGGTCAGCGCGCAGCCGTACAGCATGACCGTCCCGACGACGCGGAAGAAGTTCAGCTCGAAGCCGCGCTCGGCGAAACTCTCGCGCATGAGCCAGATGCCGATACCGCCTGCGACGATAGGCCAGACGATCTTGCCCCAGCCGAACATCTGCCCCAGGAGGTGGTTCAGCGCCCCGGTGAGGCCCTCTTTGGGCACGGGCAGCACGCCGAGCGAAATCGACGGGATCACGGCGAAGAACGTGACCAGGGCAAAGCCGAGCAACGCCACGCCGATCAGATCGACCTTGCGCTCGAAGTCCAACCCCTGCTGGAGCGTGAAGGCCCCCCTCTCCTTGCCGGGGAGGGGCTTGGCGGACAGGCGCGACGAGACGGGCGGAGTCGTCGCGCGGGATTTCGGCTCCGGCGCGCCTTTGCGACCGCGATCCGTGTCTTTGGTCGCCGGGGTAAGCTGGCTGCGCCGCTTGGCGTCGGTCGGAGGGGGCGCAGCCGGTCCGCCTCGTCGCGCGTCGGGCGTCCCGCCGAGCGGAGAGCGGACGGCCCCTGTCGTCTGGCTGGACCTGGCCCCTATCGGAGCGGCACCGGGCCGCGCCGGGGCGGCGGACTTGGACCCCTTTTTGTCCTGATCTTTGTCTTTATCTTTGCTGCCGCGCCCTAACAGGCCGCCCAGCCGTGATTTGCGCGGTTCGTCGTCTTTTTTGGTGTCTTTGTCCGTGCCGGTTCGGGGCGGGAACGCGCGGGTCTGAGACGCCGAGCGCGGCGGAAGATCCGTGCCGCCGGGTTCACGGCGCTGCCAGTCGCGCGTGCCGCTGGGCTGCGATCCGCTCGTGGTATCACGATCCCGCGAGACATCCGGGCGACCCCGGTCGAGCGGCGATCCGCCGGGACGGTCCGGGGTCAAGCCGGGGCGAGGTGGCCCGCCCGGAGTAGGACGATCTCCGCCTGGGGCACCGGGGCGATTGCGGTCGAACTGTGATGTCGAACGATCCCCACCTGTTCCACCGGACCGGTCAAAGGTAGAAGTGGGGCGATCGGGCGCTCCTCCCGGACGGCTGGAGGCACCGGAGCGGTCGAAACCGCCGCCGCCGGGACGATCACCCCCAGGACTGCCGGTCCGGTCGAACGGAGACGTCGAACGGTCGGGAGTTCCGCCCGGACTGGTGGGACGATCCCGGAAGGGCGAGGGCGAGCCGGGGCGTGCGCTGTCGTCCGCCCCTCCCGGTGAGCGGGTACCGCCGAAGGGGCTGGTGCCGCCGGGCTTGCGCTGCGAATCGCGGAAGGACGATCCTCCCGACGGGCTGCTGTCGCCCGATCCGCCCAGGAACGGGCTGCGCCGCGCCGGGGCGTCTTTGTCGTCCTTGTCATCTTTATCTTTGCTGCCCCGGCCCAGGATACCGCCGAAGCGGCCCTTGTGTTCATCGCCACCCTTGTCGGCATCGGGCTTATCGCGGCTGCCCGGCGAGGAGAAGCGTCCCGCCGGAGTCGCTGGCCGCTCACTCATCGGCGACCGTGCGGACGAGGATCGAGGCGGTTCTTCCTCCGGTTTTTTGCTGCGCCGCAGGAAGCCGCCAATCCCGCCGCCGCCCTCGTCTTTGTCGTCGTCTTTATCTTTCGCGCCCAGTGGGCTGCTGCGCCGGTCGCCGGGGGGCGCGGGCGAGCGCAGGGGAGGCCGGGTTGGTGCGTCGTCCTCCGGCTTGTTGCTGCGCCGCATGAAGCCGCCCATGCCGCGGCCTTCTTCTTTGTCGTCGTCTTTGGTAAAAGGACTGGGACGCCCGCCGCCAGGGGGCGCGGGTGAGCGCAGGGGAGGCCGGGCCGGGGCGTCGTCCTCGGGCTTGTTGCTGCGCCGCATGAAGCCACCCAGGCCGCGGCCTTCCTCTTCGTCGTCATCTTTATCTCGGGCCGGCGGCGAGCCAGGACGCCGGTCGCCGATCCGGTCCTTGATGAAGCCAAAATCGTCGTTCGATCCGGTGTCACGTGCTGCTGACCGGTCCGCATTGAAGCGTGGCGCAACCCATCCCCCCGACCCTGGCCGCTGGGGCGGGTTGTCGTCGTCATCGTCCGCCGGTCGATTGGACCGCCGCAGCGAATCGGGACGTTCGTCCTCATCGTCGTCGTCGTCTGGCCGTCTGCGGAATGGAGTCGTCATCTTTCAACACCTGTCAGCTCTTGTCCCCCGGCTGCACGGGGGGACAATTTCCGGCTCATTTATCTTTATTATAACACATAAGAACATTTGTGCGAAGCGTTCTAAACGCACCCTATACGCACCAGGATATAACAGAATGTCTGGAACACCAAATCGGGTCGTCGTTCACACTGGGCGACCCAAGGACTATGGTACGGGGACCAGGATCGGAAACGAAAATGATGGGTTGACAATTGAACTGATCGGTTTTATTCTAAACTCATGAGTTTAGTTAACGAAGGGAAAAGCCGGATGCCGCGCGGACGCTACCAGCAAAAGCAGTGGGAAGATCGCCAGACGGCCATTCTCGACGCCCTGGAGCGGTTGTCCGCCGAGCGCGGCTTCGCGGCGGTGACGATGGACGACCTGGCCGATGCGGTGGGGATCAGCAAGGCGACGCTGTACCAGCACTTCGAGAGCAAAGACGCCATGCTGATCGCGCTGATGGCCCAGCAGGAGGATCTGTTCATCGCCTGGGTCGATCAGACCGCTGGACAGCCGCCCATCGAGCGCCTGCTGCACGTGATGCGCCGTCTGATGGAAGGACACATTTCGCCGCTGCGGGGATTGGTCAGCCTGGGCCGCGAGGACGTGCTGCCGATTTTCAACCGCACCGAGGCGCTGATCGCCCGTCACGATCAGATCATCGCCCTGCTGACCGGCATCGTCCAGCAGGGTCAGGCCGAGGGCGCCATCGCCGCCGACCTCGTGCCGCACGAGATCATCGGCGCGCTGCTGGCCCTCAGCAATATCTCGATGGGCGAGTACGAGCCGCCCGAATGCAACCGCGAGCTTAACGCGCGCGCCGGTCACGCCGATCAAATGCTGCTGATGTTCGCGCGCAGCCTGCGCCCCGCTTGAGTTCACGGGAAACAGTAGACAGTTAACAGTATACAGTTTTCAGATGAGCCACCCCTACACCAACATTTCCACCGCGCCGCTCCCCCTTGCCACCGCGTGGAGAGGGGGTCGGGGGGTGAGGTAAGAGTTTTGAAGTCAACACAAGGATCAATAACTGATAGCCCATCCAGAAAGGATTGCTATGGCTACGTATGCCCTGCCCGTTGAAGATGGATCGGCGCACCGCCGCCGCTGGTATGCCCTGCTGATTCTCAGCCTGGCGCTGACGCTCGTGATCATGGACGGCACCATCGTCAACGTGGCGATTCCCTCCATCGTGACCCAGTTCGATACCTCCTTCCGCAACGTCGAATGGGTCAACACCATCTATTCGCTGGTGTACGCGGCGACGCTGCTGCTGTGGGGCAAGATCGGCGACCAGTACGGGCGGCGCCTGCTGTTCGTGGTGGGCGTGATGCTGTTTGGCCTGGGATCGGCGCTGGTCGGGGCGTCGTCGTCGATTGGGATGCTGGTCGCCATGCGGGCGCTGCAAGGCGTAGGCGCGGCCATCCTCAGCCCCAGCACGCTCTCGATTGTGACCACGACTTTCAGAGGCAAAGAGCGCGGGATCGCCTTCGGCATCTGGGGCGCGACGGCGGGCGTGGCCGCGGCGTTAGGCCCGCTGCTGGGCGGCTGGGTGATCGATCACGCCTCGTGGCGCTGGGCGTTTTACATCAACATCCCGGTGGTGGCCGCGGCCTTCGCCGGATCGCTGTGGGCGATCCAGGAGTCACGCGATCCGGACACGAAGCACTACTTCGACCTGCCCGGCATGATCCTGGGCGGGTTCGGGCTGGGCGCGCTGGTGTTCGGCATCATCGAAGGACAGGCGTATGGCTGGTGGAAGCCGGACGAGGTCTTTTCCGTGCTGGGCTGGGAGTGGCCGTCGCAGAGTCTCTCGTTGGTCCCGGTCGCGATCGGGGTGGGGCTGCTGCTGCTGGCGATCTTCACCTGGTATGAACGGCGGCTGGAGCGCCGGGGCACGGAGCCGCTGTTCGAGTTCGGCCTGTTCAAATTCCGCAGTTACCGCTATGGCATGATCACCGGCATGATCGTCAACCTGGGCGAGATCGGGGTGCTGTTCGCCGTCTCGCTGTATCTGCAAGGTACCCAGGGCTTGAGCGCCTTCAGGACCGGGGTGGCGCTGCTGCCGCTGGCGGTGATGGCCTTCTTCGCCGCCCCGCTGGCCGGATCATTCTCCGCCAGGATCGGCCCCAAGTGGATCGTGACGACGGGCATGGTGGTCGAAGCGGTCGCGATGGTGATCCTGAGCCAGGTGCTGGACGTCAATAGCTCGACGACCTCGGTCGCGCTGATCCTGGGGCTGTACGGCCTGGGGCTGGGGTTGGCGATTGCCCAACTGACCAGCCTGGTGCTGTTCGATACGCCGAGTCTCAAGGCGGGGATCGCATCCGGCGGCAACAGCACGATCCGCCAGGTGGGCAGTGCGCTGGGCATCGCGATCATCGGCACCGTGCTGGCGACGTCCATCGAAAGCGGGGTGAAAGACCGCCTGGAAAAGTCGAAAGAGGTGGCTCCGCCGCTGCTGGCGATGGAGAATATGTTCGTGGAAATGGCCAAGCAGCCGGTCAATTTCGATTTTGCGGCGGTGCTGAGCGCGGGGATGCCCTCCGGCGGCGGCACGTCCGCGACGGCGAGCACGACGCCCACCGGCCAGGGGGAACCCTCCGCCATGCCCGGCGGCGAGTCTCTCGACCTGACTGCGCAGGGGCACGCGATCAACCACCTGGTCAAGAGCGCCCGCACCGACGCGATGTCCCACGCGGCGCTGGTGGCGGCCTTCTTCATCGGCCTGGGGGCGCT
>CAYRWY010000045.1:7191-10611 GCA_964427955.1 uncultured Anaerolineaceae bacterium
TCCGTACCGCGCTGCACCGCCAGGGTCACCGTGTCGCCTTCTTCGTAGGCGTACAGGCGATCCGCCAGGGTGTGCTCTTCGTCCACTTTGTCACCATCGACCGCTGTGATGATGTCATCCTTCTGCAAGCCCGCTTTTTCGGCAGGTGAGTCCGCGTAGACTTCGAGCACCTGCGCGCCCTCGTTGACCGGCAGGCTGTCCTGATCGGCGATCTCGGCGGTCAGGGTGCGGAAGCGGACACCCAACTGCGTGGGCTGGGGCATCGTCATCCCCCCGGCGGCGCTGTTCGGGACGCCGAGCGTAGACCAATCAAGCGTGACTTCGATGTCCTGCGACTGGCCGTCGCGCAGCACGGTCAGCGTGATCGGGTTGGTGTCGGCGCGCAGGAGACGCATCCAGCCGCCAGGAACCGAGTTCGTGTCAATCGTCTCGCCGTTGATCGCGGTGACGATGTCGCCCTCTTGCAGCCCGGAGTCCGCGAAGGGCGAGTCAGCGGCGATGGACTTGATCTCCAGGCCCTGGTCGGTCACCTGCGCACTGAGGCCCAGGAAGTCCAGGACGCCCTCGAAGCCCGGACGGCTGCCGGTGGACGGCGCCTGCTGGTCCAGGTCCGCCGGGCGCTCGCCCAGGGTCACCTTGACGTCGTGGGTTTCATCGCCGGTCACGACCGCCAGCGTCACTTCGTCGCCCGACTGGTGCGACTGGATCGTCTTGACGAACTGCTCGGCTGACTCGACCGCTTCGCCATCGACGCTCGTGATCACGTCGCCGACTTTCAGCCCGGCGGTTTCGGCAGGGGACCCGGCGGTCACATCTTCGACCGAGACGCCGCCGTCCGTATCTTTGATCTGGACGCCCAGCCAGGCCCCACGGCTGCTTTGGGCTGACGTGCTGGCGACGCCCAGCCCGCCAATGGCTAACGCCAGGACGGCCATCAGAATCAGGGTGCGTTTAAAGGTTAACATGATTGAACCTCCATCTTCTCGAACGTGCACACTGACTCTACTTTCGTCCTGATTTGTAAAATAAGTGTAACCGGTGGCTTAGAAGGGGCTTAGAAAAGCTATTTTTCGGCCTTGTCCAGGTCGCTGCGAATATCGCGCTCGAACTCCCAGGTCAAATAATCCAGCGTCATCGGCAGCGCCAGCTCCAATCCGTGGATGAACTGGAGTCCGACCCGCACCTGATGCGGGACGCAGCTCAGCAGGTGGCCGCCGTGCTGGCGATCATCCGACAGGAAGTGCAGGTGCAGGCCCGGCACGTTCAGCGAGGCCATGAAGGCCGGGGTGAAGAATCCGGCCAGGGTGCCGGTCACATGCTCGAATTCGAACACCGGCTGTTCCTGCGCGACTTCGATCAGGGGGCGGTAGCTGTTCTGCTTGGGGACCGAGCGCACCTTGACCTGAGAAAAAATGCCTTCGACGCGGATGGCGTAGAAGATATTCCGTGAGGGCAGCAGGTTTTGCAGCCACTCCATGAACGCCGCCGGGGCCATGTCGTGCAAGAGGTCTTCGATGCTGTGCGTCTGGTAGAAGGTGACGCAGGCGAACGGCGTCGAGGCGTCGTCGTCCACGCGCATGACCCGTCCCTCGCCGGTGACCTGGTAGGCTTGCCCATCGAGCAGCACCATCTCGCCGTCGAGTTGATCGAACGTACCCAGGCCAAAATCGCCGTGCTCTTTGATCCTGGCCAGCGGCACGTGTTCTTCGTAGATCCCCTCCACCAGGGCATTCACCGGGGCGCACAGGTAGATTTTGTTTTGTTTAGGCCCAGCCTGACTCATGTTTCCTCCTGAGTGTGAATACGTGTACCCTCTATCTGTCGGAGGAAACACCGTTCAGGGGTCACGAATGACGCGGTCTTGGGCGGGGGCGGGCAGCGCGTCGTCGGCAGATCGTTCGACTTTGCCATTCCCAGAGCCGACGACAGCATCCGGGGCCAGCGGCAGGGTGACGGTGAAGGTCGATCCCTGGCCCTCCTGGCTGGTCACCGACAGTTCGCCGTCATGCGCATCCGCGATCCAGCGCGCAATCGACAGCCCCAACCCGGTCCCGCCCATCGAGCGCGAGCGGGCTTTATCGACGCGGTAGAAGCGGTCGAAAATGAAGGGCAGGTCTTTGGCCGGGATGCCGATCCCGGTGTCGGCCACGCTGACGCGCGCGCGCTGATCGTCGTGGGTCAGGGCCAGCGTCACGCTGCCGCCTTTCGGCGTATATTTCAGGGCGTTGGTCACCAGGTTCAGCAGGAGCTGCTTGATCCGGTCGGCATCGCCGATCACCTGGGCGGGATCGATCTCGCCGGGGCGCACGGCCACGCCATCGCTGATCACGCGCGCCTGGTTGTAGACTTCCAGCACCAGGGTATCCAGGTCCAGGCGGGTTTTGTTGAGCGGGAGGTGTCCGGCGTCGGCCTTGGCCAGCAGCAGCAGGTCTTCCACCAGGCGGGTCATGCGCCGGGCTTCGCTGTCGATGTCGGCCATGCTTTCTTCGTCGTAGCCGAAGCGGCGCATCAGGTCCACGTTGCCCCGGATCGCGGTCAGCGGCGTGCGCATCTCGTGGGACACGTCGGCCACGAAACGGCGCTGCACGTTGAACAGCCGCTCCAACCGCCCCAGCGTCTCGTTGAAAGTGTGGGTGAGCTGGCCGAGTTCGTCCGGCGGGCCATTGTAGGGGATGCGCAGGCCCAGGTCGTCCGCTTTCGCGATCTGCTGGGCCGTCTGGGCGATGGTATCGATTGGCTGCAAGGCGCGGCGGGTGAGATAGTCGCCTAACAACAGCGACGCCAGCAGCGACAGCGCCGCCCCGATGATCATGATCTTGATCAGGCGGTCGATGGCCGCGTCCACCGTGCGGAGTGACTGCCCGGCCTGGATGTAGCCGCGAATCTCGCCGTTGACCACCAGCGGGACCGTGATCACCCGCATGTGGTGGCCTTTGAGGGTGACGTTGCGCCGGACCAGGTGCGTCTCGCCCAGGGACCCCGGATCGAGCGACCCGTTGTAGCCCACGCCGTACAGGCTGCCGGACAGGTCGTACAGAATGGGCGTGTTGGTCCGCGTATCGTGCAGCCAGATCTGCACGTAGAGACCGGGCGTATCGAACCCGCTGGTCCGCGCCATCAGCAGTTCGGCCAGCAGCGGGTTATCCTCCGGTGGGCTAATCACCCCCAGGATGGCTTCCATGTGCACGGCGTCGATGGCTTTGAGCAGCGATTCGTCGATCTGGCGGCGCAGCGTCCAGCTCAGCACGCTCAAGGTGGCGGCGCTGAAGACCAACAGCGCAATCGCCAGCAGGCTGGCGTAGAGAAAGGTGAGACGGGTTCGGATGGTCATCAGTCGTACACCGCGAAGCACACGGGGCGAGTGTTCCTATTGTAACACGGCAAGGTGAGTACCTGATGAGAGTTTCCGGGGAAGAACAA
>CAYRWY010000045.1:10711-21110 GCA_964427955.1 uncultured Anaerolineaceae bacterium
TTTTACTCGTCTTCGCGCAGGACGTAGCCGACCCCGCGCACGGTGTGGACCAGGCGCGGCTCGCCGGTCTCTTCCGTCTTCTGGCGCAGATAGCGCACGTAGACTTCGATGATGTTGCTCTCGCCGCCGAAGTCGTAGCCCCACACGCGGTCGAAGATCAGCTCGCGCGTCAGCACGCGGCGCGGGTTGCGCATGAACAGTTCGAGCAGCTCGTACTCTTTGGCTGTCAGGTCGATGAAACGCTCGCCTCGCTGGGCGCGATGCGTCCCGGTGTCCAGCGTGAGATCGGCGAACTTGAGCACTTCGGGCCGCGAGGAGGGCGTCGCGCGGCGGAACAGCGCCCGCAGCCGGGCCAGCAGCTCGTCGAAGTCGAACGGCTTGACCAGGTAGTCATCGGCCCCGGTGTCGAGGCCCTGCACCCGGTCGGCGACATCGTCCTTGGCGGTGAGCATCAGGATCGGCACGTCGCTGGCGGCGCGCAGCCGACGGCAGACTTCCAATCCGTCCAGACCCGGCAGCATCCAGTCCAGGATCACGAGGTCCGGCGGCTGGTCGCGGGCCAGGTCCAGCCCGGTCTGGCCATCATAGGCCACGTCCACGCGGTAGCCTTCGTAGATCAGGCCGCGCTTCAAAAATTGGGCGATGCGTTCTTCGTCTTCGACGACCAGGATTCGTTCGGCCATCTGGGCTTTTTCCTTTCGTCACAGAGCGGGCGTTGTTACTTGCCGCGCTCCTATGCTAATGTTACGGCAGCGGCGAGCCCCACTGGACATCCCAGGCCGGTCCCGGCGTCTGCACGCGGACGGCCTGGCCGCTGTCCAGGCGGACGATGGTCAGCGCGCCGCGTCCGTCAGTGGTCAAATTCCGCAAGCCTGCCGCGAGCACCGGACCATCCCAGCCCGCGGCGATCTGTGGGAGATCGAGATAGCCTCCCGCGCTGCCATACAGCGGCAGAAACGGCGTATCCAGCGACACCGTCTTGAGCACGCGCAGGAACTGCGGCCCCAGGCCCGGATTCATTCCCACCAGGGCGTACCACGCGCTGTCCGTGCCCAGCACTGTGCTGAGCACCGCGTAATGCGCGTCGAGCACCGTCACAGGCGCGGCGTCCGGCGCGGCGGGATCGAGCAGGTACAGGCCCGGCGTCACGTAGCCCCAGCCTGACGCCCAGGTGAGCACGCGCCCATCCGACGTCCAGCGGCCCTGGCTGGCGCTGCCGATCTTCAGATCGGTGACCGCGCCGTTGGCCGGATCGACCACGGCCAGGAAACTGCCCTCGTACAGGCCGACGACGACCAGCAGCCGGGTGCCATCGGGACTCCACTGCGGCGACAGATACACCCGCGTGTCGAGCGGGCTATTTTCGGGCCGGGCGCTCTGGGCGACGAGGCGCGGCGGCTGGCCGCCCGCGGCGGGCACGGTCCACACCCCGCGCGCGTCGTGATAGGCGACCTGGGCGCTGTCGCGGCTCCAGGCGATGGCCGTGGCGTCGTTCTGGGTGGTGTCAAGCTGTCCCAACTCGCGCCGGGCGGTGCCATCCAGCGCGGCGGCGATCACCCGATCATTCACTCTATACGCCAGTTGGGCCTGATCCGGTGCGACGGCATAGGCCAGCACCGGCGTGCTTTCAGCCGTGACGGCCCGGACCGGGGCGTTGTTCACCGGCCACTGCCACACCTGCGCGATCCCGGCGGCATCGTCGCTCAGGAAATAGAGCGGGTAGGGCAGATCCATCCCGGCGACGGTTTCTGGTGCCACCGGTCCCCAGGCGAAGGCCAGCGCGCCCGCCGTGTTCGGCACGACGGCGTAATTGTCCAGCGTGACCCCCTGCGGAGTCAGGAAGGCCATGATCGCGGGCTGGGGGCGGGCGGGGTAGTCCAGGCCCGGCTTGACGGTCCAGGCGTTGATCTCCCAGTGGATCAGGTTGGTCTGGGCGTCCAGCGTGCTGGCGACGAGCTTTTCCGGCTCCGCCCAGTACACCTCGACCCAGGGACCCTCGACCACGTCGAACAGCGTTTCGCCGTAGTCCCCGGCCCCGAGGCGCGCGATCCGCACGCCGTCCGGCACGACGTAGGCCAGGGCCAGGCCGTCCGGCGACCAGGCCATCGTCTGGCGGGCGCTGGGATCGGCGGGCAGGGCGATGTTCATTTCCAGCAGCGTGCCGGTGTTGCTGTCGAGGGCATTGAGAATCACCATGCCGTTGTTCGCGCCGGTCCGGTAAGCGTACCAGGCGCCATCCGGCGCAATCGCAAAGTCGAAGACCGGTTGATCCTGGGGTGAGATCGTGGTCAGGCTGCCATCCGCCGGATCGAGGCGCGCGACGGTGTGCTGCGCGGTCAGGATGTAGAGCGGCGGCAACGCGCTGTCCTGGGCGCGCGCCCGCGGCGAGCCGGTCAGCAGCAGGGTGGTGATTAAGCAGAAGATCACAACGAAATAGCGTCTCATCAACCAGTCCTTGTCGGGGTGATTGTCTTGGAAGCAGTATAACACAGCGTCTAAAATGCGAGTATCCGGGCCGCGTGAAAAGCGCCCGCAGATCGAGTACAATTCGGCCACGTTTCAAGCGAACCGAGGGTAGCTGATGCGAACGACATTACCGGAAATTCGACGCGGCGCGGCGCCGTTTTTGTTGGAGGGGGGCGACGTCGGCTGTGTGTGTGTGCACGGTTTCACCGCCTCGCCGGAGGAAATGCGCTGGCTGGGCGAACACCTCCACGCGCGCGGCCTGACGATCTACGCGCCCCGGCTGGCGGGACACGGCACCGATCCTGACATGATGCGCCGCCAATCCTGGCTGGACTGGTACGAAAGCGTGCTGGACGGGATCGCGCTGCTGCGGGCGCGCTGCCGCACGGTGTACGCCGTCGGGCTGTCGATGGGTGGGCTGCTGAGCCTGCGCGTGGCCGCGGCGGGACTGGTCGAGGGCGGGGTGATCATGGCCGCGCCGCTGTATTTGAGCAGCAACGCCATCCGACTGACGCCCGCGCTGAAATATGTCCAGCGCTACCGTACGCCGGAGCGCGATGGCCTGGACGGGCGGGTGCGCGACGCCCAGCGCGAGATGGGGCGCGAGGATTACGGGCGGGTGGCGTATGACCACGCCACGCCCATCGCTTCCGCCGCGCAGCTTCACGCGCTGATGGGCGACGTCCGCCGCCACCTGCCGGAGATCACCGTGCCGCTGCTGCTGATCTACTCCAAGGCCGATCCGACGGTGCCCTATGGCAATATGCAGCAGGTGGCGTCCAGCGTGCGCAGCACGGACGTGGTGCAGCAGACCATCGAGCACAGCGGCCACGTCCTGACGCAGGACATCGAGCGCGAGAAGGTCTACACGCTGGTGTCGGAATTTTTGGCCGCGAGAATGAGTAAACCGTAGACAGCCATCAGTTTTCAGGTCAAGCGATGGGATGCTCTGGTTGCTGTTAACTGAAAACTGTGAACTGATCACTATAGGTTAAGGATGGACGCTTGTTGAGACTCTGGCGTGAGGTCGGACGCGATACCCGCTGGGTGTTGACCTCCTATATGTTGTGGGGCGTGGGGGAAGGGCTGTGGATGTTCATCCAGCCGCTCTACGTCAAATCGCTCGGCGCGACGCCGTCCCAGACCGGGTTCGTGATCAGCCTGTGGGGCCTGGCGCGGCTGCTGTTCATCCTCCCGGCGGGGCTGCTGGCGGATCGCTTCGAGTCACGCCGCCTGATGCTGCCCGGCTGGACGTTGGGGTTGGCCGGGGTGCTGATCATGGCGGTCGCACCGGACTGGCGCTGGGCCGCGCCGGGCTTTCTGGTGTATGGGCTGTCGGCAGTGGCGATCCCGGTTACCAACCTGTACATTGCCCAGTCGGTCAGGCACGATCCCACCCGCCAGCCCGATCTCCCGATTCAGGCGTCGCTGACCCTGCTGTGGGCGGCCTATTCGGCGGGGATCGTGATCACACCCAGCATCGGCGGCTGGATCGGCGATCACGCCAGCCTGCGAACGGTGTACCTGATCAGCCTGTTCTGGTTCGTGCTGAGCACCGCCGCGATCCACCAGACCCACCGCTATCCCGCCCCGCCGCCGCCTCAGGATGGTTACGATTACCGGGGGCTGCTGCGCCGTAAAAGCCTGATGATCGCCTACGGGCTGCTCACGCTGGCGTTCGTCGCGGTGTTGACCGGGCAGACGCTCTCTTCGCAGTTTCTCGAAGAAGTACGCGGCTTTTCGCGCACGTCCATCGGCGTGTTCGGCTCGCTCACGGCGCTGGGCACGGCCATCTCCAGCGTGATCCTGGGGCGGTTGAGCGCCTGGCGCGGCTTTTACGCCTGCCTGGGACTGGTCGCGCTGTCCTTCGCGCTCCTGCTGCTGACCGGATCGGTCCCGGCAGTGGCGGTGGCGACGTTTTTGCTCGGTGCTTATTACACGACGCGCCCCTTTGCGACCAGCGTGATCAATAATTATGTGGACGAGCACCACCGCGGCGTGGCCTTCGCGGCGGCGGATATGCTGGCCGGGTTGGGAACCGTGGTGGGCACCAACCTATCCGGCGTCCTGTATGGCGCCGATCCGCACTGGCCGCTGGATTTCGGCGTCGCCGGGATCGCGATCATGGCGCTGTTGGGCGTGTTCGTACTGCGCTCGGCGGTGCGTCGCAACAGCGAGGAAGCGGGTACGTATAGTGCAGTAGAGGCTCAGGAGGTGTAACCTGTGGCGAAACAAAAACGGACCGAAGCTCCCCCCGAAACCGATCTGTTGGGCCGCCTGTTCAACGATATGGCGCTGGCGTGGCGGCTGATCTTCGACCGGCGCGTGAGCGGCACTACCAAGCTGATCCCGCTGGCGATGATCGCCTATATTCTCTCGCCGCTCGACCTGGTCCCCGACGTGCTGCTGCCGTTTGGCGTGGTGGACGACCTCAGCGCGCTGGTGATCGGGCTGCAACTGTTCCTGCACAGCGCGCCGCCGGGCGTGGTGGACGAGTACCGCCAGCGTCGCAAGCGCAAACGCGGCCAGATCAGCGACGCGGTCGATCCCGGATCGCAGATCATCGAGGGCGAATATGAAGTGAAGGATCGCCGCGATCCATGACGCTGTACCTGATCCGTCACCCGCACACCCAGCCCGATCCGGCGCGGCCCGCTTCCCAGTGGGGCTTGAGCGAGCGCGGCCAGGCCCAGGTGCGGGCGTTGGTCGATCTGCCGCTGTGGTCCGGCGTGACCGCCGTCTACACCAGCGAGGAATATAAAACGACCATGGTCGGCGAAGCCGTCCGGGCGGCGCACGGCATCCCGTTCACGCCGCTGATCGATCTGGGCGAGGCGCAGCGGGATCGCTGGCTGGAGGCGGACGCCTTCGAGGTGGCACAGCAGGCGTTTTTCGCCCGGCCCGACGTTCCCCCGGTGCCGGATTGGGAGTCCGCCGACGCGGCCCAGGGACGTTTTGTCGCGGCGATGGAGCGCGTACTTCGCCAACACCCGGCGGGCGAGTCGCTGGCCGTGGTCTCGCACGCCACCGTGCTGACGCTCTACACCGCCCACCTGGCGGGCGAAGCGCCTACGGTCGAGCGGTGGCGCGCGATCGGATTCATGGCGATCATGGCGGTCGAACGGGCCACGCTGCGCCCGCTCACGCCGTTTTTGACTGGATTGTCCTCCCTGTGAAGATTGGCATTCTCTCCGACACGCACAACCGCGAGCACAACGTCGAGATCGCGCTGGCAGCCTTCCGTGAGCGCGGGATCGCGACCCTGATCCACTGCGGCGACGTCACGTCCGCCGAGACGGTGCTGTTGTTCGCCGGGTGGGAGGTGACCTTCGTGCTGGGGAACGGCGATCTGAACCGCAGCGACTTGATCGCGGCGACCCGGATGATCGGCGTGCCGCCGCCCCTGCCGACGTGCAGCGTCGAGATCGACGGTCACCGCATCGGCGTGACGCACGGCCACGATTACCGCCTCCTGTCCGGCCTGGTGTCGAGCGGCAGGTACGCCACTGTGTGCCACGGCCACACCCATCGCCGCCGCAACGAATGGCGCGACGGCTATCAGGTACGGCTGATCAACCCCGGCGCGCTGGGCGGATCGAAGTACGAAACACGCTCGGTGGCCCTGCTCGATGTCGAAAACGGCGCAGTAGAATTTGTCGAGTTTCCAGAGATGTTCTAAAACTAACAGGGATTCAGGGCGCTGTTTATGAAAGAACCAACCTAGTCATGTCCTTAGACCTCAACAATCTTCTACAACAACTGAGTGAAACTGCCGCCCCATCGGGGCACGAGGGTCCGGCGCGCCAGGTGATTCGCGGCGCGTGGGAAGGGCTGGCCGACGAATTCCACACGGACGGCCTGGGCAGCCTGATCGCGATCAAACACGGGACCGGGCCGCAGCCGCGCCGCAAGATCATGCTGTGCGCGCACATGGACGAGATCGGCCTGATCGTGGCCGAAGTCCGGGGCGCCTTCATCCGCACCGAGCCGCTGGGCGGGGTCGATTACCGCGGGCTGCTCAGCCAACCCGTGCTGGTGCATGGCCGCCGGACGCTCAAGGGCCTCTTTGGGGCCGCGCCGCCGCACATGGCGCTGGATCGCAAAAAATATCCTGGCGCGGGCGAATTGTGGGTGGACGTCGGGCTGCCTCCTGAGGAAGTCTCCGCGCTGGTGCGGATCGGCGACGTGATCACCTTCGACACGGCGTTCACCGCCTTGAAGGGCGAGCGCGTGTCCGGAAAGTCGCTCGACAACCGCGCTTCGGTGGCTGCTCTGACACTCTGCCTGGACGAACTCGCCCACCACTATCATGCCTGGGACGTGGTCGCCGTCGCGGCAGTGCAGGAAGAAGTCGGGATGAATGGGGCGGCGACGGCGGCCTACCAGGTTCAGCCGGACCTCGCCATCGCCATCGACGGCACGTTTGGCACCCAGCGCGGCGTCGATGAAGACGAGGGTTATGCCCTGGGCAGCGGGCCGACGATCAGCCGCGGGCCTAACTTCCATCCCCTGCTGGTCCAGGTCTTCCGCGATCTGGCCAAAGAGTTGGACATCAAACTGCCCGTCGAAGCCCTGCCGGGCGACAGCGGCACCGACGCCTGGCTGATCCAGGTCAGCCGCGCAGGCGTGCCGGTCCTGCTGCTGAGCATTCCCATTCGCAACATGCATTCGCCGGTAGAAGTGGCAGACCTGCGCGACATCAAACGCACCGGGCGGCTGCTGGCGGCTTTTGTGGCCGGGCTGGAACCGGATTTCTTAGGCCGGATCGCCTGGCCGGAACTGGACGGCAAGGCATGACGATCAAACTGCTGCGCGAATTGTGCGAGGCGATTGGCGTTTCCGGCGACGAAGGCGACATCCGCCGCCTGATCATCAAGCATATCCGCGATCATGTCGAAGACCTCCAGATCGACGCGATGGGCAACCTGCTGGCGATCAAGCGCGGTACCGGCGCGTCCTCGCTGCGCGTGATGGCGGCGGCGCACATGGACGAAGTCGGCCTGATGGTGCTGGGCTTCGACAGCGACGGCGCGATCCGCTTCCACGAAGTGGGCGGCATCGACGACCGGATTCTGCCGGGGACGCGCGTGTTGGTCGGCAAGGACCGGATTCCCGGCGTCGTGTCGTGGGTCCCGATCCATTTGAACAAGAGCGAAGAAACGGTGTCGATGGATCGCCTGCGGATCGACGTCGGCGCGAACAGCAAAGATGGCGCGCAAAACGGGATCGAGCGCGGCGACCTGATCGCGTTCGACAGCCGGTTGGAAGAACTGGGGCCGACGGTGCGCGGCAAAGCCTTCGACGACCGGGCCGGGTGTGCCTCGCTGATCAAACTGATCCAGGGCGAGCCATTCCCGTTCGACCTGTGCGTGGCCTTCACTGTGCAAGAAGAGGTCGGCCTCCGAGGGGCTAAGGTCGCCGCGCAGCATTTCGCGCCGGAGGTTGCCTTCGTGCTGGAAAGCACGGCCTGCCACGATCTGCCGCAGGACCCGCTGGAACCGGATCAGACGACGATCACGCGGCTGGGCGGTGGCCCGGCCATCACCGTGATGGATCGCTCGATGATCAGCGCGCCGCGCCTGGTGCAGCATCTCGTCCGGGTGGCGGATCAGCACGGCATCCCGCACCAGTTCCGCTCGCCGCAGCACGCCGGGGGCACGGACGCGGGGGCGATCCACAAGACCGGGATCGGCGTGCCGAGCGTGGTGATCGCCAACCCGTGCCGCTATCTGCACGGCCCGCACCTGATCATGAACGTCTCTGACTGGGAAAACCAAAGCCGCCTGGTGCGCGCCGCCTGGCTGGCACTGACGCCGGAGATCGTGGGCCGGTAATCCTTATCAAGTGAGGTGATTATTTCGTGGAAACACTCATCAAAACTTTAGCCGAAGCCTGGGGGCCGTCCGGCTTTGAACACCACGTCCGGGACCTGATCCAGGCCGAAATCGCCCCGCTGGCCGACGAACTCACCATCGATCCGCTGGGCAACCTGATCTGCCGCGTCGGAAACGGCCCGCAGCGGGTGATGGTGGCCGCGCACATGGACGAGATCGGCCTGATGGTCAGCCACATCGACCGCCAGGGCTACGCGCGTTTCGCCCCGATCGGGACGTTGTTCCCGGCGACGCTGCTGGGTGCGCACGTCCGCTTCGAAAACGGCGTGATCGGGACCATCGGCGTCGAGCACCAGTACAGCAAGCGCCGCGATCTGCCCGATACCGGCGGCTTTTATCTCGATCTCAGCCGGAACGGGAAGGAAAACGCCGACGTGCAGGTGGGCGATCCGGGCGCGTTCGTGGGCGAGGTGGTCTGGCGCGGCGCGCGCGTGATCGGCAAGAGCCTGGACGACCGGCTGGGCTGCGCGATCCTGATCGAGACGCTGCGCCAGATCAAAGCGGCGGGATCGCCTCATACCGTGTATGCCGTCTTCACCGTGCAGGAAGAAGTCGGATCGCGGGGCGCCGGGCCGGCTGCCTATGGAATCACGCCGGACCTGGGGATCGTGGTGGACGTGGTCTCGCCGGGGGACGTGCCGCACGGCAAGCCGACCGCGATCACGCTGGGTGGGGGAGCGGCGATCAAAGCCCGCGATACCGGACTGATCGTCCCCGCCGCCGTCAAGGACCTCTTGATCCAGCGTGCGGAAGCGGCGCGCATCCCGTATCAGATGGAAGTCATGGAGGGGGCGAGCACAGATGGCCGGGCGATCCAGATCGCGCGGGCCGGGGTGCCGACCGGGGCCGTCTCGATCCCGGTGCGCTATACGCACACCCGCGGCGAAACCGCCGACTGGGGCGACATTCAGGCCGTGATCGCGCTGCTGGTCGCGGTGTTGACGCAGGACCTCGCCGGGCTGTAAACCCTTCATCACCCGAACTTTACTTTTTTCACAAGTGGTCTATGGACCACTTTTTTGTTGCCCGAATACCGCTGTTGGAAAATTGATAGGTTTTTAATCGCACTTAAATTCCGGAATCGTACTATAATGTAGTAAGAGGGTTAGGCCTGGGGAAGATCGGCCCAGGCGGGGGAGGCACGTCATGTCAAATATCGTGATCGTGAAAAATGCGGCTGACCAGTGTGCCACCTATGCCGATGCGTTGGCGGATGCCGGACACGAGGTCAAGATCATCCGGTCCGATATTGAGGCGATGGACTTCCTGGTCCGGCAGCGCAAAGCCCCGGATGTCGTGATTCTGGATATGCGGTGGCCGGGCAGCGCCGAAATGGTGGTGATGGGCGCCGTCCGCTCGCTCTCGCACCTGGCGCATACCAAGCTGCTCATCATCCGGCAGAACGCGGCCAGCGCCGCGCCCGAAGGTCCGGCCTGGACCGCCCAGTTATTCCTGTCTGCCCCGGTCACGTCCGACGAGATCAGCCGCGCGGTTCGTGCGCTGACCTCCCACGTGTTTCCCGCGGGTCCGGCGGCGGTGGAACAGGCCACGCGCGTCTGGTGGGAAGGTGCCGAAGCCGTCTTCATTCGCTGGACGGATCAGGCCCTGGTGTTGGCCTGGCCGGATGCGACCGATACTGCCGTCAAAATTCCCCGTGGGGCGGTGCTCCGCTTGATGAACAAAGGCGTGCTGCACGTCGATGGGGCGATGCCCACCTGGGTGCCCCTGACGCGCGTCGAATTCACCGAAACGGAACCTAAAACTGTCCCTGCCGAAAAAGCACCGGCGGCGGTCCCGGTTGAGCCGGTGAAAGTGGAGGCCCGCCCGGCGAAGTCCCCCGACAAGTTGAACGCCGTCGCCCGGTTGATCCGCAAGCTGACCGGCGGTGGTCCCGCGCGCCCGGTGGAGCCGTCGCACGCCGCGCCCGGTTCGTGAGATAAAAAACGAGCCCCTGAAACTGTCAGAGGCTCGCTGTTTTTTTTGCCGCGCCTTACTTCAATTCCAGCGCCTTCGTCTTGACATTCTCCAGCGCGTAGCTC
>CAYRWY010000046.1:0-21097 GCA_964427955.1 uncultured Anaerolineaceae bacterium
GCATCCTTTTTCGCCCCATTATCTCCCTTCCCCCATTTTGAAGCGATGACCCTGTCGTTTTCCCCCCGCCATGTTTGCGGCTATAATCCTGGTATAGAATCGGTGTTGCGGCCTTGTCAGTTGGGGTTATCAATGCTATAATGCGCGTATCTTGGGCGCGTAGCTCAGCTGGATAGAGCGCACGGTTCACATCCGTGAGGTCAGGGGTTCAAGTCCCTTCGCGCCCACTCTGACAAGATGCCGCAGGTCGCTTTTAGGCTACCATTGCGGCATTTTTAATTACTAAACAGAAAGTTATGCCTTTGAAGACACAAGAGACTACTCGCACCCATCGTCTGGACGCGGCATTATTCTGGTTGCGCTGGCTGTTTCTCGCCGGGGCGATCTTGATGGTGCTGGTCGCCGAAGACGCGGTGCTGGGCGACGAGTCGATTCACTGGCGTCACGTATGGATCAGCCTGGGCGTGGGGGGCGCGGGCAACCTGTTCCTGGGGCTGCTGATCCTGATCCCCGGTTTGAACGAGCGCGTGCTGGGCGTGTTCGGCGTCCTGCTGGACAGCACCCTGGCCGCGCTGTTTTATTGGGCGTATCGCGGCAACGTCCCGCCCCTGATCGCGCTCGGCACGCTGGCGATCCTCGCCGCCTCGGTTCGTTTTGGCGGGCGCGGCTTTCTGCTGGCGATTGTGCTGCTGTCCGGAGAGAGTGTGCTGGCCCTATGGCAGGTCGGCGATCTGGACGACCGCCGGTGGATCAACTGGGCGTTCGCCCTGCTGCTGCTGGCGATCTTCGGGGTTCTGGGCGTCGTCCTGCGGCACGGCGGCAGGTTCAGCCTGGGCGGACGGGGCGGCATTGATCCCCGCGAGGCGGAAGCGCAGCGCCTGCGGGCCGCGCGCGAGCGGGCGCGGGCCATCTTCGAGATGGCGACCACGCTCAGCGCCACCCTCGAACACCAGCGGGTGCTGGAAGAAGCCCAGAAGATCGGCACGCTCGCCCTGAGCGACGATCTGGCCCCCGGAGCGCGGCTGATCAGCGCCGTGATGCTGTTCCAGGGCGAAGATAACAAGCTGCGCGTGGTCACGTCGCGCGGGCTGACGCGCAACGACGAAACGGTGGCCGTGCCGGGGCGCAAGGGGATTCTGGGCCTGGCGCTCAAAGGGGCCAACCCGGTCTTTGCCGGGGACGTCGCCGCCGATCCCGAACTGCGCTATTTCGTGGCGTTCCAGGATGCCAAAGCGGTCCTGGTGATCCCGCTGCGCGCCGGGTTCGACACCTTCGGCGTGATGGTGTTCGGCTGCAACCAGCCTCACGCTTTTTCCGACGACCACATCGAATTGATGACCGCCATTGGCACCCAGGCGACGCTCTCGCTGCAAAATGCCGTGTTGTACCAGAATCTACGCATCGAAAAAGACCGGATCGTGGGCGTCGAAGAGGATGCCCGTAAGAAGCTCTCGCGCGATCTGCACGACGGTCCTACCCAGAGTGTGGCCGCGATTGCCATGCGCGTCAACTACATCCGCCGCCTGATCGAGCGCCAGCCGCAGCAGGCCATCGAAGAACTGTGGAAGGTCGAGGAACTCGCCCGCCGGACCACCAAAGAAATCCGCCACATGCTGTTCACGCTGCGTCCCCTGGTGCTGGAGACGCAGGGGCTGCTGGCCGCGTTACAGCAGTTGGCCGAAAAGATGAAGGATACCCACGATACCAACGTGATCATCGAGGGCCAGCCCGAGGTCGAAAACTACCTGGATACCAACGCCCAGGGGGTGTTGTTCTACATCATCGAGGAAGCGGTCAACAACGCCCGCAAGCACGCCCAGTCCGAGCATATCTGGGTCCGGTTAGGGCACCGCGAGTCGTTTGTCGTGGTCGAAATCGAGGACGATGGGGTCGGGTTTGACGTGGGGGCCGTCGATGCCAGCTACGACCGGCGCGGCAGCCTGGGGATGGTCAACATGCGCGAACGGGCCGAGCTGATCGAAGGCACGCTGCGCATCCAGAGCGCCAAAGGCAGCGGCACGAAGATCAGCATCCTGGTTCCCGTTCATCCCGCGGGCGAGATGGAAGCGGAGGGCGGAAGCGCCGAACCGGCGGTCCCGCTGCAACTGCAAAATCAGCGCACCGGCGCCCCAAAACCGGTCGCCGAAGCCCCGGTCATCCGCCCGAAGTCTCCGGCGCGACCCCAGGTCCAAGCCGCGCCGACTCCCCCCCCGGCGCGACTGGGCGGCACGGGGCAGCTCCGCGCCGCGGCGGAACAGGCGGATCAACCGCGTCCTGGGGTAGATGCCTCACGACCCAGCCGTCCGGCGGGCCTCAAGCAGGCGATTTCGGATTCGCAGGTGTCCAGGCCAAAATCGCCCGCGCCTCCCCCGACGCCACCGCCGGGGGCTACGCGCAAGGAATGAGGACTAGATCACGAACGACAGGACGATCAAAATGGCAACCAGCGCGACGGCGAGCATGGCCATATTTTTCAGGTCCAGCAGCACATACGCGTACTGGTTGCGCAGATCGGCTTCCGTGGTCAGGCTGAACGTCCGGCGCGGTCCTGCCACAATTTTGGACTTGGCGACGGCTTCGCCCGTGCCAGCAGCGACCTGTTCGAATCCACCGCCGCCCTGCGCCATTTCCCGGCGCGCGCGTTCGAGGGTTTCCTGGGGCAGATTGGGCTTGCGAGTCTTTTTAGCCATGCGAGCTAAACTCCTTGAGTTCCGATAAAAAAGTGGTGCCGGTCTACGAGCCGACCAGCCGGGCGAAAACAACCATACGCTGGTTATCGACCTGGTAAGGATGGCAGGTGATCAGCGTGACGATGGATTCGTTGCCGCGCGCCATCACCCCGACGGCTGTGGGGGCGACGATGTCCTTACCATAAACCACGTAAGTATACCACCGGTTGTCATTTGCTTGAATACGAATTTCGTCGCCCGGCTCAAGATATTGGATGTTCTTGAAAAGCTCGCCGTAGATGTCGTTATGCGCCGAGAGCACCATGTTGGCATTTTCGCCCGGGTTGGCGCTGCCGAGGTAATGCCCTACGCCGCGTTTCAGGGTTTCCCAGTCGTCGCCGCCGTACACCGATGCGTCGATTTTCACCCGCGAGGTATCAATCACGATGCGCACTGGCCCGGTGGTGGGGGGTGTCTGGCGCTCGGCCTGCGGCGCGGACAGTTGGGCCATCGCCATCGGGCGGATGCTGTCGGGCAGTTCGTCCACGTTGAAAGCGGCCTGTCCGCCGGTCGTGCCGGGCGAATAGTGGCCGCCGGGCAGCACGTAGTTGGAAAGCTGGACGGTGAGTTCCGGGGCTGGGGTCGGAGTGGCCCGTTGGGCGTCGGCCTCGCGCTGGATGTCGGCGGATTTTTGCGTCAGCTCGTCGATCTTGTCATTCTCGACGATCAGAAAATAGCCGCCCACGCCCAGCACCCCCACGATTCCGACCACACCCAGCACTTCGATCAGCAGCAGGAATTTGTCCCACGCGGCCCGCTGGCGTGAAACGGGGGCGCCGCTGCGGGGAGCGGGTGGACGCTGCGCCACTTGTTTTTTGCGACGCTCGACGACCTCGGCTTCGAGGTCGTCCTCGAAGCGCGGCACATCGCCGGTGATGTCGTACGTGATGGGTGGCTCGACGGGCGGCAGATCTTCCGCTGCTTCGTGCTGCTGCGGTGGCAGCGCGGGCGCTGCGGGCAGGGTATCGACCGGCGACGGCGTGGGCAGGCGGCGTCCCTGGGTTTCCAGGCTGCGCAGCCGGTCTATCCGCACTTCGCGCCGCTTGATCGCCAGCACCCGCTCTAATTCTTCGACGGTGAGTTCATCTACAGGGCGTTTATCGCGCATGACTCCCTAACTCGCAACGAGGTTATGTTTTCTTGGCGACGGCGAACACTTCGCGCTCGAAGAACCAGCGGAAGGGCGGCCAGCGGAACAACATATAGCGCAGCCCGGCCAGGAGGATCGATTCCTGGCGGTGCTGCGGTGGTGACGCGAGCCAGACCTGGCTGCTGAATCCGGCCCGGCGCAGCGCGCGGCGCAGGCTGAGCATCGACTGTTCGTTGACGTGCACGTCTTCGTTGTGCTCGACCAGGAAGCGGCGCGGGTTGGCCGGATAGGCCGCGCCCTGGCCCATCGCCCGCCGGATCAGCCGCACCACCGGGTAGGCGTAGCGGTCGTACCAGACGTTGGGCGCGGTGTGGATGATCAGGCGGCCATCCGCCTTCAGCACGCGCCGGGCTTCGAGCAGGGCGGTGTGCAGTTCCCAGGGGTGGAGATGCTCCACGATGTCGAACATCAGCACGCGATCAAACGCGCGGTCCGGGTAGGGGAAATACTTGGCGTCGGCCTGGACCAGCCCCATCGCGCCGGGGGTGTGATCGCCCGCGCGCGCCAGCACATCCCGCGACAGCCGCATGGCCGCCGCTGCGTAGTCGAACCCATAAGCATCCGCGCCCAGTTGCGCGCAGTGCCGGACGATCTCGCCGCGCCCGCACGCGACGTCGAGCACCTTCATGCCCGGCGTGACGGCGGCTAATTCAAAGGCTGCTTTCAGCCGCCGCGAGAGATTCTCGCCGTCGCTGTTGAGAAAGTCTTCGTAGCCCTCGCAGGCGGTCAGGAAGTATTCTTCGGTGTAACGCTCAGGCGCTACTGGGGCGGGCCGTGGGTCGGTCAATGCGCTGTCCTTGATGAGAGTATGGGCACACCGGCGATTATACAAACCGGGGAGGGGATGCGCTACTGTGGGTGGGAAATATTTCCTTGTTGGGGATGGGGTTCGGCCTATACTGGAATCAGCGCGTCTCACGAGTTTCAAGGGGGCTGAACATGCTGGACAATATTCTCACGGAAACGATCGCGTCGCTGGTCGGCATCTTCGTCGGGATGCTGGCGGCGTTGGCCGTGGATCGTCACAATGCGCGCCGTCTCAACCAGCGCCGCGCCCGCACGATCCTGTTTTCTCTGACGCAGGAATTGAACGAGAACTATACCACCTTGCAGGCGGTGAAGTCGGCCTATACCAGCACGGCCTGGGGCAAGAGCTTCTATCTCTCCACCATCGCCTGGGAAACGGCGCTGTCCAGCGGCGATCTGCCGGACGTCATCGGCTTCGAGCTGGTGAACGCCATCTCGGCCCACTATGCGCTGTTGGTGCGCATTCGCTATCACGTCGATCTGCTCACCCGCCTGTGGTTCGCGCCGTCGGAAATCCAGGGCTACGACGAGATCCGGCAGGGATTCGTCAGAGCGATCCTGAGCACCATGACGCAGGTGAACAACCAGCACAGCAGCGTGATGAAGTTGATCCAGCAGGGCGGTTAGTGCCGGGTGGGGGCGATCCGGTTCCACACCAGGTCGCGTATCCAGCGCCATTCGTCCAGCCCCAGCCACGAGGCCAGCAGCCCGAACGTCACCAGGCCGGACCCGCCCGCGCCCATGACGACGATGGCGTGCGCTTTGGTCCCGCCGCCCGGCACCGCGTGATTCAAGGCGGTCATCACGCCGAAGGCGACGATCCCCATGCCCAGCGAGGCCAGCGCCGTCCGGCTGATGGTGCGGATCAACCGCTGCCCGCCGTAACCGCCGGTCGCACGGCCCAGCAGCCACGCCGCAATCGCGGTGTGGATCACGAATTTGACCGAGTCGGCCACCATCAGCGCGAACAAGCCGTACCAGCGCAGCAGGTAGATCGCGACGACCATGTAGGCCACCAGCGAGATCAGGCCGATGATGGCCGGAGTCAGCGTATTCTGGCGCGCGTAGAAGGCGAACACCAGCAGCAGGTCCGCGGCGGCGAAGGGCAGTCCCAGCAGGTAGAGCCGCAGCGCCAGCGCGGTGATCGAGGTGTCGCCCGCGTTGAATTTGCCGTGCTCGAAGATCAACCCGACTACCGGCGTCGCGAGCACGAACAGTCCCACCGCCGCCGGGATGATCAGCACCAGCGCCAGCCGCAAGCCCTGGCCAAGCGTGGTCTTGAATTCGCCCAGCCCGTCGCGGGCGCTGTTGGCGGCCTGGCGGGAGAGCGTGGGCAGGATGGCGATTGAGATCGCGATGGCGACCAACCCCTGCGGAAACTGGATCAGCGTGGTGGCCCAGTTCATGTACGAGATGCTGCCCTCGCCGGTGCGCGAGGCCAGGTTATAGCTGAACGGGCGGTTGACCAGCACATCCAGCGCCAGCGACGCCATCACCGGCAGGTAGAGCAGGCCGATTTTGCGCACGCCGGGATGGGCCAGCGCGCCGCGCAGCCGCACCCGCAGGTGGGCATCGCGCAGGCCGGGGCCTTGCAGCGCCAACTGCACGACCGCGCCGACCAGCCAGCCCAGCGCCGCCGCCGTGATCCCCACGCTGTGCGAAAACACCAGCGTGATCAAGACGATGGTGCCGTTGAAGACCGTCGAGGCAAAGGCGGGCCAGGTGAAGCGCCGCAGCGCATAGAGCAGACCCGAGATCACCGCAAACAGGCTGAGGAACATCAGCGCCGGGGCGGTCACGCGCAGCAGGTCGGTCGCGCGGTCGATCACCTGCGGCGTGGCTTCGTCGCTGGCGATCAACCGGATCACCTGCGGGGCGAGCACTTCCAGCCCCAGGACCAGCACCGCCAGCGCGACCACCACGATGCCCAGCAGGGCGTTGACCAGCTCCCACAGGTCCTCGCGATCCTCGCGCGAGGCGTACTCGCTCAGCACCGGGACCAGCGCCGAATTGACGTGACCGCCGATCAGCAGGTCGTACAGGCTGCGCGGCACGATGATCGCCAGGTTGAAGGCGTCCACTGCCGCACCCGCGCCGAACAGGTCCGAGAGGATAATCTCGCGCGCCAGTCCCAGCACGCGGCTGGCGACGTTGCCCAGGGCGATCACGCTGGTCGCGCGGGCCATGCTTTCGGAAGGGGTCGTGGCGGCGGGAGGGGGGTCTTGCAGCTCGGCGGAGAGCGGTTCGCTAATAGCGGTCATACCCTGTCCCATCACTCGATCAACAACAAAGGGGCCATAATCCAATGCGCCCCTAACGCCGCTAACTTTACCGGACTCGGGGCGGAAGCGCTACAACTGATCGCCTACGGTTGGCTGACAGCGGGCTGCGACAGAATGGCTTTTCCAGCGTAGAATAGAAGTGAATGGTGGTTGATCCTCAGGAGACCTATGAAAGCGGATCATTTTGCGTGGTCGGTGATGTCGACGCTGTTTCTCTGGCTGTCGGTCGTGATCGTCAAGGTGATCACGGGCAGTTCCGGTCTGGTCGATTTCACGGTGGTAATGGCCGTGTTGGGATCGCTCGCGCTCTGGCTGACGATTGGCTTCATGCAGTTGAGCGACGACAGCGCCAGCCCGAATCACGAAAAGTCCAAACGTGATTCGGGTGGCGAAGATGCCCGGCTGGCGCTGCTCGTCCAGTTAATGGGCGAAGAGGAGCGGCAGGCGCTCAAACAGCGGCTGATCGACGACCTCGCCGCGGACGGCGAAGCGGTATCGCTGGCCGATCTGCTCGCCGACCAGTCGGCACGGTCCCGGCAGCAGCGCTCGTAGGCTACCGCTAGACGTTGCGGGTGACGTAGTGAATGCCTGTCGCCCCGCTGGGATGGCTCGACGAGTCTTTTTCGATCTGCGGCGTGCCGTCCTTTTCGGTGCAGCGCACGGAGAAAGTATGCCGCCCGGCCACCATCGGCCAGTCGTAGCGCCAGATCACCCAGGTGGTCTCCGATAGCGGCTGGCGCAGCGTCGCCTCGGTCCACTCGCCGTCGTCGATCTTGACCTCGACTTTGGAAATGCCGCGGGCACCCGCGTGGGCGATGCCGCCGATCGGGACGTAGGTGGTGTCCCCCTGTTGGAAGACGCTGTCGGTCGCTACGACGTCGATCACCGAGGTCGCCCTCATCTGCGCGACCCGGTCCCAGCCGCGATCCACCCAGTAGCCGTCCTCGTCGTGATCGAGCACTTCGATGGTGTTGATCCACTTCGGCTGTTTCATGCCATAACGATCCGGGATGTAGATACGCAGCGGAAAGCCGTGATCGCGCAGCAGTGGAATGCCATCCCAATTATAGGTCAGCATGATCCGGGGTTCGCTGTTGACCAGGTCCAGCGCGACCGTCTCGTAAAAACCGTCCTCGCTGGTGATGCGCAGGTGGGTCGCCTCAGGCTGTAGGCCCGCCTCGGCCAGCACATCTTGCAGGCTCGCGCCGGTCCAGCGGGTGGTGCTGGTCAGATCGCCGCCAATCGAATTGGAGATACACGCCAGCGTGACGTACTGGTCGAGCGCGTCGTAGTTTTTCTGGAGATCATCCAGCGACAGGGTGAGCGGATGATCGACCAGCCCGGTGATGTTCAGCCGCCACGTCTCGCCGTTCACTTCGACCGGGCGCACGTTGATGTCGATCCGGTAGTGATCTTCGAGCGGCGTATATTCCGGGCGTGTGCCGGGCGCGGGAATGACCGGATCATCCTGATTGGGCAGTCGCATCCCGGCCACTTCGGCGGAGGCCGCGCGATTCCGGCGCACCTGGTTCTGATAATCTCGCTCGTCCAGCACTTCGAGATAGCGGGCGATCCCGGCCCCAACGACCGTCAGCGTTGCGGTCGTCGCGCCGACCCGGATCAAAAACTGGCGGCGGTTGAGCCGCTCGGCGGTCACTTCCGGCGGCGCGGTCAGCATAACCGCCTCTTCCTTGACTGCATACAAGCCATCGTACACCCAATTCACCGCCACGCCCCAGGCGGCAAAGGCCAGCGCCAGCCAGATCGCGCTGGTCGTATCGGACGTACGTGCCGCGCCGATGTGCAGGCTGATCAGGATGGTGGGCACACCCAGCGCCAGGCCCGCGATCAGGCCCGGTAGGTAGCGCAGGCTGCCGCCGCGCCGGATGGTCAGGCGTCTCAGCACCACAAAGAGCAGCACCCCGGCGACGATGCCGCCGCCCAGGAACATAGCCAGCCCGGAGAGGGACTCGATCCGCTTGGCCGTGCTGGATGTTTCGCCCAGGTTCAGGTCATGAATCACATTGACCATCGTCTCGATGGTCTTGGTGATGATGTCGCCGGGCAGGGTGCGGGTCATCCAGTCGAACGCGTCGAAGGGGGTAAAAGGCAGACCTGCGACCTGCTCGGCCAGGTATAATAGGGCCATGAGGGGGGCGGTCAGCAGGGCACCGGTCAAGGCACCGGTGAGGAGCGTCGATTTTCGCATATGAGTATCCCTCTCGTTGTTGATGAGCGTTGCTTCGATGGTCCCACAAACATCTTACAAAAGTCTTGCGAGCGCCTGAAGAGTTCGAAGAAGACGGGTAAAGATCGGTCGAGACAGGGTATGAAGGTTATAGCAAACATGGATGAATTCGATCTGGAGAACGCGCTGTCCGAAGACTTCTATGCCCAGGTGATCTTCACCGTGCAGGAGCGCGCCCCGCTGCTGGCCCTGCCCCGGCTGGCGCGGCTGGTGATGGCGACCCTGGAGAACTGCGCCGCGGTGGCACCCGGCAGCCTGTGGGGCTACCTTGTGCTTCCGGAATCACTCCGGCTGGTCGTCGGCCCCGCGAACGACGACGCCCTGGCCCGGTTTGTCGAGGAAGTCCGGCAGCAGACGGAGCAGCGGCTGCTCGACGTGATCCTGCGCGCCGACGACGAGACGCTCGATCTGGTGCTGCGCTACACGCCGGTGTGGGGCGGTGTGATCTACCGCGTCTGGGAAACGGGCTATCACCGTCACGTTTTTTGGACCGAATACAAGCTTAGCAACGCCGTGTACGAGATGGTCCAGGCGTCCGTCGCCGCCGGATTGGTCGAGCGGGCGGAGCAGTGGCCGTACCAATGGATCGGAGGAGCAGGTTAGGACGAGAGTATCTCTTGGTTTTTCTCAATTCTTCGCTTATACTAGATGCATCTTCAAATCCGGTTGGTCTTCTGTACTTATTAAGGAATTGGTCCATTGACGACCCCCGCCATTGATCCACTCCTGGCCTGGCGTGACGAGTTCCCCATTTTGAGCGAGTCCACCTATCTCGTCAGCAACTCGCTGGGTGCCATGCCGCGCGCCGTGTACGACCGCCTGCACGACTATGCCGAGATGTGGGCCACGCGCGGCGTCCGGGCCTGGGGCGAAGGCTGGTGGGATATGAACGTGGCGGTGGGAGACCAGATCGCCGGGATCATCGGCGCGCCGCCGCGCTCGGTTTCGATGCACCAAAATATCTCCATCGCCCAGGGCATTCTCCTGTCCGGGTTTGACTTCAACGGCCCGCGTAACAAGGTCGTGATCGAGGCGGGCATTTTCCCTTCGGTGTACTACGTGCTGCGCGGAATGCTGCCGCCGCAGATCGAATTGTGCATGGTGCCCAGTGCCGACGGCGGGATCACCGTGCCGGTCGAGCGGATCATCGACGCCATCGACGAGCGCACGCTGCTGGTCCCGATCAGCCACGTGCTGTTTCGCAGCGCCTACGTCCTGGATGCGAAAGCGATTATCGAAAAAGCGCACGCTGTCGGTGCCGTGGTGATCCTGGATGGCTATCACGCGGCGGGCATTGTGCCGTTCGACGTCCAGGCGCTCAACGTCGATTTTTACCTGGCCGGGGTGCTCAAATGGATGTGCGGCGGGCCGGGCGGCGTTTTTCTGTATGCGCGCGAGGATCATCTCAAGACATTCGAACCGGGGCTGACGGGCTGGATGGCCCACCGGCATCCGTTTGCCTTCGAGGTGGCGGATCAGGAGTGGCGCGACGATGCTTTCCGCTTTTTGAACGGCACCCCCGCTGTAGCCAGCCTGTACGCCAACCAACCCGGCATCGAGATCATCGCACAGGTCGGCGTGGAGAATATTCGCCGTAAGTCGATCCGCCAGACGGGACTCTTGATCGAACTGGCCGAAGCCGCCGGATTCGCGATCAATTCGCCGCGCCAGCCGGATCAGCGGGGCGGCACGGTGACGATCAACCCGCCGCACGCCTACGAGGTGTCGCGCGAGCTGCTGGCGCGCAATATCGTGATCGACTACCGTGCCCAGGCGGGGATTCGCGTCTCGCCACATTTCTATAACAGTGATGACGAAATTCGGTTGGTAATTGACGCCGTGCGCGATATTCTTGACAGTGGAACCTGGCAGAAGCACGCAGGCGGCCAAACGTTTGTCACCTGACCGGTGACGGGGAGGTCCCTACGCGCTGGTACGACATTAGCCGGACCATTTCGCCCACACGGGTCGTTTGGCCGGGCGACACGCCATTTTCGTTTGCGCATAACCTGCGCCAGCAAGAGGGTGCGTCGGTCAATCTCACCACGCTCACACTCAGCCCTCACGCCGATGCTCCCTACCATTTCGTGGATGGCGTCTACGAATTGATCGCGCTGCCGTTGAAACTGGCAGATGTTTGTGGCAGCCCGGTGCGGGCCGTGCTGCGTGAAGTGGAGTAAACCGTTTATGGGGGAAGGATCAGGCGTTCCGATCGTGCTGATCGTCGATAATGAACAGGGGTTATTGACCCTGTTCAGCAGCATGGTGCGGCGGTTAGGCTACTTTCCACTTCAGGCGAACGGCGGGGAGGCGGCGCTCAACATCCTCGACCAGGAAACCCCGTCGCTGCTGATCCTGGACCTGGCGATGCCGGGTATCGGTGGGATAGATGTGCTGCGCTATCTGGCCGACATTCCACGCCTGGATACGATGCCGGTGATCGTCGTCACGGCGCTGGGTCCCGGCCCGGCCCCGCACGATATCGCTTACCGGATTGCCTACTGGCTGACCAAGCCGGTTCACCCCGAAACCTTCATGTCCCTGGTGCGAAGCCTCGTCGAAGGCGACTAGTAACACGTCCCACTGCGAGACGCCTCCTTTTTCGCAGTTTTTCTTGATATGACGTAACAAAATGGATATTATTAAGCCTAAGTTTTGGATCGGGGACAAGGGAGAGACTGGTTGTGCCGTTGGTGCTCATCGTGGATGACGAGCCGGGGCTGTTGAGGCTGTTCTCTGGCCTCGTGCAGCGTCTGGACTGCGATCCCATCCTGGCAGCGAGCGGAGCCGAGGCGCTGGATATTCTTGACCGCGATACCCCGGATCTGTTGGTCCTCGATCTCGCCATGCCTCAGGTCTCAGGTATCGATGTGGTCCGCTACGTTCGCCAGATCCCACGCCTGGACGTGATGAGAATTCTGATCCTGACCGCCCGTCCCAGCCTGGTGCCCGAAGTGGAAGCTCTGGGAATCGACGCCTGGTTATCCAAGCCGGTCATGCCCAACGATTTTGTCGATGCGATCTCCCAGGTCTTGTACGGTGATGGCTATTGAAGGGGGACTAGTTCGTCCCCCCTGCCGCGGCTTTTTCCTGCAAAGCGCGCACACTTACCCCGTGATACGTCCAATCACAGTTGATGCTGCATAGATCGTTCAGGATGGGCAGCGCCTGGGCATAGTTGCCGCCGTTGACGTAGCTGCGCGCGTTGATGTACGACTCCACGAAGATGGCCTGACCGTACAGCCAATCCGGCTCGACGGTGCCCAGGTCGTGCGCCCGGTAGATCAGCAGCACGCCGCGCGCCAGCATATCCTCACCATCCTCATTCGCTCCGGCCAGGTAGATTCCGCCCTGGGTTGTGAGCGCCTCCATCAACATGGCCTTGACCTCCGAGGCGCGGTAATCCGGCGCGAGGGCCGCGAGCGCATCCAGCCACTCGATGGCATCTTCATAATGCGCCACGCGCATCGCGGTCGCCGCCTGGTCGTACAGGTAGGCCGGATCGCTCAACGCGTCGAGCGTCGGGCTGGGTTCGACCGTGGGCGACGGCGGGATCGTCGGGGCGGGGGACGGGCTAGGGCTGGGCGTGAGGGTCGGGGTCACCGACGGCGTGGGTGTATAGGCCGCAATCGTGCGCGCCATTGCCAGTTGGACCTCGCTGTCCAGGGCATATTCGGGCGGGGCCTGGATGGTTTCGACAATCCAGGCGAAGCGCGCCGCCGCCAATTCGGCGTAGCCCTGCTGGAGATCGGCGACCCCGGTCGCATACTGCTGCGCGATCCCGGTGGCGAGCGTCTGCGTGATCCGCGCGTCATTGGTCGCCAGCCCGTCACGATAGCCGGCATACCCGGCGAATGCGACCAGCGTCAGGCACAGGCACAGCGTCCCGGCCATGATCACCAGCAGCAGCAGCGGGCGTCCCGGCGGGCGCGCCACGGGCACTTCGGCGGTATCGACCAGGGAGTCGCGCGGGGGTTTTTCGGTCACCAGGCGCTCGTGCAGCCAGTCAGGGACGGCGTCATGTGGCGGTTCCTGGGCGGGCAAATGCGGTTGCAGCCAGCCAGGTACAGCCTCCGTCGGAGGGACGGGCGCGCGGGGGCGGGTGTCGTCTTCTTCGACCGGCGGTTCATCAATGATAGGGTGTTCAGACATGGTTAAGTTCCGTGTGTTTCAACATCGCGGGGGCATTATAGCCAGAATGACAAGGCTTGTCCAAGACGCCTACCCGGCGCTCGACCGATGCTGGTTTTAGGCATCCTTCTGGATGTGCCCAAGACCGGGGATATGATTTAGGCATGTTGCACAAGGGCATTCGTCTAAATCTCATAAAACATGCCTAAAGACAGCCGCCGCCTGTACACCTACAATGATCAACAATCCCGATAAGATGGACCCCATGAGCATAATACCCGGATTGATGTCGGGCCTGAACCGGTGGAAGGTGTACTATGTGCCAAGTCTCAACAGCAACCGACCTCAGAACAATCATCAAGTTGGCCCTGCCGATTGGCAGCCGATTGGTGACGGGGTACCCGACCACGCCGGTACAAACGGTTTCGCATCTGCGGAACCGCCCGCCCTTCTTTTCGGATATTGAGAGCAGCGAGATGGTGTTGGTCTCGACCGTGGCCCTGGCCAGCGGCACGAATCCGCTGTCGCTGGAGACCGTGATCGAGAAGCTGACGCAGACCAAGGCCAGCGCGTTATGTGTGCAGGGAGCGCTCTCACCCCGTTCGCACCAGATCGCCCAGGCCGCCAATTTCCCCGTGATCAGTCTGCCGGAACGCTCGGTGCTGCCCCAGGTCGAACGGGCCGTGCAGCGGCTGCTGACCGACCGGCGCGGGCAAATGGAACACCGCGCGACCGAGCTTCAGCAGACCTTGCAGCGCCATGCCACCAACCATCGCGGCCTGACCACCGTGCTCAACGTCCTGGCGCGGATGCTGGACCGTCCGGTGGTCGTGCACGACCGGTGGGGCAATGTGCTGGGCCGCGGGCTGCCCGCCTCGCATGGCCAGGATTGGGACGCCCATGCCGCGCTGGCTGGTGGAGCCGAATTCATCCGCCGCTTCGACCTCGAAGATCGCGCTTTTTATGAAGATGACTGGCAGATCATCGAAAGCCCTGCCGGGTTGACCGCGCCGTTGATCCACCAGAGCCAGCTTTTGGGCTACGTCTCGGCTCTGACCGCGGGCACGGCGCCGGATGACTTCGATCTGCTGGCGCTGGAATTCAGCGTGCCCACCCTGGTCCGCGAGATGATGCGCCACCAGACCGTGGAAGTGAACGTCGAACCCGCGCGGCCCACGCGCGATTGGATCACCGATTGGCTGACGAATCCCACCGCCGACGATGCGCTGCTCGCGCTGCGCGCCGGACAGGAAAATTACCAGGCCGGATTGTGGTATGCCCTGGTGCTGTTCCGCTGGGTTCCCGACAACGACCGCGCCAACGGGGCTTTCTCGCCCGCGCGGATGGTGCGGCTGATCCAGAGCGAACTCCACCAGCGCCGCATTCAAGCGCCGGTCGGCCAGTACGTGGATCGCGCCGTGCTGCTGTTCCCCCTGGACGAGCCGCAGCAAACCCAGCGTCTGAAGCAAATGGTCGGCCTGCTGCACCGCGTGTTGGCCCAGGCTGTGCCGGATGGTGAAGTGACGGCGGGCGTCGGGCGTCCCGCGATGGGCCTGACCGCCCTGCGCGAGTCATTCCGCGAAGCCGAACGCGCGCTCGCCCTGCCGCAGAAGCTGTGGGATGACAGCGCGGTGGCCTTCTTCGGCGACCTGAGCCTGTACGAGCTGCTGTTGGGCGTGGACGACAGCCAACTGCTGGGCAATTTCTGCGAGCACTGGCTGTCCACCCTGATGCGCTACGACGAGCAGCACCACACCGACCTGCTGCCCACGCTCAGCGCCTATTTCGAGAACAATGGCAACATGGCCCGCACGGCGCACGTGTTGAACATCCACCGCAATACGCTGGTGTACCGCCTGGGCCGCATCACCGAAATTCTCCAGCTCGACATGGACGACTCGAACGTGCGGCTGAATCTGCACCTGGCGCTGAAAGTCTACCGGATGCTGAGCGGCAGCTAATACACGTCGGGTAGAAGTTGATCCTGTCCTTTCCTCCCCGCTCTGCGGGGAGTTTTTTTGTCATTTTCCTCGCAAATTCCTCCCGTCCCGGCTATACTTTTTCTTCGCGTCAGGGTATAGGAAGGGCAATCACTATGAATTATGATTTTATTGGGGCGGGCGGATTATCCTATGACCTGGTGCTGAGCGTGGAAAGTCTGCCGCTGGCCGACGAAAAATACACCGCCGAGCTGATCGGCAAGCTGCCGGGGGGCTTCATCGCCAACGCCACCTGCTCCGCCGCGCGGCTGGGACTGCGCGCCGGATATATCGGCTGGGTGGGCGATGACGGCGAAGGCGAGATGCTGCGCGCCGATTTCTTCGAGTGGAACGTCGATCCGGGAGGCCTGGCGGTCGTGCGCGGCGAGTGCACCCCCTTCACGGTCGTGGTGACGGATCACCGCGGCAAGCGGTCGATTGTCGTGCCTTCATTTCCTCTGTACAACACGATCCTGTCCTATGAACAGGCCCAGTACGCCGCCCAGGCCAAAGTGGTCTACACCTTCCCCCGCGACGCGGCCTGGTGCCGCCAGCTTCGCCAGGCGACGCTGGAATCCGGCGGACTGCTGGCGTTGGACGTGGAAACGACCGCGCCGATGACGGGCGACGAACTGCGCGACGTGGTGCGCATGGCCGATGTGGTGTTCATCGCGGAGCATGGGCTGAAAAAAATGGGGCTGCGCTCGATTGCGGACCTGGTCGGGCCGCGCCAGTGGGTGATCATGACGGCGGGCGGGCGGGGATCGTATGGCATCGCGCACGGCCAGCGGCGGGCCGTCCACCGCAAGGCGTTCGAGGTCCCGGTGGTGGATACGACCGGCGCAGGCGACTGCTTTCACGCCGCGCTGATCGCCGCCAAACTGGAAGGGGCCACGCTGGACGAGGCGCTCACCTTTGCCGGAGCGGCGGCGGCGCTCAAGGTGCAGCACCGCGGGCCGCGCGGCGGACTGCCGACCCATGCCGAAGTCGAGGGGTTGGTGCTGACCGCTCGCTACCGGGTTTGATTCCCGCGAACGATTTTCCCAGTATTCGATCAAGGTAAATAGTGGAGTTGACGTGTGATAGAAGGCGTGGCATTTGGCATCATCGTAGACGACATCGTATTTCCTACCGGCGAAACACGCCTGGGAGTGTTGGGAGGGGGCGGCGTCCAAACGGCGTGGGGCATGGCGGCGGCGCTGGGTTCCGGTGAGCGCGTGGGATTGGCCGCCGGGATCGGGGCCGATCTGGACGAGATCACGCTGGCTCCGCTCCTTGGAGCCGGGATCGACCTGGCAGGGCTGCGCCGCAGCGAACTGCCGACGCCGCGGGCCTGGCAGGTGCTGGAATTCAGCGGGCGGCGCACCCAGGTCTGGCGCGTGCCGGTGCAGACACTCGGCGCGCAAATGGCGCGGCGCTGGGATCTCCTGCCCGAAGCCTACCGCAGCGCCCGCTATTTTCACTGGGGCATTCATCCCGGTGACGACAGGTCGTTGGCATTTGCCGAAGACCTGCGCCAGCGGGGACGGCGCGTCAGCCTGGAACCGTTCAAGCCGCCGGATCGCCCCCTGTCCGACGACGAAATTCGCGCGCTGCTGGCCGCGTGCGACGTGTTTTCCCCGAACTGGCTGGAAGCCATTCAGATCGCCCAATGTGATGATTATCCTGCCCTGCTCGCGCGGTTTCGCGCGTTGGGCGGGCGAATTCTGGCGATCCGGCGCGGCGACGAAGGCGCGGACGTGTGGAACCTGGCGGAGGGGCGTGGCGTACACGTCCCGGCCATTCAGACCACGGTGATCGACGTGGTGGGCGCGGGGAATGCATTCTGCGGGGCGCTGCTGGCACGGCTGGACGAAGGATTGGAATCCGCCGCCTGCCATGCCAGTGCCGCTGCCTCCTACCTGATCGAGCAGGTGGGCCTCCCGGCGGCGTTGCCCGATCCGGCGGAGTATGCCCGCCGGGTGGACGAGGCGCAGGCCGGAATGCAGCCGCTTAGAGGGTGATCACCTTATCGGCGCGCCACTGGGCCTCGACGATGTCCGCCATGCTGCCGACGATGCCCACGCGGTGCTGATCGGCCAGTTGGAAATAGTTCAGGCAGGTGCTGCACACGATCAGGGTGACGCCCGCCTCTTGCAGCGCGCGCAGTTGCTCCAGGACCGGCGATCCCGCACAGGTGAGGCGGACGCCCTCGGTATAGAAGCAGATCGCGGCGGGCAGCTTGCCGTCGTCGAGGAGAATCTGAAAATACTTGGCGATCAGGGTATGCTGGAGTTCCGGGTTGGCCTGGCCCATCCCGTCGGCGCGTACCAGGATTACGGTGGCCGTTTTGCCAGATGCTTGAACCATCGTACAATGTCCTTCAGTTTGGCTGAACAAGAACCGTCCGTTTGATAATAGCAGATCGTTTTCATCCACGTAAGGAAGCTCTCATGTCTACTCGTTCTCCCATGCACCAACAGATCGACACGCTGCCGCAGCTCGTCCGTGAGATCGCTCACTCGTTTGACGAGTCGGCGCGGGCCACCTTTGATTTCGAACTGTGCACCTCGGTCAAGCGGATCTATCTCGTGGGCTGCGGTGACAGCTACCATGCCCCGGTGGGGGCGGAACTGGCGTTCCACGAGCTGGCCGGAGTCCCCACCCAGGCCGTGAATGCGCTGGCGTTCAGCCGCTACGTGGTCCCGCACCTGCCGCCGACCGGCCCGAAAACTAACCTGGTGATCGCTGTGTCGGTGTCCGGCGTAGTCAGCCGGACCATCGAGTCGATGCGGCTGGCGCGGCAGGCGGGCGCGGTGGCGGTGGCGCTGACCGGCACGCCCAGCGCCCCGTTGGCGCAGGCGGCGGAAAAAGTCTTCAAGACGACCGTTCCCCCTCTGCCCGACGAACTCAGAGGCATGGTGGTGCCGGGCGTACGCTCCTATCTCGCGTCGCAGATGGGGCTGTACAGCGCCGCGATCCGCATCGGCGAGGTGCGTGGACATCTCACCACGGCTCAGGCCAATCTCCTGCGGGCGGAACTGGTCCATCTCGCCGACGTGATGGAAGCGACGATCCAGGCGTGTGAGCCGGTGGCCCACGAGATCATGCAGCGGTGGAGTAACCTCTCCGAATTTGTGTACGTGGGTGCAGGTCCACTGTACGGCGTGGCGATGTTCAGCGCGGCTAAGATGCTCGAAGCGAGCGGCGATCCGTCGATGGCGCAGGATACCGAGGAATGGGCGCATTTGCAGTATTTTTCGGCGCGCCCCGATACGCCCACCGTGCTGATCAGCGCGGCGCAGCACGACGCCGACCGCATGGCCGAAGTCGCCCGCGCCGCCGAGTCGATTGGGCGGCGCACGGTGGCCGTGGTGCCGGAAGGCGAACGCGCCATCAGCGAGTTTGTGCACCACGTGCTGCCGGTGAAAGGGTCGGTGCGCGAGTGCTTCGCCCCGCTGGTCTACAGCATCCCCGGCGAACTGCTGGCGGCTGAACGGGCCACGGTGGTGGGATCGACGTACTTCCAGGGCTTCGGCGGCGGGCGCACGGTCGATTGGGCGGACGGTGCAAGCCGGATTCGTGACAGCCACGTGGTCGAAAACCTGGCGGATCTGAAACCGCAGCTCCCTGGGAAAGCACAGTAGCGATGGCCGACACCGAGGGACCCGCATACGTCTGTGTGGGCTGCATTTTCATCGACGATATCGTGTTTCCGAGCGGCGAGACCCGTATGGGGGTGCTGGGCGGCGCAGTCTCGCACGCCGCCGCCGGGATGATGATCTGGGGACAGCGTCCGGGCGTCTGTTCGAGCGCCGGACTCGATCTGCCCGACGCAGCCCGGCTGCGCCTGGAACGGGATTTCGACCTGCGCGGCGTCGCCTGGCTCCCGCAGCCCCAGGCGCGCGCCTGGCAGATTTTTGAATGGGATGGCAAGCGGACGGAAATCTACCGCGTCGATGACGTCGAGCCGTACTTGCGCGGCCCGGAGGTGCAGCAGACTCCGGTGGCCTACCAGTCGGCGAACGCGGTCTACCTGATTCGCGCGTCGGACAGTTTGCCGGACTGGCGGGCCATGTTCCCGCGCGCGACGATCTTTTGGGAGCCGGAGCAGCAGTACATGGTGCGCGCCAACGCCGCCAGCTTCCGGAATGCGCTGCCCCTGGTGGACATCGTGTCGCCCAACCTGCTCGAAGCGTCGCAGGTGTATGGCATCACCGATCCGGCTTCGCTGGTACGCGTCATGCTCGACGACGGTGCGCGGATCGCCGTGCTGCGCATGGGCGAAAAAGGCTCGCTGGCGGGCATACGGGGCAGTGATACGATGCTGAAGGTACCCGCGGTCCCTGTGCCCCAGATCGTCGATCAGACCGGCGCGGGGAACACGTACTGCGGCGGGTTCCTGGTCGGCTGGATGGCGACCGGCAGCCTCAGCCTGGCGGCGTCCTACGGGGCAGTGGCCGCGTCATTCGCGCTGGAAGTGACCGGCGTGGCCGATCCCCCGTCAGATTTTGCGGCGCTGCGCGATCAGCGGTTGAACTGGCTGCGCGGTCGGATCGTCGAATTCTCGTAGCAGGGGCAAAGGGGGTGGGTAAAAACATTGAACAGGCGAAAAATCGCTGGGTTCTACCTCACCCCCCGGCCCCCTCTCCACCCGGTGGCGAGGGGGAGCGGCACGGCGGAAACGTCGAGGTAGGGGCGTTGCGATCTGTGTTGAAAGAATGAAAACTGACCCTCAATACGTGCCCGACCCTGAAACCCGGTGAAGGGGAGGACCAGCATGGAAATCCTCTGCGGGGTGGCGGGGCAATTACCGATCTGCGATTCAGTCCAATAAAGGGACAAGATGGTGCTCTCAACCCAGAATTCGTCCGATCTTCCCCAATGCATCACCCGGTTGATGACCCCCGCCGACCTCAAGCTGGTTTGCCAGATCGACCGCGATGCCTTCGAAGCCTACCACCGCCAGCAGCACCGGCTGGTCCAGCCGCTCCGGCTGCGCACGCCCGAAAATATGAACGCGGCCATCCGGCGGCCTTATCCGGGTGTGGTCGTGGAAGCGCCGCCGGGCCGGATCGTGGGCTACTGCTTCACGCACGTGTGGGGATCGCTGGGCTGGCTGGGCACGCTGGGGGTGGCGCCGCGCAGCCAGGGCTTTGGTCTGGGGCGGGCAGTGATCGCGGGCGGACTGGACCTGCTGCGGCAGGCGGGCTGTACCCGGCTAGCGCTCGAAACCATGCCGGAGAGCGGCAAAAACCTGGCGCTCTACACCCGGTTGGGCCTGGACGCGCAGCACTTGACCTTCGTGCTGCAAGGATCGGGGCCTATCGCCAGCCGCACCGCTTATGAATTGTGGGACGGCGAAGGGGCGCTGCGCGAGATCGCCTCGCAGGTCGTCCCCGGCCTGGACCCGACGCCCGCCGCGCGCTGGCTGGACGACGAAGCCGGGGGCGAGTCGCTGGTCTGGCGCGAGCAGGATCAGCCGGTCGCGTTCGCGCTGGTGCGCCATGCCGCCCGCCGCCTGGAAGCCATGCAGAATTACCTGAATGTCGAGGTGCTGGCGTGTCTGCCGGAGGCCGCGCCGCACTGGCCCCGCTACTTGAGCGAACTGGCTGCCTACGCTCATCGTCGGCAGAAAGCCGGGTTGGTGCTGCCGGTCAGCGCTCAGCAGATGCCGCTGCTGCGCGCGCTGCTGGACCAGGGGATGCAGATCGCCTATTCGCGCGTGCGCATGGTGCAGGGTGCGCCGATTGGCGATCCCGGCGCGCTGCTGATGCTCACGCTGGCGATGT
>CAYRWY010000047.1:0-10136 GCA_964427955.1 uncultured Anaerolineaceae bacterium
TCATGGCCTCGGCCCGCGCGGCGACCGGGCGATCCGTCGCGAACAGCGTGACGTACACCGGCGCGGCGACCATCCCCGCTGCCAGCAGCGTGAGCAGCACCCCTCGCCCATCGTTTTTTATGGGAGAGGGGGCAGGGTTTTTCCGCCGCCAGACGATCCACCCGATCCCGATCCAGCCTGCCGCCAGCAGCGGGAACACGATCCGCCCCGCTTCGTAGAAATACTGGGTCAGGCCGAGCAGCACGCCCGCGCCCGCATACGCCAGGCGGCGCTGGGTCCGCAGCGCATACGCCAGGACGGCCAGCGCCAGTGTCCCGCACAGCGGATCGGCGATGTTGTTCAGCCCCAGGCGGCTGAAATGCACGTGGATCGGCAGCGTCGCCAGCAGCGCCGCCGCGCTGAACGCCGTCTGCCGGTCGTACAGGGTGCGTGCCAGCCCGTACAACGCCGGGATCGTCAGCGTGCCTAGCAGGGCGCTGGTCAGCCGCAGCCCGGCCAGGTTGCGGCCCAGCAGCCCGATCCCCCAGCTTTCCCAGTAGGGATACAGCCGGGGAAAGGCGATCACCGGGCTGATCGGTTGCAGCAGGGGAACGTTGGATACCCGTTCGGCGCTCAGGGCGGCGCTGGCGAAGTTCAGCTCGTCCACGAAGGCGTGGATGGCGCTGTTCAGGTGCCAGACGCGCAGCACGAACGCCAGAAGGGTGAGGATCAGCACCAGCGCGAGATCTTGCTTATGTTGCGATACGCTACCGGATATTCGTAGGGGCAATTGATCCCGATCTTGATCGCTGTATCGCTTCCCCATCCTCGCCAGCCCCCACGCCACCAGCACGCCGCCCGCGACCAGCAGGGCGAACTGCTCGTCGGAGGCCATCCCCGTGTCCCAGTGCCACCGGGCATTGGCCTGGGCCAACCCGGCCAGCGCCGCCCCGCCCGCCAGGGTGAGCATCACGCCGATTCCGTAGCGGCGGGCCAGTCGCATCCCGCGCGCCCACCCGGTGGGGCCAGCCGTCGCTAAGTCCGGATCAGGTCGGGGCGCTGCCTCCCCTCTCTGATGGGAGAGGGGGCGGGGGTGAGGGCCATTTCCCGCCAGCGCCAGCGCCGCGATCAGCAGTCCGCCGCCGATCAGCATCAGCCGCGCGGCGTCGCTCACTCCGGTGAAAGGTACGTCGTCGTGGCGGGGGCGTCCGGGCGAGAATTCGTAGGCGCGGACCCGGTCGGGGAGCTGGTTCAGTTCGACCAGCGGATCGGGGCGAAAACGCAGGGCGCTGACGATCATCACGATCCAGGCCGCCAGCGCGCACACGCGGGCCAGTGGTCGTCGCCACCGGGCGAACGTCGTGTGGATCATAGGGCGTGATGGGCGGCGATGGCGTCCAGGACGAAACCGCCCAGCAGCGTACCTCCGGCGTGGAGCGCGGCCACCTCCTCGAAGGTGAACCAGTCCAGCCCGGCGATCTCGTCCGGGGCCGGGGCGAAGTCGAAGTCGTGCACCCGCACCCGGTAGCAGTGGTGCACGTTCCCTTCGTGGGGGAAGGCGCCGAGGTAATCCAGCAGCTCGCTTTCGACCCGGAACTCCTCACGCAGCTCGCGCCGCAGCGTCGCGGCGTGATCCGGATCGCCGGGATCGATCCGCCCGCCGGGGATCGACCACTTGCCCAGGTGGGCAGGGTTGATGTAATGGTGCTGGACCAGCAAGTAGCGCCCGTCACGCTCGATCACGGCGCGGACGGTGATCCGGCCCGGAAACGTGCGCCGGAAAATCTGGGTCGGCACCCCCGCCGGGTTGAGCGATCCGGGTTCGGCGGGCCGGAAGCCCATTTGCTCGTAGAAGGCGCGGGCGGCTTCTCCGCCGGAGACCCCGTCCGCAAAGGTGGTCAGGGACATTTCCGCCGGGGGCCGGACCAGGCCGAAGGCGTGCTCCACCAGAACGCGCGCCACCCCGGCACGGCGGCAGCGGGCCGCCACGGCCAGCCAGCCGATCTTGTAGTCCGGGGGGTGGATCGAGAGCAGCAGCGCCCCGGCCAGCGGCGCGCCGGGTGGGCCGTCCAACGCGCGGACGCACCAGGCCGTCCCCTCGTCGATTTTCCGGCGCAGCGTGGCGCGAAACGCCGGATCATCGACCATCGGCCCGAACAGCGGCTCGACTTCGGTGGCCAGCGCCAGCCAACCGGGCAGATCGTCGGGGTGAGCGGGGACTACGTCCATCGGGAGCGCATCTACTTCTGAATCCGGTAACCCAGCCGCCGCAGCGCGTTTTCGTCGCGCCGCCAGTTTTTGAGCACCTTGACCCACAGTTCCAGGTAGACGCGCGTCCCGACGAACTTTTCGATTTCCTCGCGCGACTGCTGGCTGATCGTCTTGAGCATCTGGCCGTGTTTGCCGATCACGATCCCCTTGTGCGAGTCGCGCTCGACGAAGATCGTCGCGCTGATGTAGGTCATGTTATCGTCGCGCGGCTTGTATTCTTCGACCTGGGTGGCGACGCCGTGCGGCACTTCCTGTTCCAGGTTGAGCAGCACTTTTTCGCGCACGATCTCCGCGACGATGTCCCGCACGGCGGTGTCCGAAAGCTGATCTTCGGGGAAGTAGCGCGGCCCTTCCGGGAGTTTGTCGAACAGGCGCTGCATCAGGTCGGGGATGCCCTGGCCGGATGTGGCGATGGTCGTCAGCCGTTCCGCGCCCGGCACCAACGCCTGGTGAGCGTCGAGATTGGCCTGAAGCTGCTCGCCGCTGGCCAGATCGATTTTGTTCTGGATCAGGATCACGGGGGTGACCCCTTCGGTCTGGCGGACGAGATCGGCGATCCGGCGGTCTTCGTCGCTGGGCGGCTCGCTCGCGTCCACGACGAACAGAATCACGTCGGCGTCCTTGAGCGCGTCGATGGCCACGCGGACCATGAACTCGCCCAGGGCGGTGCGCGGCTGGTGGATGCCCGGCGTATCCACAAAGATGATCTGCCCTTGATCCTGGGTCAGGATGCCCAACTGGCGCAGGCGGGTGGTCTGCGGCTTGGGAGAGACGATGGCGATTTTTTCCCCCAGGATGGCGTTCATCAACGTGGATTTGCCCACGTTGGGCCGCCCAATGACGGCGACAAAGCCGCTTTTGTGGCCTGGGGGCAGCATTTCGGGCAGATCAGGTTCGAAAGTTTCAGTCATGCAATCCTCAATGGCAGTTAAAGCTCGTCTTTGAGCTTCTTCAGATCGGTCAGATTATGCCCCGCCGCCAGCGCGGCCTGTTCGGGCCAGCGATCCGGGTTCAGGGTGGTGAGTCCGGCTCCGGCCAGGATCAGGCGCAGCGTGTCGGGCGCGACGTGGGCGATGTCCTGGAAGGTCAGCAGCCCGGCCTGGAACAGGGCTTCCTGGGCTTTCGGGCCGATCCCTTCGATCTGGGTCAGATCGTCGTGGACCTTGCCCCCGCTCTTGATCCGGCGCTGCAAGTCTTCGAGCGCGGTGAGTTCCCCGGCGGCGGCCAGGTGGGCCTGTGCGGGCCAGGACGCCGTGCTGCCGACCAGCCGCACCTTCTGCCCTTTGATCATCGCTTCCAGGGCGTCGGGCGTCATGGCGGCAACCTGGGCGAAGGTGGTCACGCCTCCCGCGGCCAGCGCGGCGGCGGACTTGGGGCCGACGCCTTCGATCAGCGTCAGGTCGTCCGGCTTGGGCGGCTCAGCCACAGGCTCCGGTGCGGCGCTGGCCACGGGTTCGGCGACAGGTTCAGCCGCAGCGGGCGCGTCGTGATGCCCGGTGTAGTAGGGGGTTTTGAGATCGTCGAACTGCTTCCAGGGGCGCAGGAAGAACAGCCAGCCCGCCGCTCCCAGTGCCAGGACGGCCAGCCCGACGATCAACAGGCTGGTGGTCAGCGTATCGCTGGCGGTTCCCAGGGCGATCAGGAACAGCGCCACCATCGTCAGGGCAATCCCGGCCCCGGCCAGGTAAGCCATATTCTGTTCAATAGGGGATAGTTTTTCTTGTGCAGGCACGGTAACCTTCCGTTCTTCAGATGATGAAGTTTAGTTTGGGCGAGCGCAGCCACTGCCTAATTGTGCCACAAATCCGGCTGAAACGACAAAACCCCTTGCAGCCGCGCTGCTCGGACGATAAAGCTATTGGCGCTGCCCGTTAAATTCCCTTATCCTTAGTTTTAGAAAGGAGAGGGCTTTATGGATGCTATAACCAGAGAAGACTTGAAAGCTTTGGTCGAAACCGAGGGTGAATGGTGTGTTTCCATTTTGTTGCCGACGGTGCGCACTGGCACGGAGATCCAACAGAACCCGATCCGTTTTAGAAACCTGCTGCGGGAGGCAGACAATCAACTTTCTCAACTTGGAGTGCGACCCCCTCAGATCGAACAGGTGTTGAAACCAGCCCAGGCCCTGTTGAACGAGGCCGGGGTCTGGCGGGAGATGGGGGACGGCCTGGCCGTGTTTTCCTCCCCCGATCACTTCAGCTCCCACCGCCTGCCCGTGGTCTTCGAGGAGCTGGTCGTCGTCAAACGGCGGTTTCACCTCAAGCCGCTGCTAGAGCTGCTGAGCGGGGACGGCCAGTTCTACGTGCTCGCGCTCAGCCAGGAGCGTGTCCGGCTGTTGGAAGGCTCGCGCCACAGCGTGAGTGCCCTGGACGTCTCCGGTCTGCCGGAGAGCCTGTCGGCGGCGCTGCAATACGAGCGGCCCGAACGGGCGCTGCGCACTGCCGCGGTCGGCACACAAGGGTTTCACGGGTTTGGAGGTGGGGGCGAAGAAGAGACCAAGCTCGACATCCTGCGCTACTTCCAACTGGTGGACAAGGGACTGCGCGAGCTGTTGGCCGACCAGCAGTCGCCGCTGGTCCTGGCCGGAGTCGACTTCCTGCTGCCGATCTACCGCGAAGCCAACACCTATCCGTTTTTGGTCTCCGAGGGGATCGTGGGCAGTCCGGATGCCCTGAGCGCCAAGGACCTGCACCAGCGCGCCTGGGAGATCGTCAAACCGGCTTTCGCCAAAGCCCAGCAGACCCAAACCGAATACTTCTTGCAGTTGGCCGGGCAGAACGACGAACGCGCCAGCAGCGATCTCAAGCAGATCGTCCAGGCGGCGCACGGCGGGCGGATCGCGGCGCTGTTCGTGGCGCGCGGCGTCCAGATGTGGGGCGTCTACCGCGAGCACAGCCAGAACGTGCACGTCCACCCCACGCAGCAGCCCGGCGATCCCGATCTGCTCGATCTGGCGGCGGTCCAGACCTTCGCCAATGGCGGCGCGGTCTACGTGGTCGAGCAGGGCCGGGTGCCCGGCGGCCAGGACTGGGCCGCGATCCTCCGCTACTAACATTGGGACGCGTTATGCGCTAGACTCACACCGCAAAGAGGAGATCCTTTTTGCGGTGTTGTTTTTCTTGTGTGAGGGGAAACTATGGCCGGTATCCTCGTCTCAGGACTGATCAACCTCGAAACGACCGTCAAGATCGACCGCTTCCCGATTGACTACTGCCCGGTGCGCTACCCGTTTTTTGGCGTCAACAGCACCGTGTCCGGCGTGGGATACAACATCGCCAAAGCGCTGACGACCCTCGGCGCGCCGCTGCGCTTCGTCTCGATGGTCGGGCGCGATCTGATCTCCCGTCTGGTGTTGGAACAGCTCAAGACGGACGGCATCCCGTCGGGGTTCGTGATCGGCGCGCTGGCACAGACGCCCTGCTCGGCGATCCTGTACGATCCCAGCGGCAGGCGGATGATCAACGTCGATCTCAAAGAAGTTCAGGAGCGCGCCTACCCGGAGGCGTTGTTCGATCAGGCGGCGCACGGCGTCAGCCTGGCCGTCTTATGTAACATCAATTTCTCGCGGCCTTTCTTGCGCAAGATGCAGGCGTGCGGCGTGCCGATTGCGACCGACGTCCACGCGATTGCCAGCCTGGACGACGAGTACAACCGCGATTTCATGGCGGCGGCCAGCGTGCTGTTCATGAGTGACGAGGCGCTGCCGTGCCCGCCCGAAGAGTGGGTGCGCCGGGTGTGGGATCGCTTTGGGGCGGAGATCGTGGTGGTGGGTCTGGGCGCGCAGGGGGCGCTGCTGGCCGTCCGGCGCGATGGCTTCGTCGAGCGCGTGCCCGCCGTCTACACCCGCCCGGTGATCAACACCATCGGGGCGGGGGATGCGCTGTTTTCGTGCTTCGTGCAGCACTACCAGCAGCGCGGCGATCCGTACCTCGCCATCAAAAAGGCGGTGGTCTTCGCCTCGTACAAAGTCGGGACGGCGGGGGCTGCGGAAGGCTTTCTCGACGCGGCAGGGTTGGATCGACTGTGGGCGAAAGTCTCCGCGCGGTAAAAACAGGTTCACCACAGAGGACACAGAGAGCACAGAGGAAAAACAAGAGAGAAAATGCTTTTTCTGTTTTTCTCTATTTTTTTCTGTTCTTCTCTGCTTTTTCTCCGTGTCCTCTGTGTCCTCTGTGGTGCAGCTTCTTTTTCTCTACTCGACCGCGAACACCGGGTGGGACGGGGACAGCAGATCCGAGCGCAGCACCACGCCCGGTACATGCGCCGCCAGCAGCGCCTTGAGGTCGGCCATCGCCGCCGTGACATCCTGCTCCGCCGTGGCATGATGCCCCTCGATGGTGATCAGGGCCGCGGTCGTATCCTCGCGCGCGCCGCTTTGCTCGCTCTGCCGCCAGCACCACCGCCGTGCGCAGACCAGCCGGGTGTCGTCCACGAAGATCACTTCGCCAGGATCGGGCCGGGCGACCTCGGTCGTCCCCAGGTCGGTGAACGACTCGTCCCCCTGGGCGAAGCAGACCGTGATCGTCCCGGTCGCCGCCCGCCGGTCCAGGACCGCGATGGGCAGCGCGTAGCGGATGCTGACCAGGTTGCCCAGGTCCACCAGCAGATTGAGCGACGGAATGTCGCCCTGCTTGGTCAGACGGCGCAGCAGGGCTTCGGCGGCGCTGCGGTACTGGGTCGGCTTGACGCCGAAGGCGCTGAAGGCCCGCCGCCACGCGGCCAGCGTCGGCAGGTCGGACAGCGGCGTATCTCCGATGCGGCGCAGCACGGCCTGCTGTTCGGCGAGGTAGGCGTCCAGCACGGGGGGCGGAGTTGGTCCATTATGCAGATTCTCGGCCAGAATCACCCCGCCGCGAACTGCCGGGTAGCGGTCGAGCAGGGCGGCATCATAGCGAAACAGGTCCATCGGGGTCTCACTCCTTCGGCTGCACATCCACGATCTTATCGATGTCGCGCGGCTGTTGGCGACCGATCACCATCCAGTTGAAATCCATCGTCTCGTCGCGGGCCGTCTACCCACCAGCGCCCGCGCTGCCGATCCACAGCTCGATGATGTGATTCTGCGTGTGCCACGTCGGACCGGATTTGTAGAAGCCGATCTCGAAGCTGCGGTCGTTGTCCGGCGTGATCGGTGAAGCGCAGCGACGACGTCGGGTACAGCGCGATCCCGCCGACCAGCAGGGCCAGGATCGCCACGAACAACGTGATAGACGGGAGGGGGCGAGAAGTGGACATGGCGATTTAGTCGTCAAATCCAACCTGAATGGCGTTACCCTCGACGCGCACCGGGAACCAGCGCACCGGCTCGACGGCGGGCATCTGCGTCACCTGCCCGGTGCGGATGTCGAAGCGGGCGCCGTGCCGCGGGCACTCGATCTCGAAGCCCTCGACATCCCCTTCGACCAGCGGGCCGTCGTCGTGGGTGCAGATGTCCTCGATAGCATAATACACGCCGCCCACGTTGAACACGGCGACGTAGGTGTCGTTCACGTCGAAAACCTCGCGCTGGCCGGGGCCGATCTCCTCGACCTGCGCGACGGTGAAAAAGCGGGTCATGCGGGTTGCTCCTACTGCGGCGGGTTGCGCCAGAACATGAAATTACGATACCCCTCGCTCAGCAGCCAGCCGGGAATGCTCAGGCTCCGGCACGCCTCGAAGACCATGTTCCAGAACGGCTGGCCGAGCGGCGTCATCATGATCACCAGGAGCAGCAGGAAGCCGATGGTGGACAACTGGCGGAACATGATCCGCGTGCGGTCGTCGAGGAACGGCTCGATCACGCCGAAACCGTCCAGCGGGGGGATGGGCAGCAGGTTGAACAACACGCTGGTGATTTGCAGCATGGCCAGGAACGCCACCGCGGACCAGATCGTCGAATCCTGCCAGATCGAGCTGCTGCCGCGCAGCGAGTACCCGGCGACCTTGAACGCGATCACGTTGGTATCGACCAACCCCAACGCGAACGGCATGGCCAGCACGATAGCCAGCAGCAGGTTTGCCGCCGGTCCCGCCGCGCTGACCGCCGCGCCCCACCACTTGTTTTTCAGGCGGTCGCGCTCGATGTAGACCGCGCCGCCAGGCAGGCCGATCCCGCCCATCGCCAGGAAGATCAGGGGCATGATGATGCTCAGGGTAGGGTGCATGTAGCGCAGGGGGTTGAAGGACAGGTAGCCCTTGTCCTTGACGGTATAGTCGCCGCCCCAATACGCCACCAGCGCGTGGGCGAATTCGTGCAGGCACAGCGAAAAAATCCAGCCCGCGATGATGAACACGAACGTGAACAGCGAGTTGCCGGGCAGCACGAACGCCATGTAGACGATCAGCGCCGCGATCCCCAGCGTGATGTACAGAATCTTGTTGTCCCCCCGGGTTTGCGATTTCGCGTTGCTGCCGGGCTTGGGCTTGCGGGCGGCGCGCGTCGGGACCAGGACGTACTCCGCCGGTTCGTCGTTGGCCCCGCTGCCGCGCACCGGCTGGGGATCGGGCTGGGTGCGCATGTAGGCGCGCACGTCGTCCATCGTGAACGGCAGTGTCGCCAGCACGTCGGGCACGATGCCGTCCGGCTCCTGCATCAGGCTGATCAGCAGGTGGCCGGTATCCAGGCCGTGCTGGCCGAGGTTACGGGCTTCGATCACGGTCCGTTCCAGGGCGGCCTGCACCCCCCGGCTCAGGCCCTTGACCGGGGCCGCGGTGGGGCGCTCCATGCCGACGTTGTCGGCGACTTTCCGGTACAGGGCTTCGGTATCGACGTGATACTGCTGGAACAGGTCGGAGGCGCTGCCGCCGGGATGGCGCAGCAGGGCCAGCAGCAGGTATTCGACGTCGATGTAGACGCCGTGGCGGTGTTCGGCTTCGTCCTGGGCACGTTTGAGCACGTGGCGCAGGTTGAGAGAGAAACGATCAAGAGCGGCCATAAACGAGTTGGCTCCGGGTATCAGTCTTCATTTTCGCCGGGCCAGTTGGTCAGCCCATAGGCCCCGGCTTTGAGCACTTTCAGCGACAGCAGCGCGCATTTCAGCCGGGTGGGGCTGAGCTGAATGCCCAGCAGGTCGAGCAGTTCCTGGCGGTCGAAATGGCGCAGTTCCTCCAGCGTCTTGCCGATGATCTCCTCGCCCAGCATCGACGCCGACGCCTGGCTGATGGTGCAGCCCTGGCCTTCCCACGAGACGGCCTTGACGCGCTGCTGCTCGTCCAACTGCACGGTCAGATGCAGGTGATCGCCGCAGAAGGGATTTTCGTCCTCGTAATCGATGTCGGCGGGACGCAATGGGTCGCCGAAGTTGCGCGGGTTTTGCCCATGATCGATGATGTTGTCCAGATAGAGGTCCATGATCTCAATTCCTTGCACCAGTGCGTTGTTGCTCAGATTCGCTGAGCAGGTCGGCCAGGGACACGGTTTCGCCCTCGGCTTCCATCGAATCCGCCAGCCGTGCCCGCAGGGTATCGCGTTCTTCAGGGGTGAACAGCGAGAGCAGGACCGCCAGCCGCGGGTCTTCGTCGCTGCCGGTCGCGCGCTTGGCTTTTTCAGCCGGTATGGCCTCGGTGCCGATCCCGTACTCGTTGAGCGCCCACAGGGTCCAGATGGTGATGGTCGAGATGAACGCCAGAATGACGGCAGCCCCGCGCACGAACTCCGGGCTGTTGAACAGCCCGATCATCGCCACGCTGAACCAGGCCACGAAGGTGGCGATGAACAGGGCGCTTAGTTTTCTGAGCGGTTCCGGCATCTCGTTCCCCGTTTCTTATTTGGCCCTTACGCAGCTCCCCATTCCTGGCTGTTGGGGGTGAGGTAAATGGCGAAGTGCGTAACATCAATTATTTGCTGAACACCTTCCGCGCATTGTAGATCGCTTCGACCAGCACGTCCACATCTTCGGTCGTGTTGT